>CAZSVU010000061.1:5839-31877 GCA_964610275.1 uncultured Polyangiaceae bacterium | reverse complement strand
GCAGATTCTCGTTTGTATCCGCGCCCTTGCGCGTTTTGATCCGAGAACTAGGCTAGGTCTTCGGGCTGGTTGTACTGGGTCCCATCTGCACTCACGAGGACTAGGTGAATCAAGCTGTAGATGTCCTGGACCAGGCCCCATTCGCCAGTCGGCGTCACGCTGAGGACGGAAATGGCGTTCTCCGGTCCGCTCGGCATGACCACGGGTGACGGGAACACGAGGGGGGGCTCCGAGGCGGTCCCGTCCGCGCCGATCAGTCTGAGCTCGTGGTCCCGGGTCGCCATGTTGAGCGACGCGACTCCGTATCCGCCGTAGACGGAATTCCATCTCAGCTCAGGGTACGTGAACATGTCTCGCCCCTCACTCGCCAGGATAACCTGTGGCCCGAGGAGAGATCCATCCGGCGCCATACGCTGGAATGCCAGCTGGTAGACGGCTGCGGCGGAATTGGTGGTGTCGACTTACCCCCACACCACTCCGAACTCGATCCCGGTCCAGACGATGTCCGCAGGATACCTCACGTACCCCGTTCGCTCTGTCCCTGCCAGGTCGAATGTCGTCACCGGGATGTCCCGCGCGACGGCGCGCGTCGCGTCCGGGTGGAGCAGGGCCACATACACGTTGCCGTTGCGCCCCGAGCTAGTCAGATAGTTGTCCGTCCCGTCGAAGTAGGCGACTGCGACGTGCGTGCCGTTCCAGGCGGCACGCGGACGGGTGGAGTTACTGGACGAGTCGGTGAGTCTGACCGGGGCGGCCACGATGGGATCCGGACAGCGACACTCCGAGTCGATGCACTGCATTTGACCGGAGCATTCACCCGCGCAGTCTCCGCACTGCTCCGCGTACGTTTCTTCGTCCACGCAGACCGAGTTACACAGCCGCAGGCTCGCATCATCGCAGGCGCACTGAGACGACGAGCAATGGGTGCCAGCCGGACAGCCTGCATCGCAGGCGCCACAGTGCTGCGCGCTGGATGTGAGGTCGACGCAGGCGCCTGCCGACGCGCACCAATGGTCGCTCGCGGACGAGCACTGGCACAGCCCTCCCACGCAGGACTCCGAGGGATGGCACGCAGCGCCACACGCTCCGCAGTTGTTCTCGTCGTCCACTGGCACACAGATGTCATTGCAGACCAAGCCGCTCGCGCACTGTGGCGTTGGGCGGAAGCGCGAACCAGACAGCTCAGTTCATGTAGTCCGTGTCGCTGACGTTCGTCAGGGCGTTCGTCGTCTGCGAGAAGTGTGACCGAAATCGGCGCAAATACTGCTCAGCGAGCTGCGCGCAGCTCGCTCTAGAGGAGGCTCGCCGCCACGCCCGCCGACGCCACCAGAGCAGCAAAGAGGGCCTGGCCGATCACCGGGACCGCAACCGCGACCATCGCGCCCGGCTTCGAGAGGCACACCGCGTGATGGATAACCATTCCGAGAAGTTGGCCGAGTCCTCCACCATCGACCTCACGCCCACGGGCGGCGCCAAGGACAACGATGGTCATCATGAGAGCGACGATCACGGCGACGACAAGTCAGACGCGAGTGCTGATCGAAGACGAGAGTGGCGATCGACTGCTGGCGCGTTTGCCGCCGTTGACGCAAGTCGCGCACCCACGGGCATTGTCGACGCTGCTCGAAGCGCTGGCGCTATGGTGCGGGCAGCCTGTGCCTGTTGCGCTCTGTGTGGACGAGACGTTCGACTGGCAGCGCAGCGGCCTGGACGCGAACCGGGCGCTGTCATGTGCGGCATGCACGGCGACGGGGACATCGGACGCGAACCACGTGAGCGCAGCGTGAACAGGCAGGCGAAGCTGAAAGCGCCGAAGAAAGCCAGGATGCCGAACTACCGCGCAGAGAAGTCCAGGATGTTCTGACCGACAGCAGGGCAGTCGCTCTCAGTCGGCAGCCCAGGCCTCGGCTACTCGAAAGGCGCGAAGCATTCGGTCCTGAGCCGTACGGGGAAGCCCGTGGCTCGTGGCCACCGAGCGCCACTGGTTCACGGTGCCCGTGACCTCGGCGACGATCTCCTGGGCACGCTTCTTCTTCACTCGGAACACCAACGCCACCGACAGGGTGAGGTCGATGTCCTGGGCGTTGTCCGTCTCCGAGATGTTCAGCTTGAGGCCCGCGCCATGCGGGTCTGGGTTCATGTCGTAGGCAGGAGCGAGCGCCCAGCCCGTGGGCTGCAGTATGAATCCGTGGTTGCGCAGGTGGTCATCCGTGTTCGACACGCAGATGGAGAACACGATGCGACGCCAGAGCTGCTCGAGATCCGCCGACGTGTTCGAGCCCAGGCGCATCAACAGGTCCGCGAGTTCCACGTAGCTGACGTCGTCGTCGGCGCCCTGGCCATCAACGCGGTCGAGCAACGTCATCGCCGAGGCGAAGTGCAGCCGTCCACCGTCGTCGGTGCGGTCAAAACGGCGATTCAAGAACGTGTGGTGCCCGTCGCCCTTGCTCGAGCCGAAGCGACGTAGCTGCGCCTCAGGAACGTCAATCCCAGCCCGCTCAGCAAGGTCATGGACCACGCGCTCCCACGCACCGATGTCGTCCTCGTCGTTGCGGCTTGGGAACTTCGCGATCCAAAGCCGATCGCGTTCGTCTCGAACGCTGGCCTTGGGGCGCGCACCGCCGAGCGATCCACCGGGTGCGATGAGCATCCGCAGCCAACGGCCGTAGTCAGGGTCGTCTTCGACGCCTGGTCGCTCGAGCTGCAGGCTCGCGTGCTCGAGTTCGCGCAGCGAGGTCCAGGGCGGTGATGCGAGTTCATCGTTGTCGTCGAGGAATCGCCCATCCATTCGATAGCGGAGAGCCCCCATGCGGTGCCCGTCGTGGACCCCGAGCAGATAGTCCGACTCGAGCAGACGGCGCTCCGTTCGTCCCTCTGCGCGGGCGAGCTGGGCTTCGCGCCGTCGCATGAGCACGCGCCCCCAGCGGTCGGGCGAGGAGTCGAGGAACACACCGAAGTTCTCGCGGTTCTTCGCGGGGTACTGCGGTCCTCCATAGAGGGCCATGGACGGATCGAGCTGCTGCCGCGAGGCAGTGGACAGCCACGCCTTGTCGTACTCGAAGGCGAAGACCTCCTTGCCACGAGCCGGTGTCGCAGTCAGGTGGCCCATCAGCGTGGAGCCTTCGAGACCGACCCAGTCGGCGACGACCTCTACGACGCGCTGCTTCCTCATCCGTCGTTGTCCTTCTTCGTGGCTTTCTTGGAAGAGCCGGCCGTCCCAGTGCGCTTCGGCGCCCGACGACGCGTCGGGAGTTCGGCGTCTTGAAGCTTGCGTCCAAGCTCATCGTCGCGGGCGACGAGCGCCAGGTCCTCGTGCAGTCCCAGGCTGTGCAGCACGTTGGCGTAGGAGCCGAGCGTGACCCCTGGCTCACCGCTCTCGACCGCGCGCAGGGTGGGGCGCGACATCCCCGCTCGCTCGGCGACGAGCTCCATCGAGAAGCCGCGCCTGAGCCGAGCCAGGCGAATGTTCTCGCCGAGCTCCTTGAGGAGTCGCCGGACGGCCGGATGGGGCGATGCGCTCTTCCTTGGCATAACGGAAGCTATTATTACCAAAAAGTTAGTCTGCGGCAAGAATAGAGACGCTTATGGAGCGGCGGAGACTGGTTCAGGGTCCTACCGCCTCCGCTCCGGCCACCTGTGGGTCCCAATAACTTCGTCCACCCCGGCAATCGCCCTACGTCGAACGCGTGATCGGCACGCTGCGGAGGGAACTCGTGGATCATGCGATCGTGATGAACAGGCGATACCTTCGACGGCTGCTGCGTAGGTACGTGTCGGACTACTACCACCCGTGCCGCATTCATCTGTCCCTCGACAAGGACTCCGCGGAACCGCGACCGGTAGAGCCGCCCGGAAGTGGTGAGGTGATCGAGCTTCCGGTGGTGGGTGGGTTGCACCATCTCTACGCACGACGGGCGGCTTGAGTCCGCGTTGCTTCGGGGGAGCCTACTGCCGGAGCAGTGCGTCCGGCGCGCGTGGCCCCGTGTTCGAGATGCCGCATGTGTACGATCAGCCGCCAGCTTGCGTCGTCCTGGACTTCTCCGAGGTCCGATCTCGGCTCCACATCGAGTGTGACGACGTTTCTGGAATGGACAGGCTGGTGCAAACGGAATTCGGAACCACAAAGCGCGCATCGAGCCTGGCGCGTCACACTTGGGGGGGGCCATCCCTTGATCTCGTCCCCGGAGATCCACACCGTGAGGCTGCCGGGTTGCTGCAGGCCCGTCTCGTACTCGGGCCAGTTCGTGGTCTCGTACGATTTCTTGACGTATTTCGCCTGGCTGCGTTTGAAAGCGGTCATCGGGGGCTCCGGTGCCCGAGAATACGCTCGCGCGGCAACCCGCATTCGGGAGTCGTGCACCTAGGCATCATTGAGACCCGAGCGTTGCGGTGCCGCAGGTCGCTTCCAGTCGCCCCCCGTGTTCCAGTCGCAGGCTGCCGGATGAGGCCGAATTTCAGTCCGCTCGACCGAGCTGCAACAAACCATGGCCACGCGCATGGTGGCGGCAGACGAGCTGGTTGCCCGATTCGAGCCCAAGAATCTCCCGCTTTGCCAGGAATCCGGCTTTCATACGCTACGCGCTTCGCGAAATGTGGTAGCTCCGAATAGGCCACGCCATGGGGTCGACGAGCAACAGCGCGGGGAGCGATGCCTCACGGGTGGGAGCCGACGCAAGCGACGAGAGCGACGAGAGCAGCGGGTACGATCGGGCGGTTCGGGAAGCAGAGCGCGCGCTGGTTGAGCGTCGGTATGTCAGTATCCGACTGCGCATCGCGGTGGGGCTCGGAGCCTGCTTTCTGCTCACCGCTGCGGTGACGGTCGCCTCCTTGGTGTCCCTCAACGAGGTGCGGACGTCGCAGGAGTTTCTGGAGAAGGTGAGCAACTGCGCGCTCGAGCTCGAACAGGCGCGACGTTACGAGAAGAACTACTTCCTCTATGGCAGCAACCTCGACGACGCGCTCTCCGAGGCCCACACCGCGCATCTGCTGCTGCGGAGTGCCGATCGCAGCATCCGCAAGCGGGTGGGAGCGGAAGAGTTCGAGCGCGTGGAGCGGAACTTGGAGGAGTACACTCGCCTGCTCGACCGACTGCACACGTTGCGAAATGTCCGGCAGGGCACCGACCGAGACGAGCGCGCGGAAATCGAACGCGATCTGCGCAAACATGGCGCGCAGCTCCTCCTGGACGCCGGTACCTTGGTCGATCAGGAAAGGCTACGAATGCACACGTTGCTGCGTAGCTCGAAGCTCATGGGCACCGGGGCGCTGGTCGTGGTGTTGCTCATGATCGTTTTCATCGGCAACCTGTTGACCCACCAGATCCTGACGCCCATCGGGCGCTTTCTGCGCCACACGAAGCGCATTGCCGCGGGCGACTACGCCCCCATCTTGCCCAAGAGGCGCTTCCGGGATGAGCTGTCGGACCTTGCGCTCGCGGTGAATCAGATGGTCCGTCAGCTGAGAAACCACGAAGCCAAGCTGTCCCGGACGAGCAAGATGGCTGCCGTGGGTACGCTGACCGCGGGGATCGCGCACGAGTTGAACAACCCGTTGAACAACATCAGCCTCGACACGGAGGCGATGCTCGAGAACTTCGACGACTACAGCGACGCTGAGAAGCAGAGGATGCTCCGAGACATCCTGACGCATGTGGAGCGTGCTGGCGGCACGGTTCGAAATCTGCTGGACTTCACTCGCCAAGACACGCCCGTGTTCGTGTCCGTCTCACTGGCGGATGTCGTCGGGCGCGGAGTCCGGCTGATGAGCAACGAGGCGGCCCTGAACGACGTTCAGTTCGACGTGGAGCTCCCACCCGATCTGCCACGCGTGCGGGGCAACCCGCGGAGCTTGGAACAGGTGTGCTTGAATCTGTTCCTGAACGCGATTCAGGCGATGTCGCGGGGGGGCAATCTATCCGTGCGAGGTTCGCTAGCGGAGGACGACATGGTCAGGCTGGACGTGGCGGATACCGGCGTCGGAATTCCCGAACAGCATCTCGCTTCCGTCTTCGATCCTTTCTTCACCACCAAGGAAGTGGGCGTGGGAACCGGCCTCGGGCTCTCGGTCACCTACGGCATCATCCAGAATCACCGCGGCACGATCGAGGTCAAGAGCAAGGTTGGCTCGGGCACCACCTTCTCGATCTACCTGCCGCGTAGCAACGACGACACAGCCAACCAGAGGGCAACAGGGCAGACGTGAACTTTTCCATCTATCTGCCGATAGCCGGCAACGCCATCAACATCGCGTTGCTCGTGGGCCTGGGTGGACTCGTGGGGTTGCTGTCGGGCCTGTTCGGCGTCGGTGGTGGCTTCCTGCTGACGCCGCTGTTGATCATGATCGGCATCCCGCCGACCGTGGCTGCCGCCTCGGACTCGAACCAAATTGTGGCCGCCTCCACCTCCGGGTGCATCGCCCACTCGCGGGCCGGCAACGTCGACTTCAAGATCGGCACCTTGATGCTGTTAGGCGGCGTGGCAGGCGGCACCGGGGGTGTTCGCATCATCAAGTTGCTGCGCTCGCTCGGCGAGGCCGACTTCGTGATCACGGTGGTGTACGTGGTGATGCTCGGCGGGATCGGCTCCTACATGTTGTTCGAGAGCTTGACGGCGATCAGGCGCCGTGCGCCCGAACAGTCGGGTGCCATGCCGGCGAAGCGATCGATCTATCGGCGGATCGTCGAGTTGCTTCCGTTCAGAATGCACTTCCCTCGTTCGAAGATCACGGTCTCGCCGCTGTTGCCGTTCGGGCTGGGCGTTGCGGTGGGTGTGCTGGCCGCGATCATGGGTGTCGGCGGTGGATTCATCATGGTTCCGGTCATGGTCTACCTGTTGCGGATGCCCATGCACGTGGTAGTTGGGACCAGCCTGTTCCAGATCCTGTTCACGTGCATCAACGTAACGGTGCTGCAGTCCTACATGAACCACACCGTCGACTTCATACTCGCGCTGATGCTGCTGGTGGGGTCGGCCGTGGGAGCCCAAATTGGCACCAGGATCGGCAAGCGGCTCAAGGCGGAACAGCTCAAGATCCTCATGGCCGTCGTGGTGCTGGGCGTGATGGGCAAGATGCTGCTTGGGTTGCTGCTCGAGCCGGACGTGCTGGTTGCCTACGCAGGAGGACACTAGTGGTCTGGCCCACGAGTCGGCATGCATCTTCTCTGCCGTGGCGAGCGCGAAAGTGGTGGCGCGGTGGCAGGACGTTCCGCCGTGATGTGGACCGAGCCCCAGCGGGCATGATGTCCGTCGCACGTATCATCTCGATCGTGGTCTTGGGCCTGCTCCTCGGTGCCAGCGCCTCAGCCCAACGGCGGGAACGGCAAGCGCGCGACGGCAACGTGTCCGTGGAGCCGGAGCGCATCGGAGTCGACTTGTTCTACGGCGGCTTGGCGCCACGTGTGCACGCCACCGTGCCCAAGGGCTACCAGGTGGCGATTCGGCTCATGGGCAAGCGCGGTCGGGTGGAGCTCAAGACCAAGGGCAAGGTGTGGGGCGTGCTGTGGATGAACGTGGGCGAAGTGACCCTCGAGAGCGCACCTACCGCATACCTGCTGGCCACTTCTGTGCCGCTCGCCGAGCTGGCACCCGAGGCTGAGCTCGATCGCTTTGACCTGGGCTACGGCGCGCTGGCCCGGCACGCTGGCCCCGAGGCGGCGGCGTTTGAGCAGTTCGTCAAGCTCAAGCAACAGGAGGGCGTTTACCGGATCGACGAAAACGCTGTGCGTGTCCAGCCTTTCGGGTCGAAGCAGGCGAGCGCCACCGTGTCGCTCCCCCTGCCGGCGCGGACTCCGGTGGGCGAATACACGGTGGACGTGATCGGGTTCGAGCACGGACATGGACACGAGATCGGGACGGCCTCGCTACGACTCGAGCAGGCGGGTCTCGTCCGAGCCCTGCGGTCGCTGGCCGCGGATCGAAGCCTGGTCTACGGATTCGCGGCCGTTCTCGTAGCGATCGTCGCCGGCGTGCTCACGGGGCTCCTTTTTGGGCGCAAGGCGAGCGGCCCTCACTGAGGCGCGGTAATGGCTCGCTGGAGCAAGCTCTTCGGCCGCCGAAGCCAACCTGACGTCGTCGCAGCGCTTCGCGCGAGGTTTGAGAGCTTCCGCGAGTTGCTCGACAACAACAACCGCGTCCTCGAGTTGATGGCGGACGCAGGCGAGAAGCTCGGCGGCGACTATCTGTTCGACATGCAGTACCTGCGGTGGCTCGACGCCGAGCTCGCCCACGCGGTGGGTACGGTAGTGCGTGACCTGAGCGAGATATCCGGCGACCGCTACCCTGGTCTGGGCGAAGCCTTCGAGCGGATCAGAGCAGCCGTGCGCGCAACCCTGGAGTCGCGGGTGGTCGTCGAGAGCGGTCCACTGGTCGTCGATCTGGCGGAGCTGAGTAGCGAATCGGTTGGTTCAGCTGGCGAAAAGATGGCCAGGTTGGGCGAGCTGCGCGGTCGGCTCTCTGTCAACATTCCAGAGGGCTTCGTGGTTACGGCGTGCGCTTTTGGACGAGTGACTGCCAGCCCACCGTTGGTTGAGCAGCTCGACGCTTTGCGCCACGTCGCCGGGGATCCGGAGGAGACGGGCCGCAGGCTCGTCGAGGCCATCATCGCGGCTCGACTGCCCCGCGACGTAGGCAGGGCCATCCAGCGCTCGCTTCGTGGATTCGATCGCGACTCGGTGTTCGCCGTTCGCAGCAGCGCGCTGGGGGAGGATAGCGAGCTGAGCTTTGCCGGGCAGTACACCACGGTACTCAACGTGCCCCGCCGCGAAGTGCCGCGAGCGTATCTGCGCGTGCTGGCGAGCCTGTTTCGGCCGCGTGTGTTGAGCTACCGGCGAGAGCATGGCCTGCCTTTGGTCGAAGCAGCCATGGCAGTCGGCTGCATGCGCATGGTCACCGCAACGGCCAGCGGAGTCGCATTCACGCTGGATCCCACTGCCCCCGAGAGCGAGGCGGTCGTCGTGACCGCGGCCCACGGATTAGGGCTCATGGTGGTCGAGGGCAGAGGTGCCGTCGACCGATTCGAGGTCTCGCGCCTTCCCCCGCACCGGGTACTTCGGCGTGAGATTGCCGCCAAGCAAGAGATGTACGTGCCGATTCACGGGGGTGGTGTGCAGCGGGTCGAGGTCCCGGACGCTCGGCGTGAGCAGCCGGCTATCTCGGACGCGATGGCGAGCGAGATCGCCAGCACAGCGCTGCAGATCGAACGCCACCTGAAGCGTCCCCAGGACGTGGAGTGGGCGGTGGACGAGATTGGGCGAGTCACCATCTTGCAGGCCCGACCGCTCACGCTCAGCGCTCCCAAGACCACGAGGGGCGACGAGCTCGCACAGGCACTGCGGAAGCATCGCGTACTGATGAAGGGGAAAGGGGCAGTGGCCTGCCGCGGAATTGGTAGCGGCAAGGTTCGTGTCGTTGGGCCGGGCGAGCGCGCCGGCGTCGTGCCGCCGGGGAGCGTGGTCGTGGCGCGCTACGCGTCGCCCAGGCTCTCCGCCTTGGTCAGCTCGGCGAGGGCCGTGATTACCGATGTCGGTGCGACCACCGGCCACCTGGCGACGGTTGCCAGGGAGTACCGCGTGCCCACCATTCTGGATACTGGGGATGCGACTGCCCTCCTGGAAACCGGCCAGGAGGTGACCGTCGATGCTCAGGAGAACATCATCTACGAAGGCATCGTCCACGAGCTGTTGCGCTACGGCCTACTGAGCGGGGACACCTACGAGGATACGGCTGAGTTTCGGCTTCTGCGCGGCATGTTGAAGCACGTCGTGCCTCTGCGACTCAGTGATCCGAGCAGCTCGGAGTTCGTGCCGGAGCGTTGTCTGAGCTACCACGACATCGTCCGCTTTGCCCACGAGCGAGCCGTCACCGAGCTCTCCGAGACTGGTGCGCTCGACCTCGGACGCGGCGGCAGGCGGGTGCGCCGGCTCGACCTGGACATTCCCCTCGATCTAGTGATCATCGACATCGGTGGTGGGCTCATTGGCGAAAGCCAGAAGCGGGTCGTCGATCGCGCCGACGTCGCCTGCGAGCCCCTGGTGGCTTTGCTGTCGGGCCTGACCGCCCCTGGGACGTGGTCAACCAACCCGGCCGACATGGACCTGGAGGGATTCATGTCGAGTGCCACGCGCGCGCGGGTACTCACTCTGCCAGGCGCCGCGGCGGTGGAAAGAAATGTGGCGATCATTTCGCGGCGGTACCTGAACCTGAACCTTCGCCTCGGCTACCACTTCAATGTGGTTGACTGTTACCTATCCGAGAGTGCAAATCACAGCTACATCCTGTTCCGCTTCGTGGGAGGGGTGACCGACCTTACGCGCCGCACCAGGCGAGCCCGAGTGCTGTCAGAGATCCTGGCGCACTACGACTTTGCAGTGGACCAGAACGGTGAGCTCGTGGTGGGCCGTTTAGGGGGAGTCTCGGCGGAGGCGGTGGTGGAGCGGTTACAGATGGTGGGCCGGCTAATAGGCTTCGCCCGTCAACTCGACATCCTGTTGCGCGACGAAGAGATTGGGAGCAGGCTGGCTGAGAACTTCGTTCTGGGGCGCTGCGGGGCGGATCTTTGGAATTCGGGAGGGTCGATGGCTAACGAACTCGAAATCATGGTGCTCGACGACGAACCCACTGTCTGCGAGCGGCTGCAGGAGTTTCTCTCCAAGAAAGGCCTACGGGTGGAGACCTTTGGCGAGAGTCAGACAGCCATTGATCGCCTAGCCGAGAAGCGCTTCGATGTGGTCATCACCGATCTGAAGATGAAGGGGCCGACAGGCCTCGATGTGCTCATGTTCGTCAAGCAGCAGAGTCTGCCCACCCAGGTCATCATCATCACGGGGTACGCGACGATTGAGGCGGCACGGGGAGCGGAGGCAGTCGGCGCCTACGACTTCATCAACAAGCCGTTCCGGCTGAATGACATGTACACGTTGGTCAAGAAGGCCGGGAAAAAGGCGCGCGCGTCGCGCCGGTCCAGCCGCAACGCAGAACGAGAAGCGTGAGAGCCCCATGGCCAAGGGACGGGTCCGGCTGGCCCCTGCATTGAGCGCAGGCCGCCCGCGGAGTGAAGCATGACCCCGAAACTTCGCATTCTGGTCCTGGACGACGAGCGAATCGTCTGTGATCGAGTGCAGGCGGCGATGGAGAAGCTCGGGTTTCGGGTGGAGGCGTTTACGGACAGCCGCAAGGCGCTCGACCGAATTGCTGCTGAACGATTCGACGTGGTCATCACTGATCTGAAGATGCCCGGCCCGAGCGGGATAGAGGTGCTCCAGTTCGTACGCGACCAACATCCCTCCACGCGGGTAGTGGTGATCACGGGGTTTGCAACCGCGGAGTCCGCCCGAGATGCGCTGAAGCAAGGCGCAGTGGACTTCATCCCGAAGCCGTTCAAGCTGAGCCAGCTGCGCGACCTCGTCTTGCATATTGCCGAAGAGCGTTCCGCCCCGGCAGAGGGCGCCGATGATGAACGGCGCGGTACGAGCTAGGCCCGTTCGGTCCCACCCCGCGCAGTAGAGCGCGACTACACCAGTAGGTCTGGTGCGCCGAGTTGTTCGCGATTCACTTTCTTGACACCGGCGACCTTCTCGGCGACTTGGACGATTGCACCGGCCAGTCCACTCTGTCGAAGCTTGCCTTTGAGGTACACGACGCCATCGTCGGCGCGCACTTTGACCTCGGCGCTGGCCGTCGCCTCGTCGGTCGCCAGCGCGGCCTGCACACGGCTGGCAACCACGAGATCCGCCATGGCTTTGCGACTCTCTTCGGTGGGCTCGAACTCGCGACGCTGAACAGCTTCGGCAGCAATGCGCACAGCGCCTTCCAGGCTGAGTGTCCTGAGATTGATGGTGAGGTCATACAGGTTGGGATCCAGCCAGTCGACCCCATACAGGAAGCTCGTCCAGTTCTTGCGCTCGGCGTCGATCTCCTCGAGCAGGCGAACCGCCTCGTCGCTGACGACGCCCTCGCGCTCCATGACCACGTTCGCACGCATCTGCATCGGGGCGATCAGACGCATGCACACGACGTGCGAAATGCCGTGCAGCAACAGGTGCCCGGCGTTGCCATGGTAGACCACCCGGTCACCCTGCACTCGCTCGCACAGACCCGCCTGAACGACAGCCAGATATCGCCTGCGTTCGTGCTTGAACCGGTCCCAAAAGCCTGGGGCGGCCACCAGCGCCTCCCGCAGTTTCTCTCCCGGCACTCCGTACGCTGCAGCCGCCTGGACGACATCTTCCCTACTGACCAGGTCATATCCGAGGGTCTTAGCGAGCCGCTCTGCCAGGAGTTGTCCGCCGCTGCCCGACCCACGTGAAATCGTCACAATCGCCATGGCTTACTCAGGCCTCCCCCTACGCGCTTCGTAGATGGTGGTCAAGGCACGCAGGCCGTGAAAACCGTTGTGGGTCCCAATGACTTCGTCCAGCGCGAATTCGTTGAGGTCTCGTGGGAACCATTCCACCGTCCTCGGCCGTGCTGAAGCTCATCCGGTCGCTGCTCGTTGCCGCACTCGCGTTCCTCAGAACGCGCCGTCAGCTCGCCACGGAGATCCTGGCCCTCCGACATCAACTGGGTGTGCTCAAGCGCTCGGTCAAGCGTCCTCGGCTGACGAACGAACGCAGATCGCAGGCTCTGGGTGCTGCTGTCGCGCAGCTGGAGCCGCTGAAGCGATGCGCTGATCATCGTGAAGCCGGCGACGGTGATCAAGTGGCACCGGGCCGGATTCCGGAGGTATTGGGCTTGGCGTAGCCGGTCCAAGGGTGGCCGTCCCGGCATCGACCCCGAGATCCGGAGACTCATCAAACGGATGGCTACCGCCAACCTGTGGGGCGCCCCTCGCATCCACGGCGAGCTACTCAAGCTCGGCATCGACATTTCTACCACCCGTGCCGCATTCATCTGTCCCTCGACAAGGACTCCGCGGAACCGCGACCGGTAGAGCCGCCCGGAAGCGGCGAGGTGATCGAGCTTCCAATGGTTGGTGGGTTGCACCATCTCTACGCACGACGGGCGGCTTGAATCCGCGTTGCTTCGGGGGAGCCGACTGCCGGAGCAGTGCGTCCGGCGCGCGTGGCCCCCGTGTCCGAGATGCCGCATGTGCACGATCAGCCGCCAGCTTGCGTCGTCCTAAGCTTCTCCGAGGTCCGATCTCGGCTCCACATCGAGTGTGACGACGTTTCTGGGATGGACAGCGTAGCGGACCAGGGCCTCGCAGCCGCGCGTGTCGGTGGCCGCAGCCCGGGTGGCGGCATGCAGGGAGAAGCCGAGCTCGGTCACGCAGAGCGGAGCTCCTCCCCCAAGAAAGAGGTGTAAGCTCTGCGGCCGCGGGTCGTTGTAGGAATCAGTACCGTGGCGCCACCGGTCGCGCGCGGGGAAGAGCCTCCGAACCAACGTGACCATATGTAGGCATCTGTATTGGATCCTGCGACCCGACTGGTTTCAGATTCGACTGCCGCGGCGGACTGGTCGTCCGCCTGTGCTGTGCGGCGTTCGCCGATAGTCCTGGCCCCACGAGGACGAGTTCCACATGTGTTTGCGAAAGGTACTTTCCCTTCTGGGCTGGGTGGTCTGTATCTCCACCTTCTCGGGCTGTCGCCACGCACAGTCCGTGCCGTCGGCTGCGGGCCAGGAAGCCGCAGTACCCGCGAAGTCGGCTGCTAACCAGGAAGCCTCATCACTCGCGAGCTCGGATTCCAGCCAGCAAGCCGCAACACCGGCGAGCCCAGCTCCCAGTGAGAAAGCCGCAGCGCCCGCAAAGCAGGCTTCTGGCAGCAAAGCACTGCCATTCCCCGAGGCGACCAGCGCGTTCGGGATCGACCTTTTCCGCGAGCTCGGCTCCACCCGGAAAGGCAATGTGGCCATCGCGCCGGTGTCCATCAGCACCGCGCTGGCAATGACCCGGACCGGCGCAGTCGGCAGGACCCGAGAGGAGATGACTCGAACCCTGCATCTATCGGGGACCGACGTCGAGGTGGCGGCGTCCAGCCAGCAGCTCATGTCTTCGCTCAATGCCCTGAACGACAAGGACACCAAGCTGCGCGCCGGCAACGGGCTGTTCCTGGAGAAGACCTGCGAGCTGCAGCCCGAATTCTTGAAGGTGACGCGTGATCAGTTCCGCGCACCGGCCGAGTCCGTGAACTTCTACAGAGACCCCGAGGCGGCGCGCAAGCTCATCAATGCGCGAGTGGCCAAGCAGACCGAGCGGCGCGTTGCGCAGATCCTGCCCGAGAAGAGTGTGGACGCGAGCACCAAGCTGGTGCTGACGAACGCCGTATATTTCAAGGGCAAATGGCAGTCGCCGTTCAAGCACGGCAGAACGCAACCGCGGGACTTCTACGTGAACGGCGAGGTCGCGCAGAAGGTGCCGATGATGCACCAAGACGCCCACTTCAAGCATGCCGCAGCCGACGGCCTCCAGGTCCTGAAAATGTCCTACAAGGGGAAAGGGAGTGAGCTTGGCATGCTCTTCGTGCTTCCGAATGCTAGAAACGGGCTGGCCAAAGTCGAAGCGGAGCTCACCACGGCGCGTCTCGAAGGCTGGGTCGAGAGTCTGCAAGAGAAGAACGTTGCCGTAGCGCTTCCTCGATTCGAGCTACACAGTTCGACGCCGCGCGAGGAACCACTCGTGAAGCTCGGCATGCAGCGCGCGTTTGACGCTGGCGGCGCAGAATTCGGCGGTATGAGCGCGTGCGCTCTGCTGTATCTGGACAACGTCTACCACCAGGCGTTCGTGAAGGTGGACGAGAAGGGGACCGAGGCAGCCGCCGCGACAGCCCCGCAAATGAGACCATCGAGCGCCGCTGGGACGCGGTTCGTCGCCGATCACCCGTTCCTGTTCGCAATTCGGCACCGAGCCACGGGAACGCTGCTGTTCCTGGGGCGTGTGGTGGCGCCTTGAATGCCTCCAGATCTGCGCGGATTGCAGGATGGTCGTGAAGCAAGCGCTGATCCCGTTTCGAGCGCAATGAGCTGCGAGCAGTGCAGTGCTGGCCCGCTAGTCAGCGACCAGGCCGAAGCGTGGAGATCACCTTCGACCCCGCCTGCCTCGGCGCGAGCGACCTCAACAGACGTCGCAGTTCCTACGCTTAACGCTGACCGCCCCTCGCGCTTATGGTTTACTCTGTCCTGGTGAGCATTTCCGTAGTGGGCAGGAATTGGCGCGACGTTTTCGCATCAGGTCGGTAACCAGCCCGGCTACGAGCGGCAGAGGGCGTGTGGCCTCGCGGAGCGCGGCCTTGGCGTGGTCAACCACTGAGGGGACAGCGACTCGAAGGCGGCGTCGGAAGGTCGACAGCACGGGACGGGTGTTGCCCAACGCCGCAGAAGCTACAAGCTTGTGAGATCAGGAATGATGAACGATCCTGCGGCGGACGAGACCTGCAGCCATCACAGCCAGGTTGCCCTGGCGTCCGGTGGTTCGCCAGCGCCGAGGATTCCCCTATACTCCCCACATGGCCAACGAAACGAGCGGTTCGGGAGGCAAGAATTGGGCGGAGGGAATGGGGATAGGCACTGCCGCTGAAGGCATGCGCCTCGGGACTCGCCGCATCCTGCAAAACGCCACGAGCATCGGCGAGCAACTGTCGAGTCACTTGGCGGAGGCGCCGCTCTTCGTTCAAGACCAGATGGCGCCTTCGCGGCTGAAGCGGATGTTTGAGGGCTGGTCGAAGCGAATCACCATCACGAGCATTATGAAGCTCGTGCTCCATCGCAAGGCGGTGAAGGCCACCCTGCAAGAGATTCCGATCCGCATGCAGTTCGTCACCAATCGAGTACGCCTAGTGCTGGAGTTGATCGACGATTTCGCGGCAGGGACCTACCGAGAAATCCCCTGGCATTCGATGGCGCTGGCGGCTGGTGCCATCCTCTATTCGGTGAGCCCCGCCGATATCGTACCGGACGTGCTCCCCATCATCGGCAGCTTGGACGATTTGGTGGTACTCGGTATCGCGCTCAAGGTCATCGACAAGGATTTGCGCGCATACGCTCGCTCCAAAGGCTACGATTTGAACGACTTCTTTCCCGATCCCGACTCGAAGGTCCCGCCCAAGGCTCCGGCCAAGGCGGCGGCGACTCCTTCCCCAGCGTCTGAAGCCGTGGAGACCGCAGCACCCGAACAGACCTGACGCTCAACGGGTGAGCGTGATCCTCGGTCGCTTCCTACTGCGCCCGCTCACGTCATCTGATGCGTTTGCGGTTCGCGTGACGGATGGCCATTGCACTGGTGAGCGTACTGGGCTCAGCGAGATGTGCCGACTTCGCGTCGAGGACGTCGACTCCAAACGGATGGTCCTGCGCGTGGCGGACGGGAAGACCGAGCAGCCCTACGTCCGTCTTCCGCTGACCTGCGGGCCAAGGGCTGCTGGGCTCCCTGCCGGACTCCGGCTCGCCACCGAGCTGATTTCGGGACGGATCGGCTCCTTGGCGAGCACGCCCGCCCCACTCTTCTGAAGTCGTGCTAGGACCTGCTCCGCCGTGATTGGGATCACCAACCTCAGCAAGAGCTTTGGCGAGCAGACGCTCTTCGAGAACGTCACCATGCAGCTCAATGCGGGCTGCCGCTATGGCTTGGTGGGAGCCAACGGATCCGGCAAGACGACCCTGTTGATGATCCTGGCCGGCGACGAACCGGAAAGCTCTGGCGAGATCGCCTTCCCACGCAACGCGCGGCTCGGGGTACTGCGCCAGGACACGTTTCTCAACGACGACCAACGGATCCTGGACGTGGCCATGATGGGAGACGAGGTGGCCTGGGTCGCGCTCGAGGAACAGGACGCGCTGGCCCAGCAGCACGAGCCCGATCCGCACCGCATCGGCGAGATCGACGAAATCCTCAACGCCTGTGATGGCTACTCCCTCGAGTCCCGCGCGCGCCAGGTGTTGGTGGGGCTCGGGATTGCCGAAGACGCTGTCGAGCGGCCGCTCAGCACGCTGAGCGGCGGGTACAAGCTCCGCGTCCTGCTCGCGCAGGTGCTCATTGGCAAGCCAGATGCTCTGTTGCTCGACGAGCCGACCAACCACCTGGACATTCTGTCCATCCGGTGGCTGGAGCAATTCCTGGTGTCCTACAAGGGCTGTGCCGTCGTCATCAGTCACGACCACCGCTTCCTCAACAACGTCGCCACACACATCCTCGACGTGGACTATCGGACCGTCACTGCCTACCCAGGCAACTACGCAGCGTTCGGCCGGCAGAAGGACGCCACCCGCGAGCGACAGCAGACGCAACTCGACAAGGCCGAGAAGGCGATTGCCGAGAAGAAGGCGTTCGTGGCTCGCTTCAAGGCCAAGGCCACCAAAGCGCGGCAGGCGCAGAGCCGCGTGAAGCAGATCGAGAAGATCGAGATCCAGGCGCCACCACGAACGTCCCGTCGCTACCCCAGGTTCCGCTTTGGCATCAACCGACCGAGCGGCAAAACCGTGCTCTCGGCCGAGGGCATCAGTAAGGCCTACGGCGACAATCAGGTGCTCGACGGCGTCTCGCTCACCGTCCGTCGAGGCGAGCGCATTGCAGTGATCGGCGCGAATGGCCTCGGCAAGTCGACGCTGCTGAAGATCCTGACCGGCAACCTGAACGCCGACGCCGGCGATGTCGAATGGGGCCACGAGACACACGTCGGATACTTCGCGCAGGACCACCAGGACCAGCTGCTGAGCCCCCGGCAGACCGCGCTCGATTTCCTCTGGGAGATCTGCCCGGACCAGGGGACGAGCTTCGTTCGCGGCGTACTCGGTCGGCTACTGTTCGCAGGCGACGAGGTCGAGAAGAAGATCGAGAGTCTGAGCGGTGGCGAGGAGACCCGCCTCATATTCAGCCGCTTGATGGTTCAGAAGGCCAATGTGCTGGTGCTCGACGAGCCGACTAACCATCTGGACCTCGAAGCCATTGAGGCACTGATGCAGTCACTCGATGCATACGAGGGCACACTGATATTCGTCTCCCACGATCGCTGGTTCGTGTCCAAGCTGGCCACCCGCATCGTCGAGGTCCGTGCCGATGGGCTCAACGACTTCAGTGGCACCTACGACGAGTACCTGGAGCGAGAGGGGGACGACCACCTCGACGCCGAGCAAGTGGTGCTGCGCGAGAAGAAGCAGCGAAAATCCAGGAACGGCAAGCAGAAGCCCGGGGCGGACAATCGCAGTGAACGCCGGATTCGCAAGTTGGCGCAGCAGCGGGACGAAGTGCTGGCTCGGATCGAGTCGGTCGAAGGTCGGCTGAGCGCTATCCAGCAAGAATACTGCCAGCCCGGATTCTTCGAGCGAAAGAAGCCGGAAGCGGTCGAACAACTACGCGCTGAGGAGGTGGACCTCCGCCGCCAGCAGGAAGCGCTCATGCACGAATGGGAAGCCGTCGAGACCGAACTGGCAACGGACTGAGTCACGCTACCCGCGTCCGTCACCTGCCAGTCGGACGATGTCACGACCTACCTCGACAACGGAGCTGTTTGCCAGCGCACGCTGGCTCCATCCGTTGCCCAGCCTGGACACCCAGGACGTGGCGGCCCTGCTGCAGGCGATCAGCATCCGCTTGCTCAACCTGCTCGAGCGGCGAGGTGTGATCGAGGACCGCTCCGAGCTCACGCTGCTCGACAATGGTTTGGCCGAGCGCGAGCCCAGAAGCGCTTGCAGCTGCTCGACAGCGGTCTGGTGGGCATCGCGCTGGGCCATCCCTTCCGCCGCGGCACCGTCGCCGTCGACCTCGATCCGCTCTCACTGCTGTGCCGATTAGCTGCCGCAGTGCCACCACCACGCAGCCACGCCGTTCGCTACTCCGGCGTGCTCCGCTTCCAAGTGGCGCGTTCTGGCAGTCCGCAATGGGGTCGTCCGTTGCGGCTCCACGCCGGATCCTTAAGTTCGGAACCACAGTGCGAAGCCATAGAGCATCGCACTCGTCACTGCCACGCGAAGAGCATACCGTCGAAAGTGCCCCATCGAGGCAGGTCCGCCGTCGGCAGTCAGCCCGCCGTAATTGGTTACATCGACGTACCGCAGAATGAGCATGGCGAGCACCGCGCCCCAGTACACGGAGCTCCCTCCGATGGCGCTGATATCCTTCTGGGTCGCGAGTACCGCCACGGCAATGGCGCCGACCACTGGACCAACGATGAGCCAGGCGAGCCTTACCGCGCACCCGGCACCAGAACCGTACGATTCGCGCCCTCCCGCGCTGTCCAGATCGGACCTACTCTTTTGGTCGTTGTCCATGACTCCGTCTCCTGCCCAGGGTCTTCCCTGAAACTCGAAGACGGCGGCCCGACCGTCACTGATTGCGCGTACCTGATGCCCCCAGTGTGTTGGTGCACCACCCTTCAGATATGATAACTCTAGTATTCGCCATCACGCAAGCGTGCAAGGCGGAACGGTCTCGCGGCCTCGCGAGCGAAAGGCACGGCGGTCACCCTCGTCTCGTCGGGAGATCGCGATCGTGTCCGGATTTCTTCCTCAAGTTTGGCTGTGCATCCTGCAAACCGAGTCAAGGCCGATGCGGAGTCGGGACGAGCTAGCCTGAAGCTCTGAAGACACGCGCGACAGGGGTCGGCCGATCACGCGCTCGACGTACGGCGTCTGCCAAGGGGAGCGTCGGGCGATGATCACTTCCTGGATACCGAGGTTCTGCACGCGACTGCGAAAGTGCTTTCCATAGATGCCGTCGCGGTCGCGGAGCAGGTAGCGCGGCGCGCTCCCCCAGGGAAACGTCTGCACGATCTGGTTGGCGGTCCACCCTGCCGAAGGATTGCTGGTCACGTTGATGCTGAGAATGCGCCGACGGCGCATGGGCCAACACGACGAACACGAACAGGACGCGGAAGAAGACCGTCGGGACCGCAAAGAAGTCCACGGACACCAGCGAGCCCACGTGGTTCTCCAGGAAGCTCCGCCAGGTCTGCGACGTTGCTGGCGCAGAGCGAGGATCTCCCCCGCCAGCTGGCCGCGCGCTTTACAGAACCCCAGGCCGGCGAAGAGCAAGGAGCGGATGATGTTCAGCACTGCCAGCGACCATGTCTCGGGGGAGCGCAGACCTCAATGATCTCGCGCTGGACGGGTCTCTTGGAGGGACAGGCACGAGCTCATTCACCCGCGCGTTCCCAGGAGGATTGCTGTTCTCCCACGGATTGCACCGGGTCTGGCCATACACTGAGGTGGGCCCCAGCACTGCGGGCCTCTCGTTTCTCGGGAGAACAGGGCATGAAGCGTCAATCCGCCGTTCCGCTGGTCGCGTTCTTGCTGCTCGGGGCCGTTAGCTGTAGCGACTCGGAGAATGCCAGCGGGACGACCTGTGCCGGGGACCTCGTCGACTGCGATGGGGTCTGCGTTGACACGGGGTCGGATGGCCTGAACTGCGGCGACTGCGGGAGCGTCTGCCCTCCGGGCACGGTATGCTCGATGGGGCAGTGTGGGCCGACCTGCGGCGCCAACGAGACGCTCTGCGGGACTAGCTGTGTCGACCTGATGAGCCATCCGCTCCATTGCGGCTCCTGCGACGCGCAGTGCCCGGACGGGCGCTGCGTCAACGGCGTCTGTAGCGGAGGAATGGGCGGCAGCACGGGTTCCGGCGGAGCAGCAACCGGAGGTACAGCCACGGGTGGCGTCGGCACGGGCGGGGCAGCAATCGGGGGCGCGGACGCCTCGGGCGGAGCAGCTGCCGGCGGCACGGGAGGGGAAGGAACCGGCGGTTCGGGCACCGGCGGTTCGGGCACCGGCGGTTCGGGCACCGGCGGTGACGGCAGCGGCGGTGATGGCACGGGCGGCAACGGTACGGGCGGTGACGGCAGCGGTGGCGACGGCGCGGGCGGTGACGGCATGGGCGGTGACGGCACGGGCGGTGACGGCACGGCCGGTGACGGCAGCGGCGGCGACGGCAGCGGCGGCGACGGCAGCGGTGGCGACGGCAGCGGTGGCGACGGCAGCGGTGGTGCTGGAGGGGACGGGACTGGTGGCACCTACGAACTGGACTGCGGACCCAACGGGTGGGTTGTCGAAGGGCATGGACCGCCGGACAACCGTGTCAACTACGCCATCGTGGGCGATGGCTACTTCGAGGAGGAGCTCACGGCCGGCGGCACGTTCGAGCAGCACATCAACACGGCGATGGCCAAGCGCTTCAGCGTGCCGATCGGCGAGCCGTACAGCCGCTACCGCAACTTTGTGAATATCTGCGCCATCAAGCTGGTCAGCACGAACAGGATCTGCGAAGGCAGTCCGCTCGGATGTTGCGGGGATGACGGTAGCAGGCTGGCGAACTGCGACTCGTCGGCCGCCGACGCTGCGTTTGCAGACAATCTGCCGGCCAACTTCATCATCGATTGGAAGGCAGTGGTCTTGAACGGCAACAGTTGGTGGAATACTGGAAGCGCCTTGATGCTCTGGTCGGGGGGCCATGGCGACGCGGCTGGAGCCGCCCTGCACGAAGGCGGTCATGGATTCCATCAGCTGGCGGATGAATACACGGGCACCGGCAGCAACTGTTCCAACGAGTATGCCGAGGTCAACTCGACTGCAGATCCCACCACTACCGCCGGCAAGTGGGACTTGTGGCTCAACTACGATCAGGTTGGCGCCACGGGCCTACAGACGACTATTGAAGGCAGTCGGTACTGCACCAGCGGCCAGTACCGCCCCTCGTCGAATTCGATGATGAACATGCTGTTCGGAGATGATCCGGACACGAGCTACAATTCGGTATCCCGCGAGCAGATGATCTTCACGATCTGGCGTGCCGTGGAACCCATCGACTCGACGATACCGGTCGCCGGCGACGTGACGAATCCGAGTACGCTAACCGTCAATGTGATCGATCCCGCAGTGATCAACGTGGACTGGTCGGTAGACGGCAACGTGGTGGCCGCCAACGGGGGAGCAACCTTCGATGTGGCGGCGAGCGGTCTCAGCTCTGGGATCCACACCATCACCGCCGAGGCCTACGACAACGCCAGTGACGATTGGGTTCGCAACCGATCGGGGAGCTGCCCGGACTCGGTGACGGGCCGCTATTGCGCGCACCCCGCTTGGACGAGATCGCGGCAGAGCGTGATCTGGACGGTGACGATTCCATGAACGAAGCGACCAGCCACTCGCTGCGCAAGTTCTTGCTGCCGGCCACTGCTGTGCTTTCGCTGGGCGTGGTCGCTTGGCTGTGGCGACCAGACCACGAGAGCAACAAGTCAACGAGGCCGGCAGGCGGTAGCGACCTTGCCGAGGAGCCTGGGTGGGTGCGTACTTCGGACGAGCCCCAGCTGTTGGCCGCACGCCATTCGGAGTCCGAGTCGGGGCAGCGACTCATGGCCGCACACCGTCCAGAGTTTGAGCCACAGCAGGAGCTCGCGGGTGACGGCGTCCCCATCATGGGTGCGACCGGAGACAGCACCGAGTACGGTCCGCGACATCCTCACCCCATTACGCCCGAGCACCAGCGGATACAGAGAGAGAACGCACTGATCGGCTCACTCAACGGGGCCATGGACGTGGGGGATTTCGAGGGACTGCGCGAGCTCAACGAACGATACAAGATCGAGCATCCAGACGACGCTCACGCTCTGCAAGCCGGCTACGATCTCATCGCCGACTGCCTGGAGGAGCGCACCCCTGACAACCGATCCCGTGCCGAGCGGTACTTCGCCGAGGAGCGCGCTTCGACGCTCAGGCGCTACGTCCAAAGGCACTGTCTGAAGTAGCTCGAGGCGCTTCGCGACACCGTGAGACAGTGGTGCGCTCGGCAGCTGAATCAGCGAGCGCGATCCTGGTCACGGTTCTGTGACCCCTCTCCCCGCGGGGCTCGCCAGACCGTTCGGGAATCATGGTCCGTGCACCGCGCCACCACGACACGCGGGTCACCTGCCGGCCAGCTGGTAGAATGCAGGCGAACGCTGCGTCTCTGGGACGGCTCAGCACGGTGAACGCAAGTGCGGACGCCCTCTCTTGCGGACGCCCTCTCTTGGAGCGAGGGCGGACCACAGCGCCCTGCTGTCCAGCGGCCGCCGCGGCGACGGGCTTGCGAGCGGAGGAACGCCGCCTGAGGCGCGCCGCTTCGCTTCAGCGACCGCTGCCACCGCAATGGACTCTTGAAATCCATGCCCGGCGCCAGGTCCACGCCGGACCAAATTCATCCTGGTCGCTGGCCGCAACACCGCCGCACAGGCCATCCCTTTCGACCCCGAGACAGGTCGACCGCCTCCCAGCCCGTGCCCCATCACTGGCCAGGGCAGACCCCTGCAGAATATGGGTGATACCCGGTGGAGCGCGTGTGCGACTACTGTCGTAGTATGCGTACACTTGCGACCCGTTGTGCTCTCGTCACTGCCGCTGGACTGCTGCTGGCCGTACCCATGGCCGGCTGTGGCGGCACCGACGCCAAACACGGTACCTCGTGCGAAACCGTCGGCGAGATGGACCGCTGCGTCTGTGACGAAACCACTGATGGCACCAGGATCTGCCAGGACGACGGCTACTGGAGCGACTGCGACTGTGACATACCCTACGTCGGGAATGGCGGGAGCGTCGGTGTCGGGGGCGCCCAGAGCAGCGCCGGGGGCATGCCGGCTGCCGGCGGCAGCGTAGCCACGGGGGGCGCGCCGGCCGCGGGGGGCATGGTGGGCGAGGGCGGCGTCCCGGCTGCGGGCGGCATGGTGGGCCTCGGTGGATCCCCGGCCGCGGGCGGAGCCGTGGCATCGGGTGGAGCGGTGGGGCAGGGAGGGACCCCGGGAGCAGGCGGGCTGGTCGCTGCTGGGGGTACTCCAGCTGCCGGCGGAACGCCGGCTTCGGGCGGCGCAGATGCGTCCGGCGGTGCCGTTGGTTTGGGGGGTGCTGATGCCGCGGGCGGAACCGTTGCCACGGGTGGTGTTGCCGGCGCCGCAGGAGCGGGCACGGGCGGCGATGGCACCGGCGGCGATGGCACCGGCGGCGATGGCACCGGCGGCGATGGCACCGGCGGTGCCCCGCTGGGTGCATGCGATCCGTACGTCTGGCCAGGCTATGACCCCGATCTCGACTGGACGTTCAATTCGACCAACATCGACCCGAACAACTTCTCGGTCTACCAGGGCTGTGACTCGAGTCTCGTGGCCGGCACCATGACGTCGGGATGGTGGTCTTTCATCTGGGGCAACGATCGGAACCCGCAGATCACCGACGGTCAGATCCAGCAGGTCCTCGACGGGCTCAACGAAGATCTCGGCTACATCCGGGACGTGATGGGGTGGCCACCCGACAGCATGGCTCAAGATGGCCACTACAGCTCGGTCTATCTCTACGGCTCGGGTCTTTGCACGGACAATGCGTCGAACACCGAGCAGGGCGGTTGGCAGTCCAACATCGGCCCGTACGCGATGGTGCTGCTCTCCTGGGCGCCAGTCGTCAACTACGACCGAGGCGGCATCACCCACGAGGCCATCCATGCGATGGTCAAGGGCGCGCCAGGTGGAAACAACAAAGCCCACTGGTTCAACGAGGGCGGCAACACCTGGATCCAGCAGCAACTCTACGCCCGTCGTGACGGCAGCTACGGCGTCGGCTTCCTCGACGGCGCACCGTTCGTCGCCCCGCATCAGCCCATCGAGTGCTATAGCGGCTGGCTCCTGGACGGCAGCTTTGGTGGTCCGGACGCGGAGGGGGTCACCGACTGTAGTTGGCGCAGGTACCTGGGCGGGACGCAGTACAACTCCATCTTCTCGCACTTCCTGGCGCTCCACCTATCGGAGGGCGCCAACGCCTGGATCTGGCAGCAGGGGAACCCCCGCAACATCCTCGAGACCCTTTCCACGGGGCTCGGCGATGAGCAGACGCGACACCTCGTCATGGAGTATCGAGCGCGGCAAGCGCTGGTGGACTTCGGCCCCTGGCGCGACTCCATCATCAACCAGGGCATCAACAACTCGTGGGGGGACACCCTCAACAGAGAGTGTGGGACCGGTGCCAATCCAGAGGACTACTTGGCGAGCGCGTACGCGCCGACCACGACCAATGGATCGACGATCGTGCCGGATGACTACACCTTGCCGGGTTGGTCGGGCGCCAATCAGATCCCCCTCAACGTGACCGGCAATCAGGTGAGGATGAACTTCAGTCCGACCGGGGCCAACATGCGCATGCAACTCGCCTACTGGGCTGAGGATGGGACGGCAGTGTACAGTCAACCTGTCGAGAGCGGCGAGCTTTGCCTGCGACTCGACAAGGCCCCCAGGAACGGCGTCGTGATCGCCGTCGTCAGCAACACCGACTACGTCTTCACCGGCGATGCGATGCGCTTCGAGAAGTACGGCTATTCCGTCGACATGGTGGAAGGCGTGAGCTCGACCGCAGATCGCACCACCCAGTGGTTCCAGAACGACTGAACCCGCGAGCGAGAACCTCGAACGGTTCTGTGAGCCTTCAGCGGGGCTAATTGGCGGAGCGCAAATGTCGATCACTGGTTGTATTTGCGCCGCACGCACCCCGTTTGGGGTGGGGCCCCGCTGCGCAGCCAGCGATTTCACCCACAGGATCTGCCGAGGAGCCAAGTTTTCAGGACGGACAAGAGAGACCAGCCAGCTGAAGCTCAGCTCGGAGCCGGCATGTTGCCGGACATGATGAGCAGCGTTATGAGGCCCACGCTGGTCTCGTAGCACGAGCGGTTGTACTCGGGGTTGTCGATCAGGTCGAGCACGGTGCGGAAGGCGCGGTCCCGCATGTTCTGTCGAGACGATATCGCCATTGCGCCGACGCCTATCGGGCCAATGAACGACATTCGATTGGCGAGCGCGTTGGAGGCGGGATTGACCCCCGCGTAGTAGCCGCCTGCCATGAGATCGATGCTGTCGCCGTTGTCGTAGCGGCTGGCAAACTCGCTCAAAAGGGCGCTGACGAGAGACTGGGCAGTGCCGTTTCCGTCCGCGCACGCGTGCGCTCCGAGTCGCCAGGGAATGCGCGCGGCATCGTAGCCATATACCGGGTTGGTGAAGCCGCCGACTACCTGAGCCCCGAAGTCCTCGGCTCGACGCGGTAGCCCGTTGCTGGCGTTGCACCAGTCCGTGAACAGGCTGTTGAACTGGCTCGCGTTGGCGGAGAGTGTGTTGTAG
>CAZSVU010000061.1:0-5829 GCA_964610275.1 uncultured Polyangiaceae bacterium | reverse complement strand
GCCGTTGCTGGTCAGCGTCGACCAGTTGGAGCTCCCGCTCACCCGCTGGTACGCCGCGTAGAACGAGGGCGTGAAGTACGAGGGGTTGTACACCTCCGGCTGGCCGCTCCAGTTGCTGCCCGGGTTGATGTTGTTGTTGGTGGTGTCGCTGGCCCAGATCGCGTTGATCATGGCTGCGGCCTGGGATTCATAGGAACCACCCCACTGGGCCTGAGCCATGATCAGCGCATAGGCGATGTTCTGGTCGGCCTCGGCGTCCGACCCACTGCCGCTGAGCGTCCACCGCATCAAGCTGCCCTCCAGCTGGCTCTGCACGTAGGTCCAGAAGCTGTCGAAGTGGCTCTGGTCGCCCATGGCCGCCGCGATCAGCATGGCGTACCCCATGGCTTCTGAAGTCGTCTCGCCCGATTCCGGATCGAGGACCCGCTCGGCGCCACCGCTCGACACCACGAATCGGTCGCGCCAGCGCAGGTAGGCAGCGGCGATGGCCGAGTTGAACAGGCTGGCGTGGGTGGCGAGCGCGCAGCTGCCCAGGTTGGCGTTCTGCGGGAAAGGCGCGCTGCCCGTGGAGGCGAAGGTGGTTTCGGGGCACGGATCGTTGGTGAGCTCTACTTCGTCCACCCAGAAGTCGAAGGCCGTGGCCGAATCGTACTCGGGGTAGTCGATATCCGGCTCGGGCAGGGCGGGCAGCTCCTTCGCCTTGTTGAACTGGAACTGGACCTTGAGCAGATTGGTGGCGATTTGCTGGCGCTGCGCCGTCGTCAGGTTGCTGGGATTGAACAGCGGGTACAGATCCCTGTCGAAGCAGAAGTGGAAGGTCTTCCACTCGGTCGTCAGCTCGTTGTCTTCGTAGAGGAAGCGCCCCACGTGGTTGTAGCAGGAGGTCTCTGCAGAGCCGCCCTCGACGCAGGTTCCGCCGCTGTATTCGCCTTCGGTCCAGGGAGTCACGATGTTGAGGCGCACGGGGCTCATGGAGTCGCTGCCTGCACGAGCGCGGAACCGGATTCCGGTCCAGCCGCTGGCGTCGTACGCTTGGGGGGCCAGATCCGTGCCACGGAACACGAAGCTGATCCCGACCCAGCCTCCCCAGCCGCTGCCCATGGTGTGCAGGGCCCACTGGTTACATGGGTCGGTGCCGAAGGATTCTACTGCGAACGACTGAGTGCCCACGGCGCCGCTACCCGCGTCGTTGTGGAGTTGGACCCATTCGCCGGTCCAGTTCTCGCCAGGTTGATCGATTACCGTCAGCAACTCGTCCTCGAAGTTCGAGATCATGCCGGGGGCCGGAGCGCAGACGTCTGGGCAAGACGTGCCCGCGATGCAGGAGCCATCGCAGAGGACCTGGCCGGCGGGGCAGGCACAGAGCCCCGCACTGCAAACCTGGCCGGTGGGGCAAGCGTCGCTGCACGCACCGCAGTGCGTGACGCTGGCCTGAAGATCCGCGCAGGTCCCGGAGCAGTCGGTTTGACCATCAGGGCAGGAGCACACCCCTAACATGCACGCCATGCCGCCGGTACAAGCGGGAATGCAGGGGGTCGCGCACATGCCGGCCGCCACGCAGGTGCCATTGCAGTCTTCCTCCCCCGCGGGACACGAGCAGGTGCTGGCGACGCACACTTTGCCGTCGGTGCAGGCGGTGCCGCAACCGCCACAGTGAGTCGCGTCGCTGGTCAAGTCGACGCAGACACCGCTGCACATGGTGCCGGAGCAGCCGCCGCCCGCCCCGGCGTCGCCGCCAGATCCCGCGGCTCCAGCTGCACCTGCTTGCTCCCCGCCGGCTCCTGCCGTGGCCACGCCGCCGGCGCCCGCAACGCTCCCGCCGCCAATGCCCGTGGCTCCCTCACCGCCGGCACCTGCCGTGGACTCACCACCAGTGCCTGCGGGAGGAGCTCCGGCGCTTCCCGCAGCATCCGACCCGGCCGTGCCACCGGTGTCCGCGCCACCGCTTCCGCCTGTCAGATCGCCATTTGAACCGCCGGTGCCAGCAGGTGAGCTGCCCGCGCTGCCCGCATCGCCCTGGTCGGGCGGTGAGCCACAGTCGCACTCGCTCCAGTACCCGTCTTCCTGGCAGCTCCTGGTGCCAGTGTCGTCGGGTTGGCCGGCACAGGTGCAGGTCTCGCTGACGCCAGGGCTGCTGCTTGTGTGAGGACGAAGAGACAGTACGTGACCTGGCCTGCCGAATACTGGAAGCAGCGGGCTACCGGGTGCTGGTCGCGGCAGAGGGCCAGGCAGCACTCGACCTGGCCGAGAAACATCCAGGTCCCATCCACCTGCTCCTCACCGATGTCATCATGCCGGTGATAACCGGCAAGCAGTTGTCGGAGATGCTGGCCGAGCGTCGCCCCGGTCTGCCCACGCTATTCTCTTCTGGTTACACGTCGAACATCCTGGACCGGCACGGAGTCATCGGTGAGGGCATCCACTTCCTGGGCGAGCCCTACACGCGGCAGGCGTTTTTGAGTCAGGTACGTGAGATCCTGGATGGAGTCTCTGGAGACTGACTGCCCGGCGGGCTGCGGAGGGGACAGCGCTCCGGAGGACCGGGGTAATGAGATCGTCGGGGACGCATTGCCGGGGGGATCGGCTCGCATCCCACCTCACCCTACGTTGACGACGATTTTCCCCTGGACCCCACCGCGCTTCAGGGCCGAGTTCGATATCGTTTGAGCTGGAGGTGGCAGCGGCAGATTGGGATGTGGGGTACCTTCGTACTGATCGACAAATCTGCGGAAGCGATCGACCGTGACCGCGAACGCATCGAGGTGGAACCCGCCGACGAACCTCTCGTGCTCTGGAAGCTCGTTGATCGAGCACGATTGATCCACTGGGCAGGCATCGTTGCCAGTCTCGCTCCGCCCCATCCGGAAGGTGCGGCGCGGAACCAGGCGGGACGTACAGCAGTCAAGGCCCGCGCAGAGCGGCGTGTGCGCGCAGGACGGCGCCTGGGCAGCGAGTACGGGTTCCGCGTCCGCCCCCGGACCGGATCCGCCCAGAGTGTCAGGGCACGCGCGCCGGCTCCGGCGAATACGGCCGAAATCGCGTGCTGACGGGGATCGGGAACTTGAAGAGCAGACCAAGCTCGAGCAGGTTCTCTACCCGGTCGCCAAAGATGTGCTCGTAGCGCGTGTACACCGCGGCCAACGCCCCCGTCAGGATAGGCCGCACCGCGAAGCCGTGACGCTGGCCGCCGTCACCCGTCGCGAATACGTAGCCCGCGTCGATCCCATACCATTCACTACCGAACTCGGGCCCGAGGCTCACCCGGAATTCGTCAGCTGCGAAGTCGCGCACCGCGTCGGCGTACAGTCCCGCCCACAGCAGATCGCGGTTCATGTGAACCAGGCTGGCTTCGGCTCCCAGCACGAACCCGGGGGGGCCGTCGTCGCGAAGGGCCATGCCGATCGGGACCCCCACCGGCAGGTACCAGCCGATGTCGATCTTCGGTCCGCCGTCGGCGTGCGCCGCTCCGGTCCAGACCAGCGAGCCCAGCGCAACCCCGAACGACAGCCAACGCGCGCGCCTCATCGCAACACCAGTAGCACACCGGCGCGAGGCTCGAGGTTTTCGAACCGCCAGCGCCACTGTCCACTCGGCCGCGTGTCGGGTGGCCGAGCTTCCACGGTCGCCCGGAGCAGCAAAGCGTCTGGGTCACGGGCGACGACGCAGAGATCCCGAATCGGCCCTTTCCAGTAGGCTCCGGTCTTGAGCGTGTACGCAAAGGCTCCGGTGCCGGGTTGCCGATACCGAACTCGCAGCCGCAGGCGACGCCGGCGCCCGGCATCTTCGGGGATCTCGATGTCGTAGTGCTCGGTCGCGTCACCGGAGGGAAGGGCTCCCGGCCGAGCACGCGTCACGCGGACCGGGCGCGCCGAATTCCCGTCACCGACCGCGGCTGCGAACTGCGTGGCCGGACCTCGCGGCGGCGCGATCGGAAAGGTCAGGATCCGCCCGCGGCGCGTATCGCCCAGAAACTCGAACTCCGCCTCAGCGACGACGTCCCGACGCGCCACAACCAGCTCCAATCGCTCCCGGTCGAGGGTCAGGTCGCTCGCTTCCACATAGGGGTAGCGGGCGACGGGTCGTAGATTCACGCATCCGAGCATCGATGCTCCCATGCCCAGGATGAACTTCCGGCGGGTTGTGGATCGTGAAGTCGGCATGGGCGGCGCTGGGGGTCGGGGAACCATGAAGCGCTCCCCGGGAGTCACGGTACAGACTACCGCTGCTCTCGGACATCACATTCTGCACTTCCCTGTTCGATGCATCAACGGGCTGGGATTCACCCCAGATTCTCGCCACGCCCCGAGGTTCCGCCGTGCTGTTTGGCAGCCAGACTTGGCCGCGAACGACGAGTACTCGACGCATTTCGTCCAGCCGTCCCTGGAAAATAGCGGGGGCGCAACCAGACGCTTGGCGAACATGAGCCGGACCGAGTTTTCGGGAGCCACAACCGCCCGTCAGCGTTTCACGCAGGCGCCGCCCTTGGCCTTGCAGCGCCCCGCCGCCTTGCAGATGCCTGACTGTCTGCAATCCGCGTGCGAGGCGACAATGCACTTGCCGTCCTTGGCCGTGCACAGCCCCTCGAGCTTGCAGCGGGCCGACAGCTTGCAGTCGGCGTTGCCGGTCACGACACACTTTCCGCCTTGCATGCTGCACCTGCCTAGTGAGCTGCAGACGGCGGACTTCTTGCACTGTTCGGCAGTGGCGTAGCAGCGGCCGTCCTTGGCGTTGCACTGGCCCCACTCCTTGCATGCCTTACTCTGCCTGCAGTCGTCGTTGCTGGCGGCAACGCACTTCCCGTCTTCGGGTGTGCACCGGCCGGTCTGGGCGCAAAGCCCCGATGGCTCGGGCTGGTCATCAGGGGACCCGTAGCAGTGGTTCTTCGACAGGGCAAAACAGCTTCCGCCCTTCTTCGCGCAAAACCCGTCCGTCTTGCACTCCTTGGCGCAGTCCGGGTTGAACTCCTTGGAGAGGTTGACGCAGTTGCCTTCGAGAGCGTCGCAGAGGCCAGCCGTCTGGCACATCTCCGAAGGCTTGCAGTCCTGATCGCTCTTGGCGATGCAGGCGCCCTTCCTGGCCCAGCACTTGCCGGACTTCTTGCAGGCCTCCGAGGCCTTGCAGTCCTCGTCGAATCCGGCCCAGCACTTTCCCTCGGGACTGAGCGTGCATATCCCCTCCTTGGCGCACGCCGGGTCTTCTTTGCACGCAGCGTTCGGATCGCAGGCAGCCAGACCAAGGAGAAGGAAGGCGAGAACGGGAACGCCGTGGAAGATTCGTGACTGTGTGAGCATCGCCAACCTCGCGCGAAATGGGGCAATTCGCCAGGCCTTGGGAAGCGGGGCAGCCCGGATGCTAGTGCAGTGGTGCCCTGCTGACACGGTGAATCCACTTGACCCATTGGATGCCGTCGTGTTCCGGAACCCGCCCCGGCCCGGATCAAGCGTCTTTCTCGAGAGTAGGAACTCCAACGGGTGTTGGGATCCTTCACGCTGGGCGGGGGCGACAGCTGACCACAATCTCCAAAGTGCGATCTTCCGTTGACCTGCGGGCCAAGGGCCCGCTCACCCACGATTGTCCAAATACGTGGCGGTGTGCTGGTCCAGCGTTCTTGCAGGGGCCCTTGGCGCCAGAACCCGCAGGCATCTTGCCACATTCCAGCCCCGATGCGCGGCCCATTCATGGGCCCCTTCTGCCGGTTCGTGGAGCCCTTGTTGCCCGTCCCGACCTGCGCGATCACCGTCTGAATGGCCCAGAGCTCCTGCACAATCCCATTGCCGCCCAGCTGGCCCGATCACGTGAAGTCCGCGTTCCTGAACGCCCTGGGGATGG
>CAZSVU010000060.1:0-32121 GCA_964610275.1 uncultured Polyangiaceae bacterium | reverse complement strand
AGCAGCCCGCGGAGCGTACACGCAGTACGTGAGCAGGCAGCGCAGCGAGCAACGCCGCCAGCGGAACGGATCGCGGGACGTCGGTTTGTTCCAGAACTACGCTCCCCGATTCAGCTGACTACTTCCGGTCGCCGTAGAGATCGCCCGGAGCCGTGCGCCGGACGGGGCGCGGCGCCACCCGCGCCGGAGCAGGGATGACCGGAGCGGGCTGGGGCAACGGCCGGGTCACAGGTGCCGGACGAGCCACCGGCACGGGCGCCGGACGGGGCGCCGGCGACGGGGTGGCCTCAGCCGCGGGGGCTGCCGCGCTCGACGGTGGCGAGGCACTGGGCGTGTCGGAAGGCAACGCCTCGACCGCTGCCAGCGACTCGGTCGAAGGCGCGACTGGCTCAGACTCGGGTGCGCCCGGCTCGACCGCCGAGGACGTGGGTGCGAGCGCCGCCTCGGGGTCTGGCGCCCGCAGCAGCAGCCCAGCGCCCACCGCGGCCCCGCCCAGCACCGCGACCGCAGCCAATCCGGCCAGCACCAAGGCGCCGGTTGTTCCGTTGGGCGCGCCCACGGTCTGCTGACCCCACGCGTGCCCAACGGTCACTCCGCTGCGGATGTGTGATTGGTCCACCGCCATGGCGGACCGGTCCATCCCGGTGGGGGGAGGAGGAGGCATGCTCTCCAGAGCCTGCTTCAGGTCGGGAGACGAAATCCCGGCGGACGCCAGCACCCGGCTAATCCGCTTGACGGAAGCCCGCGCGCGCGGCGGGGCGAACGGGGCCAGCGCCGCGACCATGTCTGCTACCGAGTGGAAGCGCTGCTCGCGGTTCTTCTCGAGACAGCGCAGGATGACCGCTTCGAGCTCGGGAGGCGCGTCCGGGCGGAATGACCGCAGGGAGGGTGGCGGTTGTTGCGCAATCTCTATGCAGAGCTGCGGGAAAGACTCGGCAACGAAAGGCGGTCGGGCTGCGACGAGCTCGTACAGAATGACCCCGAGCGCCCAGATGTCGGTGCGGGTGTCGACGTCGCGGGCCGACATCATCTGCTCCGGTGACATGTACAGCGGCGAGCCCATCATCGACTGCGTGCTCGTCATGGCGGCGTCCGGCCCCGATCCGGCCATGCCGGTGGTCTTGGAGATCCCGAAATCGAGCACCTTGGCCGACTCGGTGCCATCGCGACGCCGGATGATGAACACGTTCGCCGGCTTCAGATCGCGATGGACGATTCCCAGGGCGTGAGCCTCCGCGATGGCTTCGCTCGCCTGCAAGATGTGCTCGACGGCATTCTCGATGGGCAGCGCTCCGCTGGTCTCCAGGCGCGCCTGCAGGTCCTGCCCCTCCAGGAACTCCATCACCATGTACGGCGCGCCGTTTTCCATCTCGCCCACGGCGATCACGCGGGCGACATGCTCACTCTTGATCTTGACCGCCGCCCGCGCCTCCCGGGCGAATCGCGCCACGACCTCCTGGTTCTCGAGCGCGTTCGGAAGCAAGAACTTGATGGCAACACGTTCGTCGAGCTGGAGGTGATGGGCCTGGGCCACGACGCCCATGCCCCCCTCACCGAGAATCCGCTCGATGCGATACTTGCCGACCAGCACGTCCCCTTCGCAAACCCCGGCCACGACGTGGGCACCGGTGGTCTGGACGGCATTGGCTGGCTCGGACATCAGAGGCGTTCCCCCTCGTCACCGGCAATAGATCAGTCGAGATTTACATGATAACACGCCTTTCGACCTCGGAGCACCGGAGAACGCCATGAGTATTCTGCAGGACAAGGTGGCCATCGTCACGGGAGCGGCCCAAGGGATAGGCGCCGCCATCGCGGGGCGATTTGCCGCCGAGGGCGCGACCCTGAGCCTGGTGGACGTGGACCAGGCGGGGGTCGAGGCGACCGCCGGACGCCTGGCGGCCATCGGCGCCGGGTGCCACGCGCGCCGCGCCGACGTGACCTCGGGCGAGGAGGTCAAGGCCGTCGTGGAGGAAACTGTCGAACGCTTCGGACGCATTGACATCCTGGTCAACAATGCCGGGATCACGCGGGACGGTCTCCTCATCCGGATGAGCGAGCAGGACTGGGACACCGTGTTGGCCGTCAATCTCAAAGGGGTGTTCCTCTTCACCAAGGCGGTCGCACGCGTGATGATGAAGCAACGCAGCGGTGCGATCGTGAACGTCTCCAGCGTGGTCGGCCTGCGCGGCAACGCCGGGCAGATGAACTACGCCGCGTCCAAGGCCGGGGTGGTGGGCGCCACCAAATCGGCGGCCAAGGAGCTGGCTTCACGCGGCATACGGGTCAACGCCGTGGCGCCCGGCTTCATTCAGACTGCCATGACCGAAGCGCTGAACGAGAAGACCAAGAGCGCACTGCTGCAGGCCATTCCTGCTGCACGCCTCGGCGGAGTCGACGACGTCGCGAGTGCGGTGCTGTTCCTGGCCTCGGACCAAGCCTCCTACATCACCGGAGAGGTGCTGCGCGTCGACGGTGGGTTGGCCATGTGAGGGCGGGCGCGCCGACTCACCCTTCGAACCCACCATCCACTTGCAGGACGTGCCCATTGACGTAGCCGGCCTCGTCGCTGCAGAGGAAACGGACCGCGGCCGCGACCTCCGCGGGGCGCCCCAGCCGACCCATGGCGACTCGGGCCAGCAGGGCCGTCGCATCGACGCCCGCGAGCATGTCCGTGTCGATGAGCCCAGGACAGACCGCATTCACCGTGATGCCCCGGCTAGCAAGCTCCTTGGCCAACGCCTTGGTGGCTCCCACCAGGCCGGCCTTGGCCGCAGAGTAGTTGACCTGGCCACGATTGCCGGAAAGGCCCGAATGACTGACGACGTTGATGATGCGTCCCCACCGGCGACGCAACATCGGCAGCACCAACGGCTGTGTCACGTTGTAGAACCCCCCGAGCGAGGTCTCCACCACGGTCTGCCAGTCCTCGGGTGACATCCCCGCAAAGGCGCCGTCATGCAGGACGGCGGCATTGTTGACGACGATTTGGATGGGATCGCCGCGCAGGTCGAGCGCACCGTAAGCACGAGACACGGCGGCCGCGTCCGAAACGTCGAACTCTACCGCGTCCGCTTCCCCGCCTGCAGATCGGATGCGTTCCACCACGGATTGGGCAGCCGACTCGCGCTCGCGATAGTTGACCAACACCCGGTGGCCATCGGCACCGAGGGCGATGGCGGTGGCCGCACCAATCCCGCGGCTGCCGCCGGTGACGAGCGCTCGATAGCCCATGCCCTGGGCTACTACTCCAACGTAACCGCGAAATGAACCACGGCCGGGAGCTCCGGCGCCGCATCGCCTGCGCCGAGAGCAGTGGCCTGGGCGCTCAGGTCGGCCTGCTGCTGGTCGAGCACCTCGGTCGTAACCCGTGCCTCGGCAGCTCCCAGCTCGATGAGCCGCTCCGAGATGCGCGCCACCCGCGGCGTGCGGGCGCTGCGCTGGGCCTCGCCCCCGTCCGTCTCCAGGATACTGAGCTGGCTGTGCGGTCTCTCCTCGATGATGCGGGCCACCGGCGCCAACACCCGGTCGGCCTCGGAGTGGAGTGTGGTGCCGCTTTCCTCGAGCAGGCTCGCAGAAGGCACGCGCAGGACGACTCGGCCTTCTGACACCGCAAGCTCGTATTCACCGACACCCAGCGCTTGGTGAAAAGCCAGGGAAAGGTCCCGGACGACTTCCGCGCGAAACACGGCTCCACGCTCTATCCGTGCCAGCCGCTCCAGCCGGGCCTCCGCTTCGGTTAGTTCGCGTGCCAGTTCCGACTTCTGATCCGAGAAGCTTCTGAGGTGGTCACCCACTCGAGCCAGCTCCCCACGGAGTTGCTCGACCAGCAGCACCGCGTCCTGGTGCTCCTTGGACACGTTGCTCATGTCCAGCTGGGACTGAGCCAACAGCTGCTGATGAGCCTCGAGCTTCTGCTCTCTCGCCCGGATTTCCTGTTCTGCCGCACGAATCTGCTCCTCGGCTTGCTGCAGACGCTGCGCGGTCTGGCGGTGGGCCGTCTGCTCGACGAGCAGGCTCGACTGGGCCTCCTCGTACCGGGCTTGAGGCACCACGCAGCCCGACAGCACGAACGCGGGTAGTAGCGTGAGAACGGCGTGGAGGCGCTGGGAGCGAGTCATCATCCACCTCGAGGTAGTCTCAGCACATTGCCGCGCCGCGTAGTCGGAGCAGATCCAAATGCTCGGCAAGGGTGAGGCGGTCGACGTCGCTCATCTGGACGAAACGAAAAGCCTGGTGCGAGCCCTGGAACCAGACGGGGCGCGCCATGGCCTGGAGCGAGCGCAGGCGCTCGGGGAGCCGAATTTCCAGTCCAAGCAGAACGCCGTGATCGCGCGTCTGCACCGTGCGTCCGCGATCCACCACCAAACCACTCGGGGAAACTTCGATTCCACGGCAGTGTGAAGCCAGGTTTCCGTCTCGGGTGATCACGCCAAAGTCCGTTCGGGCGCGTAGGCCGAGTCTTCGATCCATCATGACCTCCTGTGTCGCGCTGATCGTAGGTTGCGCGCCTGCCACGGGGCCAAGTTCAGTCAAATTTGTCCAACCCACCCACGCAGGGCGAGGATCTTCCGCGTGATTGGCCGAGCCCACACCCTTCGGCGCTCCGGGATGACGCTCACTGCGATGGCCCTCGTGGGACTTTCGCCCACGCCCAGCCTGGCAGAGCCCGCCCGGGCGCCCACCGTGGACTTGCGCCACATCGCCGTAGCGGAGACGGAAGCTACGGCGCCTATCCAGGGCAGCACCGAACGGGCAGTGCTGACACTCGATCCGAAATTGCAGCGGGTATCCGCACGCCTGCTCGCCCGAGCCAATCCGGTTGCGGGTGCGGTGGTGGTCGCGGACGTGCGCACCGGAAAAGTGCTGGTTTGGGTCGATCGCAGCCGGGGCCAGAACCAGCCGGGCAGCGTGCTGCTCCACAAGGTCGCGCCGGCAGCGAGCTTGTTCAAGATCGTCACCGCAGCCGCGCTGCTCGACAAGGCGCAGATCCCTCCGCAGACGAAGGTCTGCACTCGCGGTGGACAACGAGGCATCGAGCGCTCGCACCTCGAGCCCCCTCAGCGCGGCCAGGACCGGGTCTGTGCTCCGTTCTCCGAAGCGCTCGGACACAGCCGCAATGCCGTCTTCGCGCAATTGGCCACGCGCCACCTGATGCGCAACGACCTGGTCGACATGGCGGACCACCTCGGCTTCAACCACGCCGTGCCGTTCGACGAACCGCTACCCTTCGGCGAAGTGAACGTCCCCTACAACGACCTCGAGTTTGCCCGAACCGCCGCCGGATTCCTGGGCAGCCGGCTCTCGCCGCTCGGAGCCCTGGAGCTGGCCTATACCGTCGCAGCCGGCGGCCAATCCGTCCAGCCACAGATCGTGGAGCGAGCCGGGTCGTATCGTGCTTCGCCCCAGCGCCGCGTGCTCGGGCGCGTGATGACGGCGTGGACGGCCAGACACCTGCGTCGGATGATGGAGGTGACCGTTCACAGTGGGACTTCCCTGGAGGTGTTCAGCGACGAACGGGGGCGCGCCTACCTGCGCGGTATTCGCGTGGCCGGGAAGACCGGCACACTCAAGCTCTCCGCGAGCTCACCGACGACGACCTGGTTCATCGGCTTTGCCCCCAGCACCAAGCCCCGAATCGTACTGAGCGTCCTGGTCGAGAACGGCACGGTCTGGCGCCGCAAGGCCAACGAGGTGGCCCGAGACGTGCTGCGCGCCTATTTCGCGGAACGCGGCAGCGCGGGGGTTACCCACCCGCTGGAAGACGGCTAGAGCATCGTCCCGCGGCGTCGCCGACGTCTCAGTAGACAGGCTGCGCCGAGCAGCAGCCACACCGCCTGAGCGGCGCTTCTCTGACTGCCGTTCGCCGGGACGCGGCAACCACACCCATCGTCCTTCTTCTCCGCTTCCTCGGTGCCGCCATCCACACCGGCATCAGCCGATGCCGATGCGGGCGGTGCGGGCACGAAGCCGATTTCGGGAATGGGCGAAAGCACGGCGTCAGCGAGCTTGACCTTGTCGCGCTTCTTGCGCGTGAGGTCCTCGGCCACCCAGATCTTGTTCCACCGACGCACGCTGCGCCACTCGATCCCCCACCGCCACCGCACCGGCTTGTCGCACTTGATGACCCCCAGCCACGGATGCAGCGTGAAGAACCGAACCTGAAGCTTGTTCCGTTTGGTGGGCTTGATCTTGCTCGGAAGCTCCCCGTTGGGTCCCTTGGGCACGCTCACGCCACCCTCGAGTGGCTTTCCGGGGCGGATCTCGACATCCTTGGGCAGTGTCTTCCGGTCATAGCGAGCGTGCACGCGCGAGAGGATGTACTTGTGGCGCCCAGCCAGCGCCTTGCGCCGCATGACCTCCTTGCGTTCGTACTCGAAGCGCTTCTTCATCTCCTTGCGCTCCTTCTTCTCGAACTCCTCCAGCTCCTTCTCCAGCGTCTCCTCCTCTTCCTTGGTGAGGTCTGGGGGTTCCGGGTTTCGCTCTTCCTCTGGTACATCGAGCTCCAGAACGTCACCGCCCAAGGAGAGTAGCTCGTAGAGCAACAGCTTCTCGTCGGGGCAGGGCTCGCCGCAGGTCTCGGTCGGCCACGCATACTCGCTCAGGAACATGCTGCCGTACTTCTCAATCATCCGGTCGTGGATGTTGGCGTAGATCTCGCTCACGCGCTCCTGAACCCAGAGCTTGCCGACCTGGTCCTTGATCTCGATGTTCGTGGGGGGAAATACATTCTTGTAGTTCGCCACCTCGAAGCGGTCCTTGGCGTCGATGACGTAGATGAACAGCTCTTGCTTGTCTCCGAGGTTCTGCAACCCGAGCGTGACCGGAAACTTGTTCGCCGGCTGCTCGGTCCAGTAGCGAATCGGCGAGAGTTGCGCGCGTGTGCCGCTGACGAGCTCCATCTTCTTGTCGTCGACTTCTGCAACCAGCAGGCTCATGCCAGCTGCCACGTAGGGCGCCATTGCCTGCTTGATCTGGTCGGAAACCTTGTACCCACGTCCCTCCAGGAAGGTCACCCACTCGCCAGCAGGCGGACCGTACACCGTCTCCGCCTCCTCCTCTTCTTCGGGCTTATTCCCCTTCTTGCCCGGCTTGGCTTTCTCGTCCTTCTTGGGTGGCGGCTTGGCTTTCTCCGCCGCGGCCTTCTCTCCTGCAGCCTCCCCGCCTTCGCCCGCTTCCTCGGGCTGAGGCGCGGGCAGAATGGTGTAGGAGTACTCGCCGGTCTTGTAGTCCGGTTCGACGACCCAGCTCAGCTCGCGGGGCACCTTCCGCTTGCCGCCGGAGAAGTCCATCATCCCCACACCCATCATTCTTGCGCCCGACCCCTCCTTCACCTTGAGGGTCCGCTCCCACGCCTGCTGGGCCTTGCCAAGAGAGCACGGATCTTTCTCCCAGAAGTGCCACACCCTGGGGGCCGACAGGTGCTCGACCCGGGAGACCGAGTCCCGCTTGAGCGTCCGGATCCGATCCGACGTCACGTCGTTCGGGATCGGTATCACCATGACGAAGGGTTCAAATGGCCCCTCGTAGTCCGGCATGACCGTAACCACCGAACGATGCTCGTTCCTGACCACCACGATGTGGGTCGCGTGAACGATTCGCTTCTCAGCGTTCTTCCCGATGATCACCCCCGGCATGCCGCTGGCGGGCAGGGCCAACAACAGGACGGAGAAACACAAGAAACAGAGGGCTATTCGGAGCTGCTGGGTCATCTCGGCGGAGGCTATCAGAACTCCCTGCCGAGCCGAAGCTGCTGCGCAGCCAATTGGCCCTTCTCGGCCGACTTTGGGTGGATTCGGTCGCTACCACAGCACGGGAAAAGTCCATAATGGCCCCGGCCATGGACGACCGAATCGATTGGAACCAGGCGCGCCTGGCCCTGGCGAGGCTGCCCCGGGTCGACGAGGTCCCGGAGATCGACCGCACTGCCGCGGTCGCCATGATCCTTCGAGAGCGGTCGCAACGTAGCGAGGTGCTGCTGATCCGACGAGCCACGCGAGCTGGCGACCCGTGGTCGGGCCACATGGGCCTGCCGGGAGGACACAGCGAACCCGGCGACCAAGACCTGCTGGCAACCGCAGTCCGGGAAACCCGTGAGGAAATCGGGCTGGATCTCGGGCGGATGGCGGAGCCACTCGGGAGCCTGCCGGCAGTGCAAGCCAGCGCCCGCGGGCAGACGCTGAGCATGCGGATCACTCCCTTCGTATTCGGACTGGTGAGTGCCGTGGAGCCGCGAGCCAGCAACGAGGTGGAGGAAGTTCTCTGGGCCCCGACTGGCCCCCTGGCGCGGTCGGAACATCCGACCCACATCCAGGTGGACCATGGCGGCAAATGGGTCGAGCTCCCCGGGTGGACCGTGAGTGGGCACACGGTCTGGGGTCTCACCTACCAGATGCTGTCCACGTTCTTCCGCACCGTGGGATCAACGGCCCCGTAGCCGACCCTCCAAGCGAGGCACCGCGGGGGGTGACAAGACCGCAACGGCGCGATAGCACTGCCGCGCATGGCCGCTGGGGACGACACTGGGGCCCGCGCGCTCTCGCGAGAGTATGGCGAGCCGGATAGGTGCCCGCATTGCGGTACCATCACCTCGGTCGAACCGGCGGCGTCACTGCGGTTCCGCTGTCAGGTGTGTGGCGGACCGCGGGTCGTGGTCGACACTGGCGGCGTGACGAGAAGCGGCCGCGAAGGGCGAGCGCTCGAAACCGCACAGCGAGAACGCCACCGCGTGGCGGCCTGGCGGCTGGGCGCCGCGCTCACGGCCGGATTCGGGCTTCTCTCCGTCGCAGTGGCCCTCGTCGTGACCTGGATTGTCTCCCCCGGCGCGACCGGGTCTGGCCTGATGCTGGGTCTGGCTGCGGTGCCCCTGATCCTGGCTGCACTGGCCTGGCGGCGCTCGAACCGACATCGGGCGGAGCGCGACGAGTCCCTGGACCTGGCCTGGAGCACGGCAGCCAGGGAGATCATCGAGCAACACGACCGGGAGCTCACCGCCAGCGACCTCGCCCGCATCATGCACCTGCCGGAGGATGAGGCCGAAAGACTGTTGGCACGGCTCGACGTCGAGGATGTCGTCCGGAGCCGCGTCACCGACGCTGGCGAGATCGTCTACTCGACCGGGGCACCGGCAGCCAGGCTACGCGTCGAAGGCGAAGACCACGACGCGACCGCCGAGGCGGAGGCGGATCTCGAAGACCGGGGCGTCGACGCTTCAGCGACCGGCCGTTCGCTTCCGAGCCGGGACTCCTAGCCCGCTCATCCCACGGAGCACATGGCAGTCCAGCAGCCGCACTCGAATGTCTCGCCCGTCGCGCCTCCAGCGGCCACCGGCGGGCTGTCGACGCTGCGCCGAGAGCTGTCGTTTCACGACTGGCTGGTCCTGAGCTTCGTGCTGGCGTTGAACGCCGCTGCCCTGATGGCACCCCCCTCGTCCAGGCGCACGGCCTGCCTGCTGCAGGTCCTCGCCATGCTGCTGTTCTTGATCGCGACGCTGCTCCTGATTCGAAGCGGTTGGCTCAGGCATCGCTTTTCGACAGCGCTCCTGTACCGAATCGGCATCTACGGATCGGTCCAGCTCAGCTACTTCATTCTGGGTGGCCTGCTCCCACTTCTGCATCCCCAGACGCTCGACCAGCAGCTCTACCAGCTCGATCTGAAGCTGTTCGGTTTCGAGCCGGCGGTTGCCCTGGATGCGCTCGTGTCCCCCGCGCGGACAGAGTGGTTCGCCTTCTTCTACTACACGTACTTCTTCATCCTGGCCACGCACGTCATCCCCATTCTGTTCGGCTGCCGGTCGCAACGCCGGCTGGGAGAGTTTGCTCTCGGCATGCTCCTGGTCTTCTGCCTGGGGCACACCGGCTACATGCTGGTGCCGGGTTATGGTCCCTACCGGGGCCTGTCCGAACACTTCCAGAACGCACTACCCAGCGGATTCTGGACGAATCTGGTGATGGCGACCGTCGCCTCGGGCGGTTCTCAGCTGGACATTTTCCCCTCGCTGCACACGGCGGCACCATCCTTCATTACGCTCTATGCGTTCCGACACCGCCACCTGCGTCCCTACCGCTACACCTGGATCGTGCTCGCGTTCGTCAGCACCAACATCATCGTCGCCACCATGTACTTGCGGTGGCACTACGTCATCGACGTGGTGGTGGGGTTGCTGTTGGCCGTTCTGGCCAGCGTGCTCAGCGTGCGCATCACCACCTGGGAGCTCGCGCGGCGGGAGGGGACCTGCTCCACACCGAACTGGCCGCTCTTCCTCACTGCTCGTAGATCTGAGCCGCCGCAACGCCCTGACCCGCCTCGACCTTCACCACCACCTTGACGGGGGCGGCAACCGGAAACGCCCACTTGAAGCAATTGGGCTTCCCGCCGAGGACGGCGTTCGGCGCGTCCGTCTTGTCTTCTGCGACGACCGGGTTGACCACGCCGTTCACCCCGGTGACAATCTGCAAATCGAGGTCCTGCACCGGCGGCAACCCGACACCCACCACGGTGTAGCATCGCCCCGGCTGCAGCTGCACCGTGCGCTCGAGCACCTGCCCAGCTTGAAACTGCCCCGCCATGAGATCGCCCAAGGGCTTCGCTCCAGCCGGGGCGTGTGCTGCGCCCAGAGGCGCCAGCAGCTCGGTGGCGGCCGCGGCGGCCGTGGGGTCCAACGCCACGGCGCTGGGTCCGCTGGATCCGGGCGGAGGGAGTGGCGAAGCGTCTCGTGCCGAGACAGGCGCATCGGGCGGGGCTCCAGCATCTGCCGTAGTCTCGGCGCTCGCGGTCGCTGGTGGCTGCGGAGGATGGGCTGCTCCGCGCGACTCGCCGCCACAGGCACCTGCGAGCGTCAAGATGGTCAGGCCGACCCAAGGGAAGATACGATCACACACGCCGGGCTACTCCTTTCCGAAGGCGAGGCCGACTCGCCTCTCCTTGCCATAACGTGGCAGCCGACGCTGGCTTACGGCCGACGGTGCTCTGGGGGCTCAAATTCTCGCCGCGTGGGCAACCTCGGCGCCGATCGGGCCACTTTTCCGGCCCGCAGGCAACACTTGGGAGCACCGCCTGGGGCCTGCTAGACTCTCGGATTCCCGGCCCTCACCCCCCAGAATCCAGGATGGCAAGCTCGAATCGTCTCGGTGAACTCCTCGTCCGTGAGAAACTGATCAGTCTGCAGCAACTGCGCAATGCCCAAGACGAGCAGAAGCGCTCCGGCAACAACCTGGGCTATACACTGGCCAAGCTCGGATACATTTCCGACGGCGATATCACCAACTTCCTCAGCGCCCAGTACCGGCTGCCCGCCATCAACCTGGATGAGTACGAGATCGAAACCGACGTCGTGAAGCTGGTCTCCCGGGACGTGTGTGAGAAGCACAAGATCATCCCGGTCTCGCGTTCCGGCTCCTCCCTGATCGTGGCCATGTCCGATCCGACCAACTTGCATGCCATCGACGACATCAAGTTCTTGACCGGCTACAACGTGGAACCGGTGGTTTCGAGCGAGATGGCGATCGCCGGCGCGGTCGAACGCTACTACAATGTCGGGCCCTCCTACGACGAGGTGATGGCGGATTTCGAGCTCGACGAAGAGGATATCGACTTCAGCGCCGACGAAGAGGACGTCAACCTACTCGAACTGGAAAAGGCCAGCGAGGACGCGCCGGTGGTCCGGCTGGTCAACGTCCTGCTGCTGAATGCGATTCGCAAGGGAGCCAGCGACATACACGTCGAGCCGTACGAAAAGAAGCTCAGGGTGCGCTACCGCGTCGACGGCGTGCTTCACGAAGAAATGAGTCCGCCCATGAAGCTCAAGGCGGCGCTGGTCAGCCGCCTGAAGATCATGAGCAACCTCGACATCGCGGAACGGCGCCTACCCCAAGACGGCCGTATCAAGCTCAAGCTCGGCAAGGACCGCGAGATGGATTTTCGCGTTTCGGTCCTGCCCACGATGTGGGGAGAGAAGGTCGTGCTCCGCCTGCTCGACAAGAGCAACCTGCAGTTGGACATGACCAAGCTGGGCTTCGACGACCAGCCGTTGTCGGACTTCAAGTGGGCGGTGCATCAGCCGTGGGGAATGGTCCTGGTTACCGGTCCCACGGGATCCGGCAAGACGACCACGCTGTATTCGGCACTCAGTGAGCTCAACCAGCCGGACGTCAACGTCAGCACCGCCGAGGATCCGGTCGAGTACAACCTGTTCGGAATCAATCAGGTCCAACAGCACGACGAAATCGGGCTCAACTTCGCCGCCTCGCTTCGATCGTTTCTGCGGCAGGATCCGGACATCATCATGGTGGGTGAGATCCGCGACTTCGAGACGGCCGAGATCGCCGTCAAGGCGGCACTCACGGGCCATTTGGTGCTGTCGACCCTCCACACCAACGACGCCCCGGCGACCATCTCCCGCCTGCTCAACATGGGTGTCGAACCGTTCCTGATCACGGCCAGCGTCAACCTGGTCCTGGCACAGCGCTTGGCGCGACGCATTTGCGCCGACTGCAAGCAGGAAATCGAGTTCGAACAAGATGCGATGCGGGACATCGGCTTCACCGAGGAGCAGATGGTGGGCGCCAAGATCATGAAGGGCGCCGGCTGTCAGACATGCAACAACACGGGCTACAAGGGCCGCGTCGCACTGTACGAGGTGATGCGGTTCACCGATAACCTGAAAGAAATGGTGCTGCAGGGCGCTTCCACCGCCGAACTCAAGGTCGCGGCGATCAAGTCGGGCATGTTGACCCTGCGCATGAGCGGTATCACGAAGGTGATCGCTGGCGTGACCACGCCCGAGGAAATCCTGCGAGTGACCATGTCGGACTGAGCATAGGTTGTCATGACCCAAGCGGCTGAACAGGGGCTGAAGATCAATCTGCACCAACTGCTCCGCGCCATGATCGAAAAGGGCGCGAGCGACATGCACATCACGACGGGCTCGCCGCCACTGCTCCGCATCGATGGTGCCATCGTCCCATTGAAGTTGCCGGCGTTGTCTCCCGTCGAGACCAAGCAACTCTGCTACTCGGTGCTGACCGAGGAACAGAAAATCTCCTTCGAGAAGCACAAGGAACTCGACCTCTCCTTTGGCGTGAAGAGCCTGTCGCGATTCCGCGCCAATATCTTCGTTCAGCGCGGCGCTGTGTCGGGTGCGTTCCGGTCCATCCCCTTCAAGATCCTGTCTTTCGATGAGCTTGGGCTCCCGGCGGTGGTGTCAGAACTGGCGTGCAGACCGCGTGGTCTCGTCCTGGTGACCGGGCCCACGGGGTCTGGGAAAAGCACCACGCTGGCTTCCATTCTCGACAAGGTCAACGGCGACTCCCGCCAACACATCATGACCATCGAGGACCCGATCGAATATCTGCACCCCCACAAGCGCTGCATCGTCAACCAGCGCGAGGTGGGCGCCGACACGTTCAGCTTCAAGGACGCACTCAAGTACGTCCTGCGCCAAGACCCCGACGTGGTTCTCGTCGGCGAGATGCGCGATCTGGAGACCATCGAAGCCGCTCTGACCATCGCCGAGACCGGCCACCTGGTGTTCGCAACGCTGCACACGAACTCGGCGATCCAGAGCGTCAACCGCATCATCGACGTGTTCCCTCCGCATCAGCAATCGCAGGTGCGGGCACAGCTGTCGTTCGTGCTGGAAGGTGTGCTGAGTCAGCTGCTGCTGCCGCGCGCCGGCAACCCGGGCCGGGTGCTCGCGCTGGAAGTGATGGTCCCCAATGCGGCCATCCGGAATCTCATCCGCGAAGACAAGATCCACCAGGTCTACTCACAGATGCAGGTCGGCCAGGAGAAGCACGGCATGCAGACACTGAACCAGTCGCTCTACTCGCTGTACGCGCGCCGTCTGATCACGCTCGAAGAGGCAATGGGCCGCTCTTATGAGCCGGACGAGTTGCGCGGCATGATCGAGGGCAAGGCCCCTGCCTTCCCGGGCTCCCACACGGGGTAGTGGACGAAATCTCGCAACCGGTCGAGAATTCCGCGCGACATCCGGCCGGCTTCGCGGTATGGGCAGGCAGCGCGACGCTGAGCCACGAGGAGCGAAGATGAAGCGGGCTTACCAGAGCGGATGGATGCAGCTCATCGCGATCGCCACGCTGACTGGGGCCGCGGGCGCTCAGCCCCTGGCGCCTGAGCCTCCGCCACCGCTCGACCCCTGGTACGAGGCGCTGGATTTCGGCCTGTTTGCCGACGCCTACGGCAGCGTGAATACCAACTTCCCCAAGCCGCAAGAAGACGCCAATCGCTTCCGCGCGTACGACACCCACAACGGCATGAGCCTCTCCTGGGTGGGAGCGGACGTATCGCACGCGCCGAGCCCGGTGGGCGGGACCATCAGCCTGCGATTCGGGCCTACGGCTGAGACCTACTCCAACAGTTGTCTGAGCACCTCGACGCGCTGCGACTCCGAGGTGGCTGGCCTCACCTACGTCAAGCAGGCGTTCGCCTCTTGGCGCCCGGGCGGGACCGACGGCAGCGTCGTGTTCGACTTCGGCAAGTTCGACACCATCTACGGGGCAGAAGTCGCCGAGAGTCACCTCAACCTCAACTACACGCGAGGCGCACTCTACTGGCTGGGACAGCCCCTATTCCATACGGGTTTGCGCGCGACTGTCGACCTGTGGCCGGAGCTCGCCGTGACTGCCTTGGCCGTGAATGGCTGGAACAACACCATCGACAACAACGTCGGCAAGTCGTTCGGATTGCAGCTCGCCCTGCGTCCGACCTCGAGCCTCTCGGCGTACCTCGGTTGGTTGGCGGGTCCGGAGCAGGACGACACCGTCAGCTGCCCCACCGGGACGCAGTACGACGCGGACACGGACAGCTGTGTGGCCGGGCCGGATCCGGCCGCCGCGGGGGACGTCGTCGATCAGGGCGGTGCCAACGGGCTGGAGGCCTGGCGACACCTCGGGGATCTGGTGGTGCTATTCGCGCCGCTGGAGCAGCTCCGGCTGGTGCTCAACGCGAGCTTCGGCATGGAGGGGGTGCGCGAGCTCCAGGACGACGGCCGTGTGGAGGTCGACCCAGGCGTGTACTACGGCGCCATGCTCGGCGCGCGCTACGCCCTGGACGCCACCTATGCCGTGGCGGTGCGTGGGGAGTACGTGAACGACCGCGACGGAATGCAGACCGGTGTGGAGGCGCTCGAGCTCTGCACCGGCACTCTGACGCTGGAGGCAGCCCCCAACGATTTTCTGTCGTTGCGGTTGGAGGGCCGCGGGGACTTCGTCGTCGGCGCCGATGACGCCGAGGCAGGCGAAGACCTGTACCAGAAGGGGGTTCGAGAGCGCACCGCGCACATGATCACGACCACGTTAGGGGTCGTGGTAACCACCAACTGACGGCGATCACCCCCACCCAAGTCACCATGTGCGGAGTCTTCGGAATCTTCGGACACCAGGAGGCGGCCAATCTGACCTACCTCGGCCTGCACGCGCTGCAGCACCGCGGGCAGGAAAGCGCAGGTATCGCCACCAGCGACGGACGACAACTCTCTCTGCACCGTGGCATGGGCCACGTGATCGACGTGTTTCCGCCCGAACAGCTGACGCGGCTGCGGGGGCGCAACGCCATCGGCCACGTGCGCTATTCCACCGCCGGCGGCTCGTTCCTGAAGAACGCGCAGCCGATTGCCGTGGACTATGCGCGCGGGTCCATCGCGGTGGCGCACAACGGCAACCTCACCAACGCCGAGGCGGTGCGGGAGCGGCTGGAGGAGAGGGGCAGCATCTTCCAGAGCTTGTCCGACACGGAGGTGATCATCCACCTGATCGCCAAGAGCTCCCAGCGGGAGCTCGAGGACCGTGTCGCCGACGCGCTCGGTCAGGTCGAGGGCGCCTTCTCGCTGCTCGCCCTGACCGAGAACACGCTGATCGCCGTGCGGGATCCGCTGGGCATCCGGCCGCTGTGTCTGGGCCGGATACCGAACGCCGGGGCCTACGTCATGGCGAGCGAGCCGAGCAGCTTCGAGCTCATCGACGCGGAGTACGTGCGCAGTCTGGAGCCTGGAGAAATGGTGATCCTGACCCGTGGCGGGCTCAGGACCATGCATCCGTTCCCTCCACGACAGCAACGCATGTGCGCGTTCGAGTACGTCTACTTCGCGCGCCCTGACTCGAACTTGGATGGGATCAACGTCTACGAGGCGCGCAAGAACCTGGGACGGGCGCTGGCGCTCGAACATGCGGCAGAAGCCGATGTGGTGATTCCGGTACCGGACTCGGGCGTGCCCGCCACGATCGGATTCGCGGAACAGTCGGGTATTCCGTTCGAGATGGGGCTGGTCCGCAGCCACTACGTTGGCCGCACGTTCATCGAGCCGCAGCAAAGCATTCGGCACTTCGGCGTGAAGCTGAAGCTCAGCCCCGTTGGTGACACGCTGCGCGGCAAACGGGTGGTGGTCGTCGACGACAGCATCGTCCGGGGCACGACCAGTCGAAAGATCGTGCGCATGATCCGCGATGCGGGCGCGCGCGAGGTGCACCTGCGCATCTCCAGTCCCCCCACGCAGTGGCCCTGCTACTATGGGATCGACACCCCCACGCGGGCCGAGTTGATCGCGTCGAGCCACAGCGTCGACGAGATGCGTCAGTACGTCACCTCGGACTCACTGGGATTCCTGTCACTGGAGCACATGCTCGAGGCGGTGATGGCGGCGCGCGGCAATCCGGCGCCTCGATCCAACAACGCGCCGCACGCGGTCGTCCGGCAGCCTCTGGAGTCGGGATCCTTCTGTCACGCCTGTTGGAGCGGGGACTATCCGATCCCGTTCGCCCCGCATCCGCGCCAGCGCCAGATGCGGCTTCTGGACACCTGAGGCAGCGTGCGCCTCACTCGCCTCGGCGCAGACACTCCGGACGGTACCGCTTGATGCCGCGCCGATCGAAGTAAGACGGTTCCCGGCAGTCGTCCGCCGCGGGCTCGGAGGGTGTTCCCGGCACTGGGGTGGTTCGAGGCGCTGCGGGAAGCGTTCCGGGGCGCAGCGTGAGCTCGACATCGATATCACGTTCGGCGCGGATCTCGATCTCGCGAGGATGGTAGCCGGGGGCCTCGGCGCGCACGCGATGCGGCACCGAATCGCGCGGGTGAGACCAGACGTGGGGGTTGGCAGGCAGGGGACGACCGTCGAAGAAGAGACGGGCATGGCTGGGTGCCGCCTCGGCTCGGACCGTGACCGAACCGGGGGCGACTGGACCGCTCTCCGGCTCGGTGGCAGACGGCTGGGACCGAGCAACCGGAGGGACCGGAGCCCGCGCGGGGGCAGGCTGACTCGGCGCGGGCGGCGGCTCGGGGCGGGGAGTGCCGGACAGCCAGACCGCCGCGGCGACCCCGACGAGACCCAGCGGCAAGATCGCCGCCACGAACCGAATTCTCGACCGCTGCCCGGCGGCGCGAGCGAGCCGGCCACCCGGGGAACGCAGGGTCTGCTCCGAGTGTTGCTCCCCCGTCGACGCACTCACCGCTCCGGCGAGCTTGGCCGACGCCAGGTGGGTCTGAACGAGCGCGCCGGCCTCCTTGCGCTCCCGCTCGAACAGCGCCGAGACAGCCTTGCCCAGGACGGGCGGCTCCGCCAGTGCATAGTGGCCCTCCGCAGACTCGAGAAGCGCGGCTTCCATGTCAGCGGCCGTGGCGAATCGCCGTGCCGGGTCCGCTGCCAGCGCGGCCATGCAGACGCGTTCGAGACCCGGCGGGATGTCGGGATTCACCGTGGTCGGAGCAGGGATCTCGCCCTTGAGCAACTCCGTCTCCACTTCCGCCTGACTCTTGCCCTGCCACAAGCGCTGATCGGCCAGTGCCTCCCACAGCATAACCCCGATGGAGAACAGGTCGGCTCGGCGATCGATCGGCTGACAGAGCAGCTGTTCCGGCGCCATGTATCTCAGCTTGCCCAGGATCATGCGCGAGTGCGTCTCGACCCAGGCGAGCTTGGCCAACCCGAAGTCGACCAATTTCACCTGTCCGTCGTAGGTCACGAAGATGTTCTGAGGGGAGATGTCCCGGTGCACCAGACCCAGCGGGTTGCCGTCGAAATCGGTCAGTTCGTGAGCGTGGTGCAGCCCCCGCAGCGCCTCGACCAGCACGCGCAACTCGGCCGTGAGCGGAAAAGCCAGCTGGTCACTTGCAACGTCCTCGACGGAAGAGACTTTGCGAGCCCGAGAGAGCACAGCCGAGAGGGTGTGGCCTCGCAGATGCTCCATGACGATCAGGGGAAGCCCACCGTGCTCGGTCACCTCGAACGTCTGCACGATGTTCGGGTGATTCAGGCGCGCCGCGACCCGCGCCTCACGCAGAAACGCGTCGCACGCGTCCGGATCCTCGGCGATGTCCTCGCGAGGCACCTTCAGCACCAGGAGCTTGCTGAAGCCCCCCGGGCCGCGGGACACGGCCAGGTAGACGTTGGCGGTTCCCCCCCGACCGAGCTCGGCGAGCACTTGGTAGCGCTCGGCCAGCTCATCACCGGGGTCGATCCGCCCCAGCGGTTCTATGCCCTGCCATTTCTGCATCGGGGTGCGCGGGACATTCTAGCCCATCACACGCAGGTGCCGTCTTCACAGCTCCCCGATTCGTCACACGCGTGGTTGCAGGCTCCGCAGTGCTGAGCGCTGGTGGCAAGCTCTTCTTCGCAGCCGTCCTCGGCGCGCCCGTTGCAGTCCCGATACCCCTCCAGGCAATGGTCGATGGCGCAGGTGCCGGCCGCACAGCCGGCAACGGCGTTAGGCATCGAGCAGGGCTCGGCGTCACAGCCGCCGCAGTGGTCTGGGTCGTGGCGCACGTCGATCTCGCAACCATTGAGCGGGTTGCCATCACAGTCGGCGTATCCGTCGAGGCAGCCGGTGAACGTGCAGCGCCCGGCGGCGCTGCAGCGCGGAATGGCGTTCTCGACCACGCACGGAGCGCACGATTCGCCCGCGCAGCCCCGACTGGGGAGGTCCTGCGACACGCAGCTCATGCGACCATCGGAAGCGGCACACGGCTTGGTGCCTTCCTCGCACTCGCCATTGTCGAGCTCATCGACGTCCACGGCCAGCGCACAGGCAGTGCACACCGCGCCCAGGCCGAGGCCTCGAATCCGCCACCAGTAGCGGACGCCGTTCAAAACCGCCTCCCTGCCCCGAGCAGGATACCCGGGTTGCGCCCGCTGGCGATCCCAACCCCCACGCGCCAACCCGCAGTCGGCTCGGGTACAGACACCTCCGGCCGGGTCCAGTAGGTGTAGAGGGCAGCGGCGGCCGCGGTCACGGCCACGGCAGCAGACACGTCCGCAGCCCAAACTCGCATGCGGATGTCGTCTGTCGTGTCCGTCGAGCAGAACGGTGCGCACTGCTCACTCGCGTCGCGCTCTTGTTCCAAGGCGCTGGTTCCAAAGTAGACCCAGCTGCCCGTCGCGACCAAGGCCAGGCCGCCCAGGGCGTAGGCAATGACCGGAACCGGTCGCTCGGTTTGGGCCACAGGCGGCGGGGGGGCCAGGGGCGCGGGACTCTCGGCCGGCGCCTCGGCGCCGGGGGAGACGAAGGCCACCGTGACCAGACGGGCCTTCTCCCCTTCGCGCACCGTGATTTTCCGGGACAGCGTCTGTCCGGTCGCGCTCTCAAACTTGAAGTCGTACTCCCCCGGATCGAGCTCGAGCGCGCGCCCGTCCAAGTGTTGGGCGAGCACCCTACCCTCCATCGACACTGACACCTCGGAGTGGTCCTGGCCGTCGAGGGTCGCGGCAAATACGAGCGAGGGGACGCTCAACTGCAGCTCCTGCTGCCAGCGAACGCAGTCTCCTCGAATCGCCGGCGCACACTCGACCCGCGCGCACTCCAGCAGCAGCGCGCGCGCTTCGAGCAGCTGCCCCTCCTGGCGCAGGAGCTGCGACCGTTCGTGCTCCGACACACAGGGGACCTCGAGCGGCACGGCCGAGGCTGCGGCCGAGGCCGACGCGCTCACGGTGGGGGCCGCCCCGCTCGGCTCGTTCTGGGCGCGAGCCGCCTGGGGCCACCCCGCGGCAGTAGCCGCGAGCACGACGGTCCCCACCAACAGCCAGCCCCCATGCGGCCCCTGGCGCTGACCTTGGTTGCCCGGCACCGAAGCGACGCCCATCGCGCCCTGATAGTCACCGCGCTTGCGCGGGGAATTCAAGGGACTTGCGAGCGCCCCGTGACTCCAGGCCGGCTGCCGAGGGGCTCAGGGGCGGACGGCCGGACGTCCTGGAAAGCCACTTCGGTCGCGGTCCACCGCAGTCTCGGGTATTTGGAGGATAGGGTCGACGATGGAACGCGGGCAGGATTCGCTTGCGAAAACCCGACGTCGCGGGCAGGGACACCGCGCCGCCGGGTGGATTGCCGCCGTACTGGTCTGGGGGTGCTCCAGCGACACCGCCGACGGGACGGTGGGGGTGGAGGTATTCAATTGGTGGGATGCCCCCGGCGAGTACGAAGCGATGGAAGCGCTCATCGAGGTGCACGAAGAGAGGCATCCCAACATCGACGTCCTGAACGCACACCACGCGAACTCCGACGAATCTCGAACGCTGCTGGAGATGCGAATCCTCGAGGGCGAGCCTCCGGACACGTTTCAGGCCAACGCGGGGCACGACTTGTTGCGCTGGGTCGGCGCGTACTCGCGCGGCTCCATCGACATCCTGTGGTCGCTGGACGACCTCGCCCACGAGGAGGGCTGGCTCGACGCATTCCCCCCCGAGGTGCTGGATACCGTGCGCGAGGACGACGTGCTGTACGCAGTCCCGCTCAACGTCCACCGCATCAATGCCCTCTACTACAACGTTCACGTCTTCGACCGGCTCGGCCTGACCGTCCCCACCACGCTGGATGAGCTGGAAGTCGTCTGCGCTACGCTGCTGGAGGCCGACATCGTTCCCATCGAGTTGGGAGCCGCCCCGGAGATGGGAGCTGAACCGAACGGTGACGCGCTGGCGTCCTTCGTGTTCGAGAACCTGCTCGTCGCCGAGGCCGGACCGCAGTTCTATCACGACTACTTCACCGGTCAGAGCGACCCCGACGATCCATGGATCGACGTCGTCCTTGAGCGAGCCTCTCGGCTGCTGGATTGTGTCGATCCGGACGTGCTGGGCATCGACTGGACCGAAGCCGCCAATCGACTCAGCGACGGCCGCGGAGCGATGATGATCAACGGTGACTGGACCAAGGGATATCTGAACGCCCTGGGCGCCGAGGTAGCAGCGGATTTTGGTGAGGTGCCCACGCCCGGAACGACCGAGACCTTCGTCTTCACCTCGGACAGCTTTCCGGTATCGGCAGGCTCGCGACACCCGCGGGAAACCAAGGCCCTCTTGGCAACGTTCGGGTCCGTGGAGGGACAGCGGGTGTTCAACCGCGAGAAGGGCTCCATCCCAGCCCGTACCGACGTACCGGCGAACGCTTTTGATGAGGCCCGTCAGGCGACCATCAACGATTTCCGGATTGGAACGCGCGCGCTCGCCCTATCCGGACTGGCCCCCAGGGCGTTTCTCGATCCGGTCCAGGACGCGTTGATCGTCTTCTACGAGACGCGCGACCCGGACATCGTCCGCTTCAGGCTCAGAAACTACTACGACGTCCTGGAGCGTTGAGCCCCTGCGCAGGCGCATCACATCTGCGTCGTCTCGCACACCAGACGCGTGAAGTAGACGTGCCAGCGCATGGTGCGTCGGTCCATGAACAGCAGGCCCACATCGCCGTCGGGTCCGAACGCGGTGTGCGGACCCGTCGTTTCTGCCGGGTCGTCGGTGATGCGCTCGCGCGGAGTGAGCTCGTCGAGGTCCGCGGTCAACAGCTTGCTGTACAGCTCGTAGTTCCCATCCGGACCGGCTCCCGCCCACACCAACAGGAGGCGGTCGCCGAGCGGAAGCAAAGACTTCGAACGGGCGAAGGAGTCCCCAAAGGTCAGCCTTCGCTCCGGCACGAGGATTTCTCCGGACTCGCTGACCGCCGCTCCCCAGATCGCGTCCCCCGGAGCCGTCTCCCGGCGGTGCCATGCCAGGATGAAGCGATCCCGGCTCCACACCGTGGTCGCTCCCACCGAATGGGGCGACGACACCACGAGCAGCGGACCGAGGTCGGTGAGGTCCGGACGTAGCGTGCGGAATCCGACCGCTAGACCATTGGCCCCATCCATCTTGAAGGACATCCCGATTCGGGTCTCGCCACGAGCCAGATCCGGAGCCTCCGCATTCCAGGCAAGCTCGGTCAGTGGAACGTCGCGGTTCATGAGGTTGGCGTCGTAGCTCAACCGCTGTCCGAAAACGCGGAAGTCCTCGTCCCGTCGGTCGTCCCAGACCACCAAGAACTCACCGCCCGTCCACACCAGCGACGGATGCAGCGAGAAGTCGTCCGCGAAGCTCACCTGCACGTCGGGACCGAGCTTGTTGCCCTGCGCGTCGAGCCGATTGAACCAAATCTCGTAGTCATCGGACCGCCGATCCTCCCACGCAGTCGCGAAGATGGCGCCGGTCCAGACCAACGGACCGCTGAATGCGTCGTTGCTCACGTTGGTGATGGGATTCTCCCCGACCGCCGTGTCCCCCAACGGAGTCAGACCCTTGAAGTAGTTGCGCCAGCGCTGTTGCTGCCCGGAGTAGCTGACCGCGTAGAGCGTGCCGTTGAAGTTGAACCCGCCCAAGGTGGCCTGCTCGAAATCCGGGTCGGACACCAGGATGGGCTCGACGTGGCTCGGGACGTAGCGCGCCCCGTCGTCGATGATGCCGTTGCAGTCGTTGTCCACGCCGTCGCACGTCTCCACGCCGCCCGGGTACGCCTCCGGACTGGTGTCGTCACAGTCGTCACCGCAGGAGCCAGGGGCACCGGGGGCAAACCCCGGACGCGGCCCGGGGAAGCCATCCTCGTCCAGGTCAAATGCGGCGGGATAGAACGCGCACTCCCCGGTGGGCGAGACGCACACTCCGATGGTGCACGGATCGCCGTCCTCGCAGATCACCGGATCGCCAGGTTGGCAGAAACCGTCAACGCACTGCATGGGCAGACAGACATCCTGGGGACAATCCGAATCCGAAACGCAAGGGATGGGCGCCTCGGAGCCGTCTCCCCGGTACCAGTCCAGCAAGCCGGACCGCGCCCCACAGGCATTCAGTGCACTCCACCCCACGGGCAACGCCAATGCCAGGAGTGCGGTCCGCCGCCGTTCCCCTAGCCATCGCGCCCGAGCCATGCTCCGAGTCCTGCCCATCCGGTGAAAGCGCCCGCTGCTAGTAGCACCCTCCGAGGCCGGGCTGGATGTCAATCTGCCCACAGAAGAACCCAGGAGGACAGGTGTTTTCGCCGAACGTATCGCACATCTGCAGGCATTGAGTGCCCTGGCCGGTCAGTACGCAGATGTACCCGGCCGCACAGTCTCCCGCCTCACAGGGCGTGCCCTGCACGCCGTAGCCTTCGGGAGCACAGATGGTGCCGTAGCGCTCCTGAGCGCAATCGTCGTTGGGGTCGGGATACTCGACGAAGGGATAGCAGGCCTCGCCCGGCGGGCAGTCGGCACGCGGGTCGAACGGATCACACCACTGCTGAATCGGAGGCGGGGCAGCGTCTGGACACTCGGGTTCGTCGTAGGTGGAGCGCACATCTTCCCCGGCGTCCTGAGGATAGGCTGGCCCGGCGTCCCCCCACGTCCAAGGCCCGGTACCGCCGCTGGCAGGGGTACCGCCGTCCACCAACCCCGTCTCCGTGCCAGGCGGCGTGACCTGGGTGGTGCCGCCACAGGCGGCTGCGGCCGCCACGGCCGCTCCGACCATCAGGCCGTACACGGATGTCAGTATCCCCCGGGACCTCATTACCTCTGGAGCATAGCGAAGGCACACGGCGGCGCCAGCCGAGAACGTGGTAGAAAGGCCGCGCAATGAGAGGAGCGCTCATTCTGGCGGGCCTGGCCGCCGGCGTGGCCTGTGGACGAACCGAAGAACCGCCGAGCGTACGACCGCGCACCGCGGTCAGCGTGCCCAAGGCGTCGACGGCCCGAGCGCCTGACAGCGAGGCTTCGGGTCGGTCGGACCAACGTTCCACCGCGCGCGATTCTGGAACGGACCGATGTGTCGTGCCCATGCCAGAGCAGCCACCGCCCGTTGCCAGGGCAGCGGCTCGTTGCCCCCCTGACCCGGAGGCCAGCCCTGCGACGCTGCCGACGGCGTCGGTGACGTTCCTGGACGCTCCCGAGCGCCCGGTCGTACGTGTCGAGTTGGCCACTAGCGGTGCCACGCGCGCGCGTGGGCTGATGTATCGCACGGAAATGCCCCGGAACCAGGGCATGCTCTTTTCGTGGCCCACGGAAACCATCCGAAGCTTCTGGATGCGCAACACGTGCATCCCTCTCGATATGCTGTTCATCGCGGCAGATGGCTTCATCACGGGCATCGTGGAGCAGGTGCCCACCCTCAATGACGCTTCCCGAAGTGTGCCGTGCCCGGCGGCCCACGTGCTGGAGCTCAATGCGGGTTGGGCCCGACGCCACGGCGTGAAGCCCGGACAGAAGGTGGAGCTGCCGCCACGCTCTTTCCAGGAGAACTCGCAGCCATGAGATCGATGAGATCGTCCACCCTGGCACCCGCCCTGCTGTGCTGCGCCCTCGCCGCTCTCCACCTCGCTGGCTGCGAGGCGGTTCCTGCAGAGCCCACGCCGGAAGAGCCATCGCCGGCGACCACGCCCCAGCCGGCGCGAACGGTGCCGGCTCGACCCGTCCCGGCAGCTGCAAAAGCACCGACCAGCGACCCGCTGAACGGGAAATTCACGCTCGCGGACGCCACCCGAGGCCTGTCGGGCAAGGGCCCCTTGTACGCCACAATCAAGACCGAAAAGGGAAGCCTAGAGTGTGAGTTGTACGAGGACAAGGCTCCGATCACGGTGGCAAACTTCGTCGGTCTGGCGCGCGGTCTGCGACCGTTCCGGGATCCGAAGACCAAGGAGTGGGTGAAGCGACCGGGCTACGACGGCACCGTGTTCCACCGGGTGATCAAGGGATTCATGATCCAGGGAGGTGACCCGGCCGGCACCGGCACCGGCGAACCGGGCTACGTGATCCCCGACGAGATCTGGGATGGGGCCAAGCACGATCGACGTGGACAGCTGTGCATGGCCAACCGAGGCCGCAACACCAATGGGATGCAGTTCTTCATCACCGACGGCGCGGCCAAGCACCTGGACGGCGGATACACCATCTTCGGGATGTGTCGGCCGGACAGCGTGATCGAGGCCCTGGCTGCGGTGGAGGTTCGGCGCGATCGAGCCGTGACTCCCCCGAAGATCGAGAAGGTGACCATCAGTCGGGGCAAACCCAAGAAGTGAGCTGAGCTATGAGCCCATCGAGACAGATCCTCTGCTGGCTGTTGTTGGCAATCGCGGCGTTGCTCGTGGCGGGGTGCGCGGGCGCCAGCCAGAAGGATCCAGGCGCCCCCGCCCGCAACTGGCGCAGCGCGGAGCTGACGAGCGGAGCAGCGCCTGCGCCGGAAGCGGCCATGGCTGCCAAAGCCCCCGCGCCGATGGCGCCGCCGCCGCCGCCGGGGGCTCCGGCTCCCATCGCCCAAGCCTCCCCCAAGTCCCTCCAGTCCGGGGAACAGGGCGCCGTGGATCCGGGGCAAGACCCAGGCACGGCTGCGGCCGAGACGGCCAGCGACGCGACCGTGGCGGCGCCGTTGCTCATCTACACGGCCCACCTCGTCATGGGGGTCTTCGAGACTGCCGACGCCATCGAGCGCGCCGAGAAGCTCGCCCTGGATGCCGGAGGCTACCTGGTGCGTCGCGACGACCAGAGCATAACGGTACGGGTGCCCGCCGCGAAGTTCCACGGCACGATGAAAGAGGTCTTGAAACTCGGCGACGTGCGCCACCGCGACGTCAAGGTGCAGGACGTGACCGAGCAGTTCTATGATTTGCAGGTTCGACTGCGTAACGCGGAGGCCGTCCTCGCGCGCCTGCACGCACTGCTGGACCGTGCCCAATCGGTCAAGGACGCCCTGGCCGTGGAGGCGGAGCTCGGCCGAGTGGCGGCACAGGTCGAGCAGCTCAAGGGAAGACTCAAGGTTCTCCGCGAGCTGATCGCCTTCTCTACCATCACCGTTCGATTCGACGCCCAACCCGTGGAGCAGCTCGAATCGAACATCACCCTTCCCTTCCCCTGGCTCGATACCCTGGGTCTGGGCAACCTTCTCGAGTTCTGAGGCCTGAGAGATGACCAGAACAATCCACGCTGGGGTCGTAGCGTCATTCCTGCTGCTCGCGGGATGCGGGGTCTCGTTCGAAGCCGCGACGCCTCCCGGCTTCGTCGAGTTGGATGAGGCCGACAGCGCCTATGCGTACCGCGCCATGACCGCCGACGGCCTGGTGATTGCGGCGCGGGAGATGGACCACGAGCCGAAAGGGGAGCTCGACTTCTGGGTTCGCGCCGTCGAGAACCGGCTGCGCCAGCGGGGCGGCTATGCGCTACTCGAGACTCGACCGATCACCTGCCGCAGCGGACAGACGGGGAAGCAGCTCCGCTTTGGGCACGATGAGGGCAGCCGACCACACCTGTACACGGTGAGTGTCTTCGTCACTGACGACACCATCTACGTGATCGAGGCGGGCGGCACCAAGGAGTTGATGGAGAAGCACGCCGATCAGGTCGATTGGGCGGTGCAGAACTTCGTGATCCGGTAGGTCCCGATCTCAAACGGGAAGCAGCGCCAGGCGAGCCTCTTCGGGCGAAGCGTGCGCCAGGTCGACGGCCTGCTCGAGGCTGTCACAACCCGCGATTCGAGGGATGAAGGCGTAGGCGGACTGTTTGCGGTCGATCAACGCACCGTAGCGCCGTGCGGGATCGGCACCAGGCAACACCCAAACTCCGACGGCAAGGGCAAACACGCGCTCGTACGCCACCTCGCTCAGGCGCAGCGCGAGCTGGTCGAGGATCAAATGCGGCATCCCCGCACCGTGCGACTGCACCAACAGGTGATTGACCAGATTCATGGCCAGCGATTGGTTCGCACAGCGGAACGGGTGCAGACGAATGAAGCGCTGATGGAATCGCGCCAAGGCAGCCACCGTAGCGGCTCTGTCTTGATTGTGGACGGCCGCGCTGGCGGAGCCCAGCGCCGCCAACAGCCTCTCCCAGTGTTCCGGCTCGATCGGCCGGGGTGGACAGAACCAGGGGGCGGCCTGACGATCGGCGTCCGCGCGTGCCGTCACGATGCGCCCCCAGCCGAGGCCATCCTCGGCGCAAAACGTGCGCTCCGGTAGCGATGCATCCGGGTCCGACAGCAGCTCGTACAGGGTGCGATGATAGAGCTCTCCGCCGATGAAGGAGGCGTTGACGCGGGGCCCGCTGACGAAGCGCATCCCCTGGGGCCCGGGCTGAGTCTGGCTCGGTTGGCTGAGCAACGCACCCGGTGACACCTTTCGCGCCGCAATCCGGCTCGACGGCAGGTAGAACGTATTGAGATCGTCTCCCATTAGCGCCAAAACGTGCAACCTGCGCAGGGCACGGGTGGCCTCGAGTGTCGATTGCCTGGGCGGGTCCAGCGTGGGGGCGCCCTCTCGCACGGCAATCATGTTCTGCCAGTACGAGCGAACGATCTCGTAGGGTGAGCCCGGATAGCGGGTGATCTCCGCGCCCGATAGCCGATCCTCCAAGTGTCTGACCGCCAAAGGCGCGAAGACCAGAATACCGAACGTGGCCCGCAAGAACCGGTCCAACTCCTCGGAGGTGAACCGGCGTGACCGGCGAAGCTCCCCCACCGTATTCTGCCCCGCGAGCGCATCGACGATTCGCCGAGCCACGCGCGCGGGCACGTCGACGGTAACCGCCCCGGGGGCATCGGGCGCCGTCAAGCGACACCCGGCCGCGTCCCCCGCGACCGCGATGTCCTCCAGCCCCACGATCAGGTCGAAGGCCGCAGGAGAAAATCGCGCGACGGGCTCCGAGAACAAGTAGTCGGCGCTGGCGTCACGAGCGGCTCGGGCTTGACGCGCGTGCCACCGCTCGTACTCCTGGGCCGCGTCTTCGCGGTCGAGGATTGCGTCCAGTCGCGCTTGGGTGGCTGACATATGCGCTGCCGGGGTCAGACGTCGCGGTAGAAGAGACAGTCGAAGTACGGCGATCCGTGCCGATGGTCGGCCCCGCGGCACCGGGAGCGAAATCCCAACGCCTGCAACTGCGCAATGCATTGTTCCGTGCGCGGGCGCAAAGCAGGGTCCATGAAGTCGTGAAACTCCACCGTGATCTGGTCAATGCGCTCGGCCAGGGCCGGCGTCAGGCCGGAGAGCACGTCCCACTCCGCGCCCTCGACGTCGACTTTCAGTAGGTCGACGCGGTTCGGATCGAGCAACTCGACCAGGCGCGCCAGCGTGATCATCTCCACGGTGATCTCCCGACTGCCCGCTCTGGACCAGCTATCGCTGAAGCGCTGCAACATCGAGTTTCCCTCGGGCACTTCCGAAAGGAAGAAGGAGGCCGCGGGCTGGTTCTCAGGTCCAACCACACCGTGAAACAACTGCACGCCAGGTGCGGCCCCGAAGCGCTCGACCAACTCCCGGACCAGCAGTGGATCGCCCTCCACGAGCACCAGGCGTGAGGACGGATAGGCGGCACGAACGCCCTGGGCGAACTTGCCGACGTTGGCTCCCAGGTCGATGAGCAACGGCGCACTGCCGAAGCGGTCCAGAAAGGTGTGCCCCCGAATAGATCGAAAACTCGCGCTCATGCTCTGCTCGTCTGGCACGGATCGGGTCAGTCCGGCTGGTACAGCACTCGCTGCGTTCGCTCCACGTGATAGTAGTCGCGATATTCTTCCCGCCCGAAGGTGGCGGCACCGAAGCCGTTCACCAGCAGGGACCAACCGGCTGCCACCCAGAAGAGCGTGCCGAGCCGGTAGCGGCCGCACGCCAGCAGCGCGAACAGGAATACGGCGTAGTCATTGGAGAAGCGGTAGCCGAATTGTACCCACCCGGTGTTCTGGTAGAGGAGCGTGGGTATCGCCACCGCTGCGACCGTGAGCCAGAGTGCGAGGTGCGGTGACGCAGTCCGACGCGGCCAGAGTAGCCACAGGTAGAACGGTGAAGTGACCCAGAGGGCCAGCCCGTGACCGTTGACTTGAAATGGCACCGTCGCGGACTCCGGCGCGACCCAGGGTAGGCTGGTCAGCAGCACACCGAGGTTCCTGCCCAAGTAGTGGAAGTCGAAGAGCCCCCACTTGAGCATGCGAGCCTTCCACACCACGGTCAGATGCTGGTAGCCGAAGTCGAACGGATCACCGAAGCGAGCGTGGTTGTGCCAAAGGGCGAAGCCAATCGCACCAGCAATGGGCACGAAGAACCAGCCGCAGCGCTGCAACAGACCGCCGACGTCAAATGGACGAGCGGATACCCGCACGGCCTCGAGCAGAAACAGCGGAGCGGCAAACAAGAGTGGCGAACGCGTCAAGAAGCCGAGCCCGAGCATCACCCCTGAAAGCACCGGGCGCTCTGCGTCCAGCGCGAACAACACGTAGAGCGCACCGAGACCCACACCGACGACGTGGGCCGCGTACCAGACCGTGCCTTGCTCTGCGGAGAAGAAGTAGACCGTGCCGAAGGCAAACAGCAGGGCCAGGAGCACGGCCCCGGAAGTACTCAGCTCGCTGCGTCCGCTCCGACGGAGCTTCTCGATCGCCAGGTAGAGCACCGCGGGGCCAATTCCTGCGAGCCAGATGAAGAACTGCCCGTCCTGCACTTCGACCGCGCTCCCGCCCAGCAGCACCAGGGGTAGGAGCAGCACCGCCGGAAAGGGCGGAAACACGATGAACCACTTGCCGTCGAAGTGCGCGAAGTCGTTGAATCCGGCGTAGGCCGGCGGCGCACCACCGAGGTCGAGACGCCCCTCGAGCCACGCCTCCGCCAGCAGCGCAAAGTGGTTCCAAGGAGTGTGGCTGGTGAGCGTGGCGCGGGCCGCGAACGCGAAGTACACGACGGTCGCGAGCAGATAGACTCCGGCTGCGAGCAGCAAGCGTCGACGCCGAGTGTCAGCGAGCAGGGCGCGCCTCATCGATGGCCTACGCTACCACCGTCGCGAGTTTGCCCGGCACCCCGAGCGGTACTACCTTGAAGCCGATGTCGGCTCCCCTGTTCGTCGTATCGGTGGCAGACCTCAGGCGAGGCCCGGTCGTGGTGAGCTGGCCACTCCCGGTGCCCTGGCTGCGGCGAGCACTCGAGGACACCCAGGCCTCGGTGGTCGAGGCGGGGCACCTGGAGGTCGAGCTCACGGCGAGTGGACCCGAAGTCGTGGTCCGTGGCGCGGCCAAACTGGCGGTCACCATGCCGTGTGCCCGAACCCTGGAGCCGGTCCAGGTCGAGCTGAGCCCGGAGATCTTCCTCATGCTCTCACCCGCGCTCCCGCACCCCAGACCGGACCGAGCGGCACGGTCCCACAAGGGCAAGTCGAGGAGGAGCCGCAGGTCGGCCGGAAGGTCGCCCGATCAGGTGCGCGCCGGAGACCGGTCCGGCGACGCGAAATGGGACGGAGACCCCCTGCTCAGCGAGGAGCTGGCAGCTCAGGACCGCTACGACGGGGAGCGGGTCGTGCTCGATCCGTTCGTGCGCGAGTTCATTCTGCTGGACCTTCCGATGAACGTGCTTCGAACGGACTTGCCTCCGGCTCCAGATGCCGCTATCGCTCCGCCCTCCCAATCGAGCGACTCGAGCCACACGGCCGATCAGCCGCTCGACCCTCGACTCGCCCCGTTGGCCGCCATCGCGAGCCGTCTGCGGCAGAACAAGGAGTAAGCACGTGGCAGTCCCCAAGCGACGCAAGTCCAGCAGCAGCCGCGACATGCGGCGCGCCCAACACGACAAGGTCGCGGTCCCCAACATCATTCCCTGCCCGAACTGCTCGGCGCCCATGGCTCCCCACCGTGCCTGCCCCTCGTGCGGCCATTACAGGGGTCGCGCGGTGGTGCGGCCGCGCGAGGCGGGCGAGTAGCGCGGGTCGTTGAGGGTTCCGGCCAGCGTCCCAGCTGGTCCAACCTCGCGAAACCGTGATCTTTCCACGTTGAACAGGTCCGTAGCGTGGTAAACACGGCCCCGCCTCTGCGTCGGCCGAGGCCAGGACGACAGGCCTGTCGATCGCTCTAACAAATCACTACCTCCGAACCGGAGGGGTCTTCCCTGGAGGCAGCATGGCGGAAGGTCGCAACATTGAGGCCACGGTCAAGCGGATCATCAAGGAACAGCTCGACGTCGACGAGAAGGACGTCACCCCAGAGTCAACGTTCGTCGACGACCTCGGTGCAGACTCCCTCGGGTTGGTAGAGCTCGTGCTCGCATTCGAAGAAGCGTTCGAGATTGATATCCCGGACGAGGACACCGAGAAGATCCGAACCGTACAGGACGCCATCGACTACATCGAGAAGAACGCCACCGGCTGAGCCGCAGAGAGGCACTCAGCCCATCTGGTGTGAGCAGCCTCCGAGAGGCCCGCAGATTCGTGGAGCGCGTCGTAGTCACCGGAGTCGGCCTGGTCACGCCGTTGGGGATCGGAGCCGAGGCCACCTGGTCTGCTGCGCTGGCAGCTGAGAGTGGCGTTGGTCCCATCACGCTGTTCGGACCCGCGAACGCGTTCCCGTCTCGCATTGCCGCGGAGGTCAAGGGCTTCGACCCCGCCGAGTTCGTCGACCGGAAGCGGCTGAAGGAGAGCTCCAGGTTCATCCACTTTGCACTGGCAGCCGCGAAGCTGGCGGTGAAGGACGCCGGGGTGAAGCTCAGCGATGCAGAGCGCGAGCGGGCCGGCGTGTTCATCGGCGTCGGGATAGGTGGACTGGACCGGCTGGAAGCGGTCACGCTGAATCTGAGCAAGAACGGACCGCGCAGGGTCAGCCCCTACACCATCCCGGCACTGGTCGCGAACATGGCAGCCGGGCAGGCTTCCATTGCCCTGGGCTGGCGCGGGCCGAGCCTCTCGCACACGTCGGCCTGCTCGTCGAGCAGCCACTCGGTGGGCGAGGCGTTGCGCTGGATCCAGCGCGGCGACGCTGACGTGATCCTCGCGGGGGGAGCGGAAGCAGCCATCACGCCGGTGGGTATCGCCGGATTCTCTGCCATGCTTGCTCTCAGTCGTCGCAATGACGAACCGGAACGGGCCTCCCGTCCTTTCGATCGCGACCGGGACGGA
>CAZSVU010000059.1:0-32218 GCA_964610275.1 uncultured Polyangiaceae bacterium | reverse complement strand
TGAATCCGGTTCCCCAGACTCCTATCTTCATGTCCCCCGCAAGAAGCTTTTCCCTGAGTCCCATCAAAACACCTTAGATGAGGTTACGACAGGGACTTTTAAATAACTATTTATTACACAGTAATACTATAGTATTACTTTTTCCTTCCCAAGAACTCGCCCACGGCTCTCACATCTTTCTCCGTGTCTATGTTCATGTAGAAGCCTGGGACTATGCACCCGAGGAGAGACCTCTCCTTTATTAGCTTGCCGAAGACGTCTGTCTGCAGCACCCATTTGGCGCTCCCCTTCGGTATGTACTCGAATATTGCCGGGTCGTACATCCCTATGAACGTCGCGGCCAGGAACGTCTTGGGGTTCTTAGGCCTCTCCTCATAGCTGATTATCCCGTTTCCCATCATCTCGACGACCCCGACGTCTATCTTCGCATCCCTTCCCGACTGCACAGCAAGCGTGGCCGTCCCGCCGGACTTCATGTGAGCCCTCGACAAGTAGTCCAGGTCGAAGTCGAAGAAATTGTCGACCGGCAGGACAAGGAATGGGGACTTCATGTAGGGCTCGGCCAACTGGAGCGTCTTGGCGTTCCCGAGCGTCCTGGCCTCCTCTATGTACTCTATGCCAACGCCCATTCCCTTCCCGTTCCCGAGAAGCTTGAAACACTCCCCTATGAACTCGCTCTTCCCTACTATGTATATCCTTCGGAACCCGGACCTCCTCAGCCGCTCTATGTTGTGCTCTATGAGCGCCCGGCCGCCTATCCTTATGAGGGGCTTGAGAGTCCCCTTTATCATCAGGCTTCCCATGTCCCCTCCGCCGAGGAACACTGCCGTCTTGTTAGCCTCGAGGTACTGCGACATCACGGACTCTATCGCCTCGGACCTCGACCTTATGTCCCTGCCGTCCACGAGGGAGTCTATCCGCGACAGCACCTCCGGGTTTATCGTCATCGAGATGCGCTTCTTCCTCATGCAGTAATATTGGACGCCAGTCTAAAAAACCCGGCTAGTGCGCCGCTCAAAACTATATATAAACCACACTCTGAAAATAATGCTATGAAAGTCTCCATCATAGGTTCCGGTTACGTCGGGTTGGTAACGGGGGCTTGCCTCGCCGACCTCGGGAACCACGTGACCCTCGTGGACGTGGTCGAGGACAAGGTAGAGAAGATAAACGGCGGAGTGGCACCCATATACGAGGAAGGTCTGGACCGGATGCTCCGGAAGAACATAGGCCACGGGAGGCTGCATGCTACCACCCGTCTCGAGAAGGCAGTTCTTGGGACCAACATCACCTTCATCGCAGTCGGGACGCCCTCGAGGAGGGACGGGACAGTAGACCTCTCATACATAAGGAAGGCTGCGGAGGAGACGGGAAGTGCTATCGGAAAGAAGGATACGTACCATACGGTGGTCGTCAAGTCCACGGTGGTTCCGGGAACCACGGAGGGTGTTATAATCCCCATACTGGAGGAGGCCTCCGGCAAGGAGGCCGGGAGTGGTTTCGGCGTCGCGATGAACCCGGAGTTCCTCAAGGAGGGCATGGCAGTCAGCGACTTCATGAACCCAGGAAGGGTCATAATAGGCGGCATAGACGAAAGGTCCACGGAGAGGGTATATTCGCTTTACAGGGGGTTCAGTTGCCCCGTGGTGAAGACCAATCCCAGGACCGCGGAGATGATAAAGTATGCGAGCAACGCATTCCTCGCCACGAAGATATCATTCTCAAACGAGATGGGCAACCTGTGCAAGAAGCTGTCCATAGACTCCTACGAGGTCGCCGACGGCATGGGCCTCGACGAGAGGATAGAGCGGAGGTTTCTCAATTCGGGGATAGGGTACGGAGGCAGCTGCTTCCCAAAAGACGTAAAGGCTATAATCGCGAAGGGGAAGAAGGAGGGACTCAAGATGAGCCTCCTGGATGCCGTAGAGGAAGTTAACCGCATGCAGCCCCTGACCATAGTCAATATGCTTCGCGGGCGCATGCCGTCCCTGCGGGGCAAGGTGGTATCCGTCCTTGGACTTGCTTTCAAGCCTGGTACGGATGACATACGGGAAGCCCCTTCGCTTGCCATAGTCTCCGAGCTGCTGTCATCCGGGGCCCGCGTGAAGGCATACGACCCCAAGGCCGCGGACAACTTCAGGAAGGAGTTCCCCGGCGTGGAGTACTGCATGAGCGCAAGGGCGGCCATACAGGACAGCGATGCCTGCCTTCTGCTGACAGAGTGGGACGAGGTGAGGCGGCTCACGAATGACGATTTCAGGCTCATGAAGGGGAACATCGTTATCGAAGGAAGAAGGATGCTGGACCCTTCAAACGTCTCGGGTTTCGAGGGGGTGTGCTGGTAATGCCATGCGATGAGATAGTGGGGCTCATACCTGCCGCGGGAAGCGGGACAAGGCTGTATCCGTTTGCCAGGGCGGTCCCAAAGGAGATGTACCCTATACTCGGCAAGGCCGTTATAGAGCACTGTGTAGAGAACCTCAGGAAAGGGGGCATAAAGAAGATATTCATGGTGGTAGGCTACCAGAAGGGCGCGCTCATGGACTACATCGGCGACGGCTCTTTCTTCGGCGTGAACACCGCATACATATACCAGATGAAGAGAAAGGGCCTTGGCCATGCGATAAATCAGGGGAAGGACTGGATAGACACGACCTTCGTCACGCTTCTCGGCGATTCCTTCATAGAGCCCAAGGATGAGATAAAGCAGCTGATAAATGTGCACAAAAAGAAAAAACCCATCGCGACCCTTCTCCTTTTCGAGGTTACCGACCCGAAGGGATACGGGATCGCCAGGGTGAAGATGGAAAACGACTGCTGCGGCGCCGTGACAAAGGTGGTGGAGAAGCCCGGCGCAGAGAAGGCGAGGGACTACAGGGTGAACGGCGGCTACTATGCCATGTGCGGGGCTTACGTCTTCGAGCCGAAGATATTCGACTATATAGATAAGACCAGGCCTGGGGCCAAGGGAGAGATACAGATAACGGACGCCATAGACTTGGCGCTGAGGAACGGCGAGAGTGTCTACGGCGTGGTGTTAAGTGGCAAGTATCTCGACATAGGAAAATGGAAAACGATACTGAAGACGGAGAAGGACCTCCTCTCGTTCCTTGACGTGGACCTCCACATAAAGGAAAGAGAAAGCCTCATGAAGAGGATAAAGAAGCATGAGGAAAGCTGACTCCGCAGGAAGGCGTTAAGATGAGAAAGGCATCATTCCTGCCGCTAGTAGGCCTGGTCATCTTCGCCGTCATAATACTCAACATAGACACCGGAAGGCTCCTCTCCATACTGTCCTCTGCTGACCCGGCGCTCGTCTCGTGCTCCATACTCTTGGCGGTGCCGAACATCATACTCAAGAGCCTCAAGTGGAATGTGATTATAAGGTCATATGGTACCGGGTACAGCCTGCTGAAGTCCATACGAGCCTGGTTGTCCGGGTTCTTCCTAGGGATAATAACACCCGGCAGGATAGGCGACCTTTCAAGAGCATTGTACCTCAGGAAAGAGACGGGCCTGAGCGGGGGCAAGTCCCTCACCACCGTATTTCTGGACAGGATAAACGACATAGTCGTGCTCTTCTGTTTCTCGCTTGCGGGGATGGCCGTAATAGCCGGAGGCATGTCCCAGGGCACAGGCCTTCTGGCATACATCTCCGGCGCCTTCCTGATTTTCCTGGTACTCGTCGCGGCACTCATGAGGAAGTCAATCATACTAAGGGTCGCGAGGCCGCTCTCGCTCAGGCTGCTGCCATCAAGGTACCATAACGTTCTCGGGAGGGCATTCCACGATTTCTACGAAGGCCTATCCGGGATGAGGAAGCCCATGCTGGGAGCTGCTGTCCTCCTCTGCGTCGTGACGTGGATCATATCAATAAGCCAGTTCTGGCTGCTTTCCTCCGCCATAGGCCTCGATCTTCCCTACACCTTCTTCATGGGCGTGGTGCCAATAGCTGTCCTTCTAGACACCCTTCCCGTATCCTTCTCAGGCATAGGCACTAGGGACGCGGCGCTGATATTCTTCTTTTCCCTCGTGTCAATACCCTCGGAGTCTGCCGTTTCGCTTTCCCTCCTATCCTTCATGACTACGTATGTGGTCATGGGAGCCGCCGGAGCTGTGCTGTGGGTCTCGAATCCCATAAGGAGCAGCGACGTGCTGAAGGAGTTCAGAAGCGCGCCCTGAGTATTGCCAGGAGGAACTTGGAGCCGTCCTTGAACCTGCTGAGTTTCGCCTCCCCGACCCTGTCGTGATACTCTATCGGAATTTCCATGAGCCTGTAACCCTTCCTTACAGACGCCGTGGTCATCTCGACTTCCCAGTCCAGGCCCTTGGCCTTTATGTCAAGGGATTTCCAGACATCCCTCCTGAAGGCCCGCATGCCCGATGAGGGATCCGTCACCTTCTTTCCCGTGAGAAGCGAAACGACGGCCGCGAATATGCAGTTGCCGAAGTAATTGAGCCTCGCCATCTCTGTGCTCTTTCCCATGAACCTGGACCCTATCACGACATCCGCCTTCCCTTTCAGGAGAGGCTCCACTATTCTTGGAAGGTCATTTGCAGGATAAGTGCAGTCGGCATCTATAGTGACAAGAATCTCACCCTTCGCTGCCTCGAATCCCGTCTTGAGCGCACCAGCCTTTCCCGTATTCCTCCTGTGCCTTATAACCCTGGCACCTTTCACCTTCCTCGCTTTCTCGTAGGTCCCGTCCGAAGAGCCGTCGTCAACGGCTATTACCTCATGGCTGCCTAGCGCCGCGACCTTCACGTCTTCCAAGACCTCTGCTATGGCCTTCTCCTCGTTGTAAGCCGGGATGATCACAGACACCTTCATGCGCAATCCTCATCAAACCTGTATAACACTATCTCGGTTTCGTTCCCGAAAACCTTCTCCTTGTGGAGACAGCCGCTGTCCTCTATGAAGCTGACGAAGTCCGGATTGGCCTCCACCTTGGGCTGGAGAGGGTATTCTAGCACAAGATAACTATAGTTTTCAGGATTCTTAATGCCCACCGCATCCCTCGCCGGGCTTGCGTGAGTGCTGTTGAGTATCGAGCCCAGAGTTTCCATGTTCCTTGCGTTCAAGTTGAACACCTTGAGGTCCCTGTCGTGCTTTAGCAGGTAGAATGTCTGGTAGAAGTCTGTAGTTATAACACCGTCCCCCACATTGGAATTCGCTAGTATGTACACTGACGCCTCGTCCATGGGCTTTCTCACGTCGACGGAAGCGTTGTACGCAACCGAGAGTGCTGCAGAGCAGACAAGCACGGCCATTATGATGTGCCATGGGTGCCTGAACCTTCTCGAGTCCACAATCTCTCCCATGAGTCTTGCAATGAGTATGGCGAAAGCCGGGAGAGCCGGCATTATGAACCTGTGCAAATGGCCTACCGAAGGGCCTATCGCAACCATGAAAAAGATGAAATACGAAAGCGCCCACAGTAGAAGCAGCACATCCGTCTTGTCCCTCCTCATGAAGGCTCTCACGACCGCCAGGATTGAAAGCGGGCCCAGTATCCACGAGAATGTCATGAGATAGAATGACGGGACCTCGGCAAACACCTCCGGGTTCGGAGAGAAGTAGCTTACATACGCGCCTACAAGGTTTTCGTTAACACCAGCAATCGACGGGAGCATGGCCGCGAAGACATACCACGGGACGGCCATGGCAAGCGCAACGGCCAGCGCCATCAGCACTTTCCTGTCAGCGAATGAGCGGATGCCTCCCTCAACGAGCATGTACAGCCCCAAAGGCACCAGCACGAGCAGGCCGTAGTTCTTGGTGAGCATGCATAGTCCCGCCGCGACACCCAGCAGTATTGCATCAGAGGCCTTCCGGCTCTTCTCATACCTCAGGAACGCATAGACGGTCAGGGTTGTCATCGCTACAAGCGGAATTTCGAGCATTATCAGGCGGCTGAACTCCGAGAACGTCGGGATGAGCGCAAGCGTCACAGAGGAAAGCAAAGACAGGTCTCTTCTTTTTGTCATCCTGTATGCGGCCATATACGTCACGACAAGCGCCAGGACGGCGAACGCCACGCTCACCGCCCTTCCGGAGACCTCCCCGGGGCCAGCCAGCATGAAAGCCGCATAGAGGAATATGCGGTGGAAGGGTGGGTGGTGTATGAGGCTGTAGAAGACCGCATAATGGGCCTGGTAATCGATGGCGTATGCCTTCAACGCCGCGAAGCCGGGACCGATGCTTCCGGCGTTTGTCGTCATGTCATACAGAAGGAAGGGGAGGGCCGTATTCTGGAACTCATCCCAGATGGCCGTCCTGTATCCTATCCCGACAAGGAGCACCGCCGCATACACAATGATGAATGCCGCCAGAAGTTTAGTGAAAATCTCGGGCCTGACCCTTCTTCGCAGAAACATACAACCAAATTGGCTGTATTATTTAAATTTAGATTCACTTGCTTGCTTCCATGTCAAAAAACATCGCGAAGAACGTCGACTGAAGGCCGAGTATGAGCATCATGGCCACCAACACGGCCGTTGACCCGCTCACGCCGCCCACGAACAGGCTGTGCCAAATCAGCCACAATCCCGTCAGAAAACCCACGGGCGTGAGTATGAGGCCCAGTATGTAGAAGAACACCAGCGGATGGAAGTCTCTCACTATGTACTTCTCCTTTAGCCTCCAGAAGAAGCCCTTCATGAGCATCGGCAGTACCCTCACCATGTATCTTCCTATGCCTATCTGCGACTGCCTTTCCCCTTCCAGATAGATTGGCCTCCTAGGCACGTCCTTCACCCTGAACCCATAGACGTTCAGCCTTATGAGCCAGTCGGAGACGTAGCCATACCCCTTCCACGCCTTGCTCCAGTCTACCGTCTCTATGAGGTTCCTGGTGGTCGCCGTGTATCCATCCTGCGTATCGAATATCTTCCAGTATCCGGATGCCAGCTTGGTCAGAAGCGAAAGGCTCGAATTCCCAAAGAACCTGTGCCTTGGCATCACATCCAGAGAGTGCCACATCCACCTGTTGCCCTTGACGTAGTCGGCCTCGCCCTTCACTATGGGCTCGAGTAAATTATCCACGTCGGCGAGGTCCATCTGGTTGTCCCCGCCCACTACCACGGCTATGTCACAACCGTCCTTTGCGGCCTGCTTGTATCCCGTTATTATGGCCTGGCCGACTCCCTTGTTCTTCTCATGCCTCAGGAGGACGACCCTCCTGTCCTTCTTGGAATGAGCCTCCACTATGGATGCGGTCTTGTCAGGTGAGCAGTCGTCAATCACGTATATCCTGTCGAACTGCTTCCCCGCGCCTTCCATCGTGGCCCTTATCATCTTCTCCTCTTTGTACGCCGGGACGACGAGTGCGACCTTGTGCTTCTTGTACATGTAACCACTTATACCTTTCTATTCCCTCTTTTTATTAGTTTCCGGGCATCATGGGACAGGAGTCCTGCGAGCACATGCGCAAGAAGAGAAACCCATGAACGGCATGCCTGCCAGACCTGTTCATATGCGCTTTTTCGCATTCAGTATTGAATCAATGCTCAGTGAAAATATGGCATTGTTCTCACCATGGCATTTCGGCCAGCAATAACAGCCTTCAGGGGCCTTCCCGACACATCTGAAAGACTCTTTCCAGTCGCCTTTCTTTACAGGCTTCGCATCCCAGTAGCATCTCTTCATGGTTCCGTCGGGCTCCAACAGGACCGTATTCCTTCCTGCAAAGCAACGCAATTTCTTGAAATCGCCTTTGCCGTAGTTTCTTATGTACTTCATGTAAGAGAACGAATTCAATATGGGCTTTCCTTCCTTCTTTGCTTTCTCTATGAATCGTATGTTTCCGTGGATACCCTCCAGCTTGGCTTCGGATTCGACTATCTCCTTCAGCTCCCTCCCGTCACTATAGTCGAATATGGGCTGGAAACCGCACATCAGGCCATTCTCTTCGGCGAGATTTATTATATACTCCATCTGCTTCCTGTTGTCCCATTTCAGCACGGTGTTCAGGTTTGTGTTAATCCCGTACTTCTTCACCTCACCTATCGTCTCTTTCACCTTGTCGAACGTCCCCGTTCCCCTGTAATGGTCGGTCTCGTCCTTTCCGCCTTCTATGCTTATCAGTAAAAGGTCCACAAGACCCTTCACATCCTTTATCCTGTGCGGAAAGGTGCCGTTAGTGACGACGCTCGTAATAAACCCATTGGACTTGGCGTGCCTGAGAATCTCAGGCAAATCATCTCTTATGAATGGCTCACCACCGCTTATGCTCCAGGAAACGGTACCCATGCTTTTGAATGCGTCCATGGCATCCTTTATCTCATCTGTCGTCATCTCCTCTCTTCCCTTGTTTTTCCACGCCGAGCAGAATATGCACCTCAGGTTGCACCTGTAGGTTATGTAGTGGGAGACCTTCAGCGGAACCTTGCCTCCTGCATAGACCTTCATGAGCGCCATCCCGCTCTTCAGAATATGGGACTTCTTCATACGGACCACAGCAGGTATTGATAGTAGACACCAAAATTTAAATAGATTCTGAATGAGTATATAGCAAGAAGCCCGACGGTTCAAGTGATCCAATGAAAAGCAATGTATTACTTCTGGTTCCCCCGATAGAGGTGGGGAGGGACGAAGGCAACACGCTCCCCCCGCTAGGCATACTCTACCTCGCATCGTCACTGGAAAAGGCCGGATTCCATGTCAACGTCGTGGACTGGAGGGTCAAAGACTACAGCATGGATGATGTCGTCTCGATGGTAAAGTCAGAGATGCCATTCCTCATCGGCATCTCCATAATGACACCACACGTCCCGATAACGCTGGACTTCGCAAAGCTCGTGAAGGAGGAATGTCCCGGTGTCAGGATATGCCTCGGCGGTCCCCACATAAATGGCACGAAAGGCGAAGTGCTGGAATACACAAATGACGTGGACTACCTCATATGCGGAGAGGGTGAGGAGACAATAGTGGAACTCGCGAGAGCCATCCCAGACGGCGACGTTTCCAAGATAAAGGGCCTCATATATCGTGACAGCCGAGGCAGGATAAAAACAAACCAGGCAAGACCTTTCATAGAGGACCTTGACAGCATACCGTTCCCGGACCACAAGCTGATAGACTTGTCGGACTACTCAATCTTCAGCGGGTCCAAGAAGAGGGTCGGGTCCATAATAATGACCAGGGGATGCCCTTTCAACTGCGCTTTTTGCGATGTCCACACCACGATGGGAAGAAGGCTGCGGATGAGGTCCGTGGCCAATACCGTGGATGAGGTAGGGGAGCTGAACAAGAAGTTCGGCATCGATGAGATATTCATAAAGGACAGCACTTTCACTGTAAGAAGGGACTGGGTAATCGACTTCTGCAATGAAATCAAGAAACGCAAGATAAGGATAGAGTGGCTTTGCAACACGCGCGTCGACTGCGTCGACGGACCCCTTCTCAAGACGATGAAAGAAGCCGGGTGCAAGCAGATAGCGTACGGCATAGAATCTGGTTCACAGAAGATACTCGACAACATACACAAGAACATAACCCTTGACCAGGTGAGAAGAGCGTTCCGTCTCACAAAGAAGGCAGGAATAACGACTCAGGGCTTCTTCATGATAGGGAATCCAGGAGAGACGCCGGAGACGGTCAGGAAGACCATAGCCTTCGCAAAGGAGCTCAGCCCGGACTTCGCCAACTTCGCGCCGACCATGGCTTATCCCAACACCGACATATATTTCTGGGCGGTGAAGACTGGAGCCATAAAGGACCCCCACTGGTACATGAAGAGGACAAGCCAGTTCATGCACCTCTTCTTCTCCGACGGCCAGCTCAACCTGAAGGAGCTGCCGCCGGCAGAACAGCGCAAGTGGGTCAAGCGGGCCTACAAACAGTACTACTTCAGGCCCCGTTTCATAGTGCAGACGCTGATGAGGGTCTCCAACCCAACCGAGATGAAGAAATTCATGAGCGCGGCCTGGCGCATAATAATGTCCTCCACCGGCTAGCTTCTCCCGGCGAACGCTTTAAAACACCGCTTTATCAAAAATAACACATGTCCCTCAAAGTCGGCGTGATAGGTGCGGGAAAGTGGGGGAAGAACCACGTGAGGGTTTACAGCGAGCTCAACTGCAAGCTCGTCGGCATAGCCGACATAAACCCCACCTCCAGGAAAATCGCCGACGAGTTCTCCGTCAAGTTCTTCAGCGACTACAGGAAGATGCTGCCCGAAGTGGACGCCGTGTCCGTCGTCGTTCCCACGGACCTTCACTACGACGTCGTTTCTGACTGCATTGACGCTGGGAAGCACGTGATAGTCGAAAAGCCCATGACACCAAGGGCATCGCAGTCCATGGAACTCATAAAGAAGGCAAAGCAGAAGAACCTGGTGCTCATGGTGGGCTATCTTTTCAGGTTCAACGCTTCCGTTCTGGAGCTAAAAAAGCGGCTCCCGGAAGCCGGCGACATACACTACATAACGACCAGGTTCATACACTCGAACAAACCACCAAGGAAGGACTCAGGCGTGATACTGAACTTCGCGACCCACCTTGTCGACATACTGAACTTCCTCACGGAGAGGGAACCCGAGACCGTGACGTGCAGGAAGGTCAATTATCTCTCGGATGAGAGGGAGGACTGCGCGCTTATGAACCTCGACTACGGCGACTTCCCGGCGAGCCTCGAGGTGACGTGGTTCCATCCGGAGAAGAAGAGGGACATGTGGGTCATCGGCTCCAAGCAGAAGATATACGTGGACTTCCTCGAGCAGATGATGGTAAAGTATCCAATCAGGATAGAAAACGGAAAGGTGGTGAGCGAAAAGGAGATCCGTGTCGACATAAGGAAGAACGAGCCACTCAAGGAAGAACTCAAGTACTTCTGCGAATGCGCATCGGCCGGCCGCCAGGACGGCGCCGATGCCGAATACATGATAACCAAGGTCTGCGAGGCATGCCTCAGGTCGGCTGAGACGGGCAAGCCAGTGAAGGTCGGTGGATGAATGGATGTAACTGTTCGCGCTAACGTCAAGCTCGGGGGCGGTTCCGAGATAGGCATGTTCTCCATAATAGGCGAGCCTCCCAGGGGAAAGAAGGAAGGGGAGCTTTCTACCGCCATAGGAAAGGACGCGAACATACGCTCGCATTCCGTCATATACGCCGGAAGCATAATAGGTGACAGGCTCGAGACCGGGCATCGCGTGATGATAAGGGAGAACTGCGCCATAGGCAGCGACGTCAGCATAGGAACGGGAGCCGTCCTTGAGAGGGACTGCAGGATAGGGAACGGCGTGAGGATGCACAGCCTCGCCTTCATACCGGAGTACAGCGACATAAAGGACGGCGCATGGATCGGGCCCGGTGTCACGCTCACAAACGCCCCCTATCCGAAGAGCCCTCATGCGAAAGAGCACCTTCTAGGCGTGACCGTTGGAGAGAATGCGAAGATTGGCGCCAACGTGACGGTGCTCCCAGGGGTCACCATAGGCAAGGACTCTCTTGTGGGCGCCGGGTCCGTCGTCACGAGAGACGTCCCTCCAGGTGCGGTGGTGGCAGGCAATCCCGCGAAGAAGATAAATGAGGTAGCGAATCTCGCGTTCGATAGCGGGGAGAAAGCATATTAAACATACACTGCTATTTTCTCTATGGTGGTCTTCTCATGATAAAGCTCTGCAGTCCCAACCTTGCGATTGATGACGAAATAAAGAGAAAAGTCATTGACGTCCTCGAGTCCGGAAGGTACGTCATGGGCAAGGAGTCGCAGGGATTCGAAAGCGAGTTCGCGGCCTTCTGCGGGACAAAGGAGGCTGTCTCGACCTCGTCGGGAACGTCCGCCCTCAGCGTCGCCCTCGCGGCCATGGGTGTCGGCCATGGAGACGAGGTCATAACCACCACGCATTCGTTCATCGCGACAGCAAATGCCATAGTCCACGCTGGAGCCAAGCCCGTGCTCGTCGACGTGGAGCCTGACACGCACAACATAGACCCTGCGAAGATAGGAGCCGCGATAACATCCAGGACCAAGGGAATAATCCCCGTGCACATATACGGCCACCCTGCAGACATGGACCCCATAACGGAGATTGCGGAGGCCAAGGGGATTTTCGTGCTCGAGGACTCATGCCAGGCGCATGGCGCCGAGTACAGGGGCCGGAAGGCCGGTTCCATAGGTACAGCCGCCGCCTTCAGCTTCTTCCCGTCCAAGGTCATGACGGTGTGCGGTGAAGGCGGCATGGTCACCACGGGAGATTCCGAGCTGGCGGAGAAGATGCGCATGATAAGGAACCAGGGAAGGGCCAAGGACAAGAAGTACGAGCACGATGTCATAGGCTACAACTACAGGATGCCGGAGATACTCGCGGCAATAGGAAGGATAGAGCTGAAGAGGCTACCCGGCTGGCTCGAGAGTAGACGAGACGTGGCGGCCGTGTACTCAAAGAACCTCCCTCCAAACGTTGCCTTGCCAACCGAGAAGGACTACGCCAAGGCCGCCTACTACGTGTACACCATAATGACTGACAGCCGTGACGCTCTCCTCAGCCATCTGAAGAGCTCCGGCGTAGAGTCAGGCATATACTATCCAATCCCGATAAACAAGCAGCCTGCATACATGGACTATGGATTCCCAGAGCTTCCCATCGCAGAATCCATAGCCTCAAAGATTCTTTCGCTTCCGATGAACCCTTACCTGAAGAAAGAGGAGATTCTGGATGTCTGCGCGTCGGTTTCCAACTTCTTCAGCAAAGATTGACAGAGAGGCCGCGTACTCCTTTCTGAGGAAGAACTCATTCATCCTTCTGGTCCTGCTTTCGGCAGTGGCGGTGTATTCACTGTGCTTCTCCGCCGAAACCATAACAACGGACGGGTCGGACTACATGCTCCTCGGAAGGCACATGGCCACGGGGACTTACACGGAGACGTTCCTGCACAGGCTTCCAATGCTTCCTGCTCTTTTCGCGGTTTTTGAGTCCGCCATTGGGACTGTCGGCGCAAGATATGTGATACCACTCATCTTCATGCTACTTTCGCTCATCCTGTCATTCATGCTCTTCAGGGAGCTCACTGATGAGAAGACGGCGAAACTGTCGCTTCTCGTGCTAATGTGCTTCCCGCAGTTCTGGAGGTGGGGCTCCAAGTTCCTCACCGACATACCGATGATGGCCCTCTCCGTGGCTTTCATAATACTCTTCGAGCGCGCGCTGGTCGACCGGAGGATGTTCTACCTTGCCGGAGTCGTTGCGGCTCTCGGGCTGCTGACGAAGATATCCTTCATCGTCGTATGCGCTGCCATGATATCATACAATCTCATATTCAGAAGGAAACAGATGCTCACCAGGGAGATGCTCATCGGCGGCGTCCTGTGCGCCGCCATATTCGCATCGGCCTTCCTTGTCGTCCTGTCCATACGCAGCGCCGACGACATGATGCTCCTCACACATATGGTTGACAGCACCGTCACCGGTTCCAGACTTTCGGGGCTAATGCAGCTTATGACAGGCGATTATGGCGACATAGAGTACTTCGCAAAGCTCGCGATGTTCCCACTTCTCGTCTTCCTTCCGGTAGGCGTGATTTCGACGTGGAGAAAGAACAGGCTTCCGGCGTTCTTCACCATATTCGTCTTCCTCTTCATGTTCTGCGCATGGATCGTGAGGCTCAGATACTACTCGGCGATTTTCCCATTCGCTGCCCTGCTCTGCGCTGCGGGGTTCATGCACATCCGCGGGAGGACGAGAGGAAACACTTCCCTGGCCATAACAGCGCTCTTCGTATTCCTGATGTTATTGTCCTTCTCCAATTCGCTCTATATGATGTCACTAGACTCAACCATGCTATGGGGAGCCGAGTCGCTGAGGACCGAACTGCTCCAGTTCAACGGCCTGGTGGCGACGGAATATGCCCCCCATTACATCAACCTCACGTCGGATGTCCTCTCGGACAGGGACACCACTGACGGTATATTCTACTCTGACAGGCTTAACAGGAGCGTGCTCCTTGAAAACGGCGTTGATTACCTCATCCTTTCAGTCTACGGAGAGTTCGCTAGAGATCCCAGCGATGACACATACGCAATGATGTACGGTCCTTTCACGACCCCGATACAGCGCCCATACACCGGGGAAAGGGTGCCGCCCGACTACACTTTCAGGTCCCAGCTCTTCCACGACATCCAGGCCAGCCCATGGATGCAGCAAGTCGCGACGGTCGAAAACCCCAGGGGGCAAACAGCATTCATTATATACAAGGTGCTCTGAATGTTCATCTGGAAATTATACGTCCAAGCGCAATCCTGAGGAAGACGAATCCCGCGATGAAAGCCACTATTCTCGTGACTATCGCCCCGTAAATTCCATACGTCGGTATGAACATGTACGCGAGCCCGACGCTTATCACAGATATAACTATCATCGATGCGGTGTTGACCTTCACCCCGCGCATTCCTGCTGAGAGCGCTATGCACCCATAGATTATATGGGCGAAGTTGAGCATAGCCGCAATGACGAAAAGAACCAGCATCGGAAGGGATGCTGCGTATGAGCTCCCATAAAGCACCATTATCACCCAGGAAAGGCCGAGTATGACCGGAAACAGCACGGGCGTGATCTTGAGGACGCTGTTCATCTGGCTGAATATGGCATGCTTGTCCTTCATGGAGGAGACCTTCGGGAACAGGACGGTAGTCACAGCCGTCGCAAAGAAGGTGGACATGTTGAGCGTCGAGAAGAAGTAAGCCTGGTACAGCCCGACCTCCTGGAATGACATGAAGACGTTGAGAAGTATCTTGTTTATGTTGTCGGTGAGCGCAAGAGACATCATGCCCACGACTATTATCGCGCCGTAGCCAGCCAGACGTTTCATCCACGTCGTGTCCAGCTTGGCGCACATGTACTTCCTCAGCTCGGGTATCGTGACAACTACGGCTGCCAGATACGCGGCGCACATCACGGCCACCGGAATCATGGAGTCGCTACCATACATGAACGCCACCAGTACCATCACTAGCATGAGCCCGTTCATGCCGACGTTAAGCGTGCCGAGCCTCTTCATCCTGCCTGTAATCTGATATACCTTCTGGGGCAGCACCCATGCGTTGTAGAAGACTGCCAGGAGGACGGCGGCGAGGACATAATCAGGACTGACTGCAGTCAACGCCGCAATCTCATTCGCAAAGAGGGCGACTATGGCCGCGGTCACTGCAGTGAACGCCGAGATGAGGAAGACGCTTCCGGTGAAAATCACCTTGCGCTCTTCTTCATTCTTGCTGCCGGCGAAGTAGTTCACTATCGAGGAGCCGACTCCCATAAGCATAGGGACAACGAATATCTGCGAGAGCGAGTAGACCATCGCGAACTTCCCGTATTCCACCGGCCCGAGCATCCTCCCGGTGTAAATCTGGAACGCCACCGATATTATCTTCGCCACCGTGAAGCCAGTGAATATGTAACCCAGGTTCTTGATGAACCCCATCGCGACGGTTCCAGGCTCCCTCCTAAAAACAATGGCGTAGAGCCTCACTATCACGGACGCGGCAAATACCCTCAATCTTTCCCAGACCATACCTTCACACTTGTGTTTAACTGCTTCCAGCTTTTAATGAAATTCCCAAATCGCTACCAATTCTCACAATCTCTCGCATTCGAGAAACATGGTCCTGCACAAACCTTTCAGCGGCCCCCTGAACGGCTTCCCTTCAAGGTTAAGCCTCCTTCCTATCGACCTGTTAGGAACTATGTTTATCCCGGTCTCGCTGACAATCCTGAAACCTGCCTTCCTTATCATCTCCCTTACGCGGCCCGCAGGAAGCGGCTTCGCCGGGCCCTCATTGCTCGCCATGCCCCTTCTTCCCAGCATCCCCACCTTGACGCGATAGTTGATGCTGGGGATGCTGAACGTCTTCCAGAATGTCACGACGAGCCTTCCTCCTTTCTTCGTCACCCTCGATATCTCTGAAAGCAGCCTCTCCGGCTCCGGCACCATCTCGAGCTTCTTGAAGCATGTCACCGCATCGAAGCTCGCATCCGGGTACGGAAGCTCGTAGAGCCCGCCAACGCTCGCTTTCAGCGTTCCCCGCCCCCCGACCATCCTGTGCCTTTCCTTTATGAAATCAAGCGACTCCGCAGACGTGTCGTGCACGTGCAGCTCCCTTGGCGCCTCTGCAATCCTTGTCGTGTAGCTTCCGGAGAAGCCCAGCACGTCGAGCACCTTCAGCCCTTTTATGCTTCTTTCCGCGAGGAGTATCTCGGTACCCATCTCCTCCCTGAAGGACGGGTCATGAGCGTTTCCGGACGGTGATGTCGCCCTTATTCCCTTATTCCTGTAGTCCGTGAGGCTGCCTTCGTCCCATTCAGCGGGATCGTTTGCCGCCGCCTTCTTCCTGGATGAGTACGTCTCTTCATGGATTATCTCATCAAGAGGCCTCCTCCTGGGCGCGGCCGGCCTGGACGAGGGGTAGCCCAGCGCCACTGCGCAGACTATTACAAAAGCGCGGGGTATCCCAAGCAGCCTCCTTATCACCTTCTCGCTGCCGTACTGACATACCCAGACCGATCCGAGGCCTTTCGCATGCGCCGCAAGGAGCATGTTCTGCACTGCCGCCGCCGCACTCTGGACATTTGCATGCCTGTCGGGGTTGACGTCCTTCCGGTACAGGACATACACGATGACTGGAGCGTTCCTCATGAACGGGACCGCCTTGGCCTCCTCCACGATGCGCCTCTTGACGCTTTCTTCCCTCACGACTATGAATTCCCACATCTGCTTGTTGCAAGCGGACGGTGCCCACTGCGCGGCCTCTATGACACCTTCGATGGCATTCCTGCTCACAGCCTTGCGGCTGAATACCCTCACGCTTCTCCTTTGCCTTATAGCCTTCATCACTTCCATTCTACCTGTCCCTAGTGAGAAGCCGGTACTTCTCGCCCTTCATGATGTTTCCGCCTTCAAGCACCGTGTTGGTGCACATCATTCCTTTGACTCCGCCCCCTATCATCTTGGTCTCACCGAGCTTCTCCATGGGCTTGCCATCCCTTGCATCGATAACGTCGTAGACCGCTCCATTGTCGCAAAGGAACAAGCCGAATGATTTCGCCGCGGACCTTAAGGCCCTTTTGTACTTCACACCACCCTTCACACAATATATCTTTGACAAGGCGACAGTTATATCGGCATGCGAGTCAAGATTGCAGCCATACCACGCGCCTTCACTCCCTCCTTCTGGAAACAACCCCGTCTGCTGCTGGCGTGACATCCAGAAGCCTGCGCACTCCGTGGCCCTCTCCAGATATGACTCGTCTTTCAGTATCCTGTACGCATTCATGAGCACGTCCATCGCCGACTGGCTGTCACACTTCTCGACCTTCCTGCTCGCCACCTTATCACTTCTAGTGTCATACGATTTGTAGAATGCCCCGCCAGGGGCTGTGAACCTCTCAAGCCCCCCGACGGCCTTCTCAGAAAGCTTTTCCATGCGCTTGTCACCTGAAACCTCGAAGAGCCTGAGAATGCCGTTTGCCATGCTCGTGTTGCTCTTCGTCATCGAAGACACGGCAGACTGCCCGTAGGTTACAGGATAGACGTTGTCCGTGAACAAAGAGAGCTTACCGAAGATGCGGGTGTTGGTGAACCCTCCTGCAATCTTAAGCGAAGCGTCAAGGTACTTCTCATCTCCAGTGAGCTCGAACGCGTCGGCCAGATATTCCATGCACACCCCGGAGGCAACAGGCTTGTAGCCCAGATAACCCCTTCTGGGATAGTATGCCCTCAGCGCCGGCAAAAGTGCATTTCTAACGAAACCCTTGCCGTTGATAGCATACTTCATGAACGCGTCACAAAGCGCTATGAAGCCTTCCTTATACATGTCGTCCCGGCTAACCACCCTCATTATGTTCATGCCCAGGAGAAGGTCCATGTTGTTCAGCGGATAAGACGGGGACAGGAGCGACTTTCCTATATTCTTCCCCGTGTATGGCGAGAAGAATCCGGAATCCTGCCTGAGAAGCTGGTTCATCAGCCTGAACTGGGAGTCGACCCATTCCCGGTTGGCTTTCTTGCCCGATCCCATGTCCGTCCACGCCATGAAGGGCGCGATATCGCCGAAATCGTCGCAGTCCGATGTCTCCGTGAGCCACCGCTTCTCCTCGACGACGAACTTCTCAGTCCTCATGAGCCCGGCGCTGTTAGGGGATTCCTCCCGTATGAAACTGCACGCCCTGCCTGCGACATCTAGAAGCTTCATCCAAGCACCTGTTTCATAGATAGTTCCGGTTTTAATATTTCAGTTTCCAAGAACTGTCCTGTATTCTGACACTATAGTTCCCGCAATATCCTTCCAGCCATGCCTTCCCGCCTCTCTCAATCCCCCCTCTGCCAGGCGCTCCCTTAGTTTTCTGTCTGTTGAGATGCGCTCTATGGCACGGGCCAGCTCACTGGGCTCTCCTGCCGGGACGAGCAGACCGTTCTCCCCGTCCTTTACTAGGTCGTCCCCTATTCCGACTATCCTTGTAGCTATCACGGGCAGTCCAGTGGACATCGCCTCCAGAACAGTGTTTGGCATTCCCTCTCCATATACTGAGGGCAACACGTATATGCCTGACGCCGCCATCACGTCCCTGACGTTTTCAGGCTTCACCTTCCCCTTGAATTCGACGTCAAGCCCTCGGGAGATCTCCCTGAGCCTTCCTTCGAGCGGGCCGTATCCGGCAAGGACGAGCTTCGGCCTCTTCCCGGGTTCCATGAGCTTCATGGCCTCTATCAGAACATCGACTCCCTTCATCCTCGTGAACCTTCCAAGAAATAGGACAGATGTTCCGCGCGCACGCTTCTCCGTTCCCTCGAGACCGTTCCCTATCACTTTCACCTTGGACCTGCTGAGCCAGCCGAACCTCTTCAGAAGCGCGCTCCTCTGGGCGCCTGCCTGTATGAATACCCTGTCGGACATCCTGAATATGAAGCTGTTGACGATTCCCAGGATCCCGCCGGCCACATAAGTCTTGGTGCACCTTATGGAGGTCACGAAAGGCTTTCGCGTGAGCAGCTTTGACAGGGCTCCGACAAGCCCGTTAGGGGTCACGTACATGCAATGGAACATGTCGGTCCTCCCGGAGCCCTTCAGCAGCTCCGCCAGGGCAAAGAAAGAAAAAGAGAAATACCTGAGGACCGGGACATCTATGTATCGTATGCGCCTTATCTCGTAGCCCTCGGAGCGCTCTCTCGCGGGCCTTGTCCCGGCCTTCATCGTGTAGACCGTGACGTCGTGGTTCTTCGAGAGCTCCCTCGCAAGCCCTCTTGCCTGGAGCTCAGTTCCCCCTATGAACTCCGGCGGGAATCCGGAGACGAGTATGCCTATCCTCATGCCATCACCAACCGGAGAGCCTTCAGCCGCCCTTGAGCCATTCTATCTCTGCCTTCAGGCCGCTCTCGAGACCGACCCTGGGCTCGTAGCCGAGGAGCTTCTTTGCCTTGGAGATGTCGGCGTACGTGTGCCTGACATCGCCTGCCTCCTTCCCGGAATATGTCACATGCATCTCCTTTCCAGTCAGCCTGCCTATGATTTCCAGCACGTCCTTTATGCTTGACCTTGCACCGCCGGCTATGTTTATCGCCTCTCCTGCGCAGTCCGCTTCCATCGCCAGCAGGTTGGCCTCCACTACGTCGTCTATGAAGGTGAAGTCCCTTGTCTGGCCACCATCCCCGTAGACGGTTATGTCCCCCCCGGCGAGCGCTGCCGTTATGAACTTGTTGAACGCCATGTCGGGCCTCTGCCCGGGCCCGTAGACAGTGAAGTACCTCAGGGCGATGCACGGGACGCCGAAGTTGCTCTGGTATGAGAAGCACATGTTCTCCGAGGCGAGCTTCGTGACGCCGTACGGGGATTCGGGCTTCTTGGCGGCATCCTCCTTGACCGGGACGCTGTCCGAGTTGCCGTAGACAGATGACGAGCTTGCAATGACCAGCTTCCCGACTCCCGCTTTCCTGCACGCGTCCAGCAGCACCTTTGTTGCCTCGATGTTGTCCTTTACGTAGCTTGCGAACTCATCCCCCCAGCTCTGCCTCACGCCAGGGTGCGCCGCCTGGTGGAACACCACAGAACCCTTCTTTAGGATTTTTCCCAGGCCTGCCTTGCAGATGTCACCTTCGATGAACGTGAAGCTCTTGTCATCCGAGAAGCTCTCCATGTTCTTCTCTTTGAGCTTCCGCGGATAGAAATCCCTGAACGCGTCTATGCCCGTGACCTCATTCCCTTCCGCAAGGAGCCTTCTGACCAAAGCGGAACCTACAAACCCCGCGCAACCCGTAACCAGAATCATACATAATATTGATAAAATCCAAATTTAAGTATCACGTCCATACTGAATCTATGAAAAGGATGCCCGTTCCGGAACTTAGCATAGTCGTCCCGGCTTACAACGAGGAGAGGAGGATAGGGCCCACCCTCGACATGTTCTCAACGCGCCTGAAGAGAAACAAGGTGAGATACGAGATAGTGGTTGTACTTGACGGCTGCACTGACGGTACCGGCGCGGTAGTCAGGCAGAAGGCAGAAGAGCACGGCCACATAAGGTTCAAGGAGCTCAAGGCCAATGTCGGAAAGGGCGGCGGCCTTCTGAGCGGTTTCCTTGAGGCCAGGGGGGAGTACATAGCATACACCGATGCCGACGGGGCGACACCCCCGGGCGAGATGCTGAGGCTCCTGAAGGGCATAGGCGGCTACGACGGCATAATAGGCTCCAGATGGATGAAGGGATCCAAGGTTTTAGACAAGCAGCCTCTTGCAAGGAGGATTGCAAGCAGGGGATTCAACCTCCTCACCCGCGCAGTCCTCGGGCTCCCGTACAAGGATACCCAGTGCCCGGCAAAGATTTTCAGAGGCACCGCCCTGAGAAAGATTGCGGCAGAGCTGGATGTCACGAACTTCGCTTTCGACGCTCTTCTCCTGTTCATGGCAAAGAAGCACGGCTACAGGATAAAGGAGGTCCCGATAGAGTGGAAAGACAAGGAACTCTCGAGCCTGAAGATGAGCAGGGCCGTCCCGATGATGTTTTTCAGCGTCGTCAAGTTCAGGCTCTTCAGCAAAATAAAATAAAGCCGAATCATACATAATGATGGCCATAAAACCGTCCAGGTTCCTTCCGGTCGTGGGGCTTGCCATATTCGCATATCTCGTGTTAAGCGCGGGCATAGGCAACATAGTCTCGGTATTCCTTCTGCTCAACCCTTTCTACCTCGCGATTGCATGCGTCCTCGTAATCGTGAATTTCAGCCTGCAGAACCTCAAGTGGAAGATGATACTCTCCGGGCAGCGAATCGATATAGGCTACAAAAAGCTCTACAAGATATACATGATAGGTGCATTCTACGGATTCATAACCCCTGGCAAAATAGGCACATTCCTCAGGGTGAAGTACATACAGAAATGCACGGGGAAATCACTCGGGGAGTGCAGCGTGAACCTTGTTGTCGAGAGGATCATCGACATGCTCGTGCTCTTCCTTCTTGCAATAGCAGGCCTGGTCTATCTCGTCAATTTCATCTCACCTTCGCTGCTCGTGCTCATACTGGCCGCCTTCGCGGTCTTCGGGGCTTTCGTCGTCATATTGCTCAGGGAGAACACCAGCAGAAAGCTCCTGAAGATATTCTGGAAGGTCCTCGTGCCAAAGAGCATGAAGGGAGAGCTCCGTGAAGCCTTCAACTCCTTCTTCAAGAACATGATACACGTGAGGGCCCTTGTGGTACCATCCCTGATATCGCTTGCCGCCTGGGTGTCGATATACAGCGCATCATACATGGCGGCGCTCTCGATAGGCATAGACGTCCCGTTCACGGCCATACTGACCATACAACCGCTTGCCACGATTGTTGCGCTGATTCCGATAACCGTCGGCGGGTGGGGTACCAGGGAGGCGGTGTGGCTGTTCCTCTTCTCTTTTTATGGTGTGCTCGCACAACAGGTAATGGCGCTTAGCATACTCTCGGGGCTGGTGACGTACATAATCCCGGCAGCTGTCGGAGGCGTCCTGTCGCTCACGGAAGAACGTAATAAGTGAATCAGTTGAACCCCAGTATCATCCTAAGGCCGAGAATATTCTTCACGACATCGTCTGGAGACCTGATTTTCATTATCCTCTTCACGATGTACTTGGGCCTCAGGTAGAAGCTCCTGAAAGCCTCCTTGTGCATCTTCCTTATCTCACCCGCGTTCCTGTAGCCCCTTGGGACGAACACCGGGTTCCATTCGTTGTATTCGTTGAAGTCCTTGCTGAGCGTTCCCCACTCTTCCGCCTTCTCGTAGAGCTCGGTCCCGGGGAACGGCGTCGTTATCGAGAACTGCGCGTAGTCGGGGTCGAGCTCTATCGCAAACTTTATGGTCTTCCTGGCAAGCTCCGGGGTCTCTCCGGGAAGCGCGATCATGAAGGAGCCCCTTATCTCGAGCCCGGCCTTCCTGGTCATCCTCACGGCCTTCCTTATCATATCAAGCGTGGTCCCCTTTCTTATGTTGTTCAGAAGCTTCTGGTCTCCCGCCTCTATCCCGTAGAACACGTTCCAGCAGCCGGCCTGCTTCATCTTCTTCAGCATCTCGTAGTCGACATAGTTCACCCTGGTCTCGCACGACCACGTCATGTCCATGCCCTCTGCTATCAGACGGTCGCAGAATTCCATCACCCAGTCCCTTTTCATCGTGAACAGGTCATCCCAGAACGCCACTTCCCTTATGCCGTATCTCTTCCTGAGGAACCTCAGTTCGGCCATGACGTTGTCGACGCTTCTGGTCCTGTACATCACCCCATAGAGGTCCTTGCAGCAGTACGTGCACCTGAAGGGGCACCCCCTGCTTGTCACCATGTTGAGGACGTGCCTTGACTTCTTGTAGTTGTTCGGCAGTGATGTGTACAGATGTACCGGAAGGAGGTCCCACGCCGGGAATGGCACGGAATCCAGGTCCTCGACGCGCTCCCCAACGACTATCCTCTTCTTCCTGAACCGCCCCAAGTCCCGCGCTATCTCCCTTACCGTAATCTCGCCCTCGCCTGCCAGCACCACGTCCGCGCCTGTCTTTTTCAGCGTGTCCTCCGGCATTATGGTCGCATGCGGCCCGCCTATGACTATGGCCGCCCGTGGGAAGGACTTCTTCATGAGCCTGCTCATCTCGGCCGTCCTGTGGATCGTCGATGTCAGTGCGGTCATCCCGATCATCTCCGGGCCGAAATCCGAGAGCCTTCTGACGACATCATCCGCGCCGAGCCTCAGGGCCGGAGCGTCCAGTATCATGACCTCGTGGCCGTCCTGCCTCAAGACCGCGGCAAGGTAGGCCAGGCCCAGCGGGGCGAGATTGCCTCCGATGTCGCCCACACTCTTGCTGTACCTCTCCTTCATCGTGAGAGGCGGGAACACGAACGCAACCCTCATCATCCCACCTTCCTCGCCCTTATCATTATGCCGATGCTGACCTTGGAATCCGCAAACAGCCTCTTGTCGATATCCAGTATGACATCGGTCAACCGCTGGAGCGCTCTCGGAGGTTCCCTGCCTTCCTTTCTTACGCCTTTCTTCGGCTTCAGGAACCTGTAGAGTACGTTGGAGACGTAGTTCTCCACGAGTCCCGAGAAGTAGCTGTTCAGGTACTGGACCTCCTCCACCTCGAGGCCGTTCTCCTTCAGTGCCCGCGAAAGACCGTCCGCGTCATACAGCCTGCGGTGCCCGAAGCCCCAGATGCCTACCCCGAGCTTCTTCCCAAACATCCTCAGGAACGCGTTTACAGGGTCATACGTGAAGGGAAAATTCCTGTTTGGCACCGATATGACAAGCTTGCCGCCCTTCTTCATCACCCTTGAAATCTCCCGTATGACGGGCATGTCATCATCTATGTGCTCTATCACGTCTATGCAGCATACACTGCTGAACATGCCGCTCCTTATCGGCATCTCGCATGCGCTTCCGACCATGAAGCGTGAATTCCCGGGGATGGAAGATGCATACCTTATCTCGTCCTCGTTTATGTCAATGCCGTGCGTCACAGTGAAACTGCCCGAGAGCTTCCTGTTGTATTCGCCATCCCCGCAGCCGACGTTCAGCAGGTCCGTCCCTTTTCCCAGGTTCTCCGAAGCCCTCAGAAACCTGTTGCGGAAAGATGGAGCAAGCATCTTCAGTGACATATAACCACAATTCAAAAAATTGAGCGCAAATTTAATAAGCTCGTCATGCATTCATACATGCTTTTCTATCTCTTTCCACACGTCGACTTCCTTCACCTTTCCGGTATCATGCACGTTGAACCATCCCTTCCTTGCGAACCATGCCAGCCAGAAGATGAGGTTGTATGCGCCGTAGAACGCCAGGAGAAACGCATTCAGGTCAAGCAGCGAGAGGATGTAGAGCACCGGAAGGAACGTGTTTGCCAGCGTGAGCCTGTAGGCCAGCCTCGCCGCCCTGCCGTTCTCCTTCCTCACCTTCGCGGAGATGTTCATGTACTCCAGCCTCATCTGGTGAAGCCTCGCCATGAGCACGGACAGGGTCGCAGAGAGACCCGCCACTACATACCATATCTGGAACGTCCTGAAATACAGGCCGAACCCTATGAAGACGAACACCACATAGAACATGTCATGGGAGGCCACATCGAGAAGCCGCCCGAGATACCTGCTCCCCCTGTACCTGGCGACCTCGCCGTCCACATAGTCGAAGAGATAGGCTACCATGAGGATGAAACCGCTAAGAAATGCACCATACCAGAACTGGGTGAACATGAGCGGGATGAATGACAGCCACATGAGGGACGTGGAAAGCAGCGTCGCCTGGTTAGCGCTTATTCCCGCGACGAGGAACAGCTTGGTCACGTATATTGAGACCTTCCTCATTATCCTGTCAAGCCAGAACTTGTCCCCAGCCGGCTGGCACTTCTTCCTCAATTCCCTTATGCCCTCGACCATAATCGGTACCTGTTACTATCTAGGCAGAGCAGGATAAATAACTTTGGGCGCGGAATCCATCGTTATCCATGGCTTGTCGGCGGCCTTGGCTGAAATGGAATCAGACGGCGCCATTCCTCCGAAGGTTCAAGCTTTTTATATATTCGCGTTCAGAATGTGAACATGAATGATTCAGAATTCTGGAAGATGAGATCCAAGAAATACAACAATCTTTCGTGGGTGAATGACAAGTCATTCATCGATGTGTTCATAGAAGCCGGCGGCTTCAGGGACACGGACATGGTGCTTGACATAGGGACGGGCACCGGAGTGATAGCGCATTCCATATCGCCGCTTGTCCGGGAGGTCATAGGAATCGACAAGTCCCAGGACATGCTTGAGCACAGCAATTGGAGCGGCAACAAGTATTTCATAAAGAGGGACATCCGCGAAAGCATATTCTGCGGCGAGGTTTTCGACAAGATTACGGCGAGGCTCGTCTTCCACCACATTCTGGAAGACACCCAAAAGGCCATGGATGAATGCTTCCGCATCCTCAAGAAGGGCGGGAAGATGATACTCGCAGAGGGCGTTCCCCCCTCCGAAACGGTAAAGGACGACTACATGAAGATATTCAAGTACAAGGAAGAGAGGCTGACGTTCATGGAAGACGACCTCGTCAACATGATGAAGAAATCAGGTTTCAGTAACGTATCTGTCATAATCCACACAATAAAGCAGATGAGCGTCAAGAACTGGCTCGTCAACAGCGGCATAAGCAAGGAGAACCAGGACAAGATATTCGACCTGCACGCCAATGCGGGCGGCTACTTCAAAGATGCATACAATATGACGGTTACGGACGACGACTGCCTGATAGACATAAAGAACGTCATACTCGTGGGGGAGAAGTGAGCGATTCCGGGCCTGGCGAACCGTGTCCGGGCCCGACCGGATGGGGATGGTGCAACTTCCATGGCGCTGCTTAAAACGGGGAGACCGATAATAATAAGACACAAGTGGAGGCCTCGCCGTCCGAGTCACGGAAAACACTTTTCAAACAGGAGGAAGGACATACTCGTAGCGGCCCCCTTGATACTGCTGTACCTCTCGCTCGCACTGTGGTCGCTCCCCTCGACCGGGGTGACATGGGACGAGAACAGGTACATAGCGCAGGCCAAGGCGAGGGCATACTCGCTCTATTCCATGGCTACCGGCACCGAAGACCTTTTCTTCTGCGACATAACAAACGACTTCATCACCGGTGATTACGACGCTGTCTGGGGAAGCAGGTGCTGGGACGGCAGGCCGAAGCTTCCCCTCACGCTCTCGGGAATCACCTGGGCCGGCGTGTGGTACCTTAACGGCGGCAGTCTGGACCTCATACCCTCAATCATGGCGCACCGGCTGGCAATACTGCTGCTGACTGCAGCGGGTCTCCTTTTCGTGTACATATTCATCAACCGGGCGTACAGCAGGAGAGCGGCCATATTCTCCGTGCTCTCGATAATATTCATGCCGAGGTTCTTCGGGCAGTCCATGTACGTCCTTATGGACCTGTCGGTCTCGATATTCTGGATCATAACGCTCTGGTTCTTCTGGAGGGGTATAAAGGACTGGAGGTACGGCGCACTTGCCGGGGTCATGATGGGACTGACGCTAACGACAAAGGCCCAGTCCATATTCATACCATTCGTCATACTTCTCTGGCTAGTCGTATCTTACAGAGACCGTCTAAAGAAAACATTCAGTGACACCATGCATGGAAGGTTTCACAACGTCTCCGCGGGCATACTATCATTAATCTTCATAACTCCAGTCGTGTGGGTGCTCGCGTGGCCGTGGCTTTGGTACGACAGCTTCAAGAGGTTTTACTGGTGGATGGGTTATTACCTTAACCACATAAGCGGAGGGCTTCCCACCGTCTATTTCATGGGAAGCGTCATAGGCAGCCCTTCGTGGGCTTACATATTCACGCTGGCTGCCTCTACGATGCCCGTGCCCATTCTCGCGCTTTCCATCTTCGGCGCCTACCACGCACTGAAGGACACGATTAGCCTGGACAACCGCGTCTCCTTCCTCATCCTCCTGAGCGCCCTCACGCCGATGGTCGTGCTGAGCATAGTCAACGTCGCATACAACGGTGTCCAGCAGTTCATCCAGTCGTTCCTTTTCCTAGGCATCCTGGCGGGCATAGGCGCTGACCGGGCCCTCAGGTCAAGAAGGCTCCCGAAGGTGCTCAAGGACAACATGACGGCCCTGACAGCGTTCGTAGCCATGCTGATAATCGTCCCCGGCGCATTCGCCATAATGTCTGGCCACACGGACGCCTACTTCAACTCAATCGTAGGAGGGACAGGAGGCGTCTACGGGAGCGGGCTCTATGAGGTTGAATGGTCGGGGGAGGCGTACCTGGACGCGGCATACTGGCTGCAGGAGAACGCCGCTAACGGCTCCTCAATATACGTTCCCATGGCGAACAACATATTCAACACGTACGAGTACGGGGACATAGGGCAGATTGCCGACAGGATGGATGTCTCAGGCGGCGGGCTCGGGGAGTTCAACTTCGAGCAGGCGACCATTCTCAGCCCCGACAAGAGGATAATAGGCTATGACGGAGTGAACAGCACAGAGGACTTCGAGAACATAGATTACATCGTCCTCATGTCAAGGTTCGGCCTCATCGACTCCCGGGTATACTTCAACGAAGTCTCAAGACGCTGCATGGAAGTGGGGGACCCCGCATATTCAGTCATGTACTACGGCGCCCCGCTCGTAAGGGTCTACAGGCTTCCCTGCAGCTGACAATTAAACAATTTATAACATTCTCATGATAAACAAAATGTTGGTTCCATGAAACCGAGACTGCTGTCGATGCTTATATGCCCTTCCTGCGGGAAGGGGCTGAGCCTCAGAGTGCTCGAAAAGGATGGAAGAGAGATAGCCGAGGGACTGCTCACCTGCAAGGGGTGCGGCAACAGCTACCCGGTGATACACGGCATACCCAGGATGCTTCCGGAATCTATGATAAGCAGGCAGCTCATGGACTCTTTCAGGGAGAGGCACGGCAATCCCGCCATCTCTTCCGGAACTGCCGAGACGGGCAAGTCCCAGGAAGTCAAGGAGAGGACTTCGAAGTCTTTCGGCTTCCAGTGGAACGTGTTCTCGGAGATGCACAGAGAATACGAGAAGAACTTCCTCAACTACGTCCACCCGAAGACACCCGCATTCTTCAGGGGCAAGACCGTGCTCGACGCAGGCTGCGGATTCGGCAGGCACACGTATTATGCGGCCAAGTATGGAGCCGAGGTCGTCGGCTTCGACCTCAGCGAGGCTGTCGAGGCAGCCTACAGGAACTGCGGGAAGATGCCAAACGTCAGCATAGTGCAGGGCGACATATACAACCCGCCCTTCAGGAAGGCCTTCGACTTCGTGATGTCCATAGGTGTGTTGCACCATCTGCCCCAGCCCGAGAAGGGTTACGATAGCCTGGTAAAGCTCCTGCGCAAGGGCGACGAGATATTCATATGGCTCTACGGGAGCGAAGGTAGGGCATTCAAGACTAGGTTCCTTGAGGGCACGATAAGGAAAGCCACGCTGAAGATGCCGCAGAGGTTGCTCTACTACTTCTGCTACCTACCGGCTACGCTATATCATTCCATGAACGGAGTCCACAAAATACTGAAGAGGGTGGGTGCGAATGGCCTCGCGGAAAAGCTCCCTTTCAAGAACTACGCCAAATTCCCGTTCAGGGTGAAGCTTGCCGACTCTTACGACTTTCTTGGGACGCCTATAAACACCTACTACACGAAGGAAGAGGCGATGCAGTGGGCCAAGAACGCCGGCCTGAGAGACATATCGGTGACCTCGCTCGGCGGCAGGAGCTGGAGGGTCTTCGGCAGGAAGTGATTCAAAGCAGCTTCCTGAGCCCCACGGTGGTACCAGCCAGCTGCGCCATCTGCTTCGCCGAGTGTATTGTCGCAAACGCCGCCACCCCCGCGCCTGCACCGACCCTGATGCCAATCACCGCATAGGACAGCCACAGAACGCACAACTGGGCCACTGCCGCATAAAGGAGGACTGTGCTCAGCGGCGAGAGCAGAAGAAAGGCCATCAGCAGCGGAAAATACGATATCCTCGCGTAGTACTCCTTCCCCCTCAGCTCCTTGTGCTTTGCGTAAAGAAGAGGGTAGTGCTTCCCGTACTTGTACCATTTCCTTACTATCCCGCCGAGGCTGGTCGGATGGTCGTGCTCCACCCAGAGCCTTGAGGAGAGGAGCAGCTTCTTTCCAGACTTAACCAGCCTGAAGTTGAGGTCCGGGTCCTCCCCGGAGCTTGACGTGAAAGACTCGTCAAAGCTCATGCCTTCGAGCGCCTCCCTCGCGTAGAGCGCATCCATGGTCGCAAGCGAGTTAACATAGCCCTCGGAGGTTCCGGGCTTCCCGTACAGGAGAAGGTTGAGTGACCTGGCCACCACGCTGTCCTCGGCACTGACCCCGGGGCCACCGACGGCCGCTGCCCCCTTCTCCTCTATCAGCGCGACCGCCGTTTTCGCCCACTCCTTGGGCAGCACCACATCGGCGTCTATGAATGCGATGAACCTGCCTCTGGCACGCTTCTTTCCAACGTTCCTGGCTGTAGCGGGGCCGCTGTTCTTCTGCAGCCGATAACTTATTCGCTTCCCGAACTTCCTGATGACGGCCCCCGTGCGGTCGGTGCTGCCATCATCTATGACTATGACCTCCTTTTCAACTCTCTGGGCAAGCACGGATTCGACACACTTCCCTATGGTCCTCTCCGAATTATAGACTGGTATCACAAACGACACTAGCGGCCTTTTCATGCATCCGTCTCCTTCATCATGAAGCCTATCTCCTTCTCGAGATTCTTGCCCAGATTGTACTTCTCCTCCACTCTTTCCCTCGCCTTCCGGCCTAGCCTTCCGGCTTCCTTGCCATGCGACAGGATATATTCCATCTTTTCAGCGAGCATCCCCACGTTCCCGGGTTCCACCAGGACGCCGCAGCCTCCGTCCAGATAACCTGGAACCCCACCGACTCTGGTGGCTATGCACGGCAGTCCCACCGCCATGGCCTCGACGAGCGCCCTCGGCGATGCGTCGAAGCGCGACGGAAGGATGAAGACGTCGGAGGCCTTCAGAAGGGAAGGCACGTTCTTCGCGAAGCCGAGGAAGACGACGCTTCCATCCGCCACCTTCTCGCACTCCTCTCTAAGTTCGCCATCGCCGCAGACAATGAGGTGGATGTCCCTGCGCTTCTTCCGGACTTCCCTGTAGGCCCTTATGAGGGTGAGCGGGTCCTTTATCCCTATGAGTCTCCCGACGAATATGATTTTCTTCCCGCTGAGCCGCGATATGGATGTGTCCGGCAGGGCCTTGTCAAACACGTCCAGGATGACGCCGTTTGCGCCTATGTCGAGCACCTTGCCCCTGCCTTCTGCAAACTTCCCGACATCATCGTTTGCGACTATGAAGTAGTCGGCGAAGCCAAGGAGGAATGATTCCAGCTTCCTCACAAATCCCTTCTTCACGCCGTCTCCCATGGGCTGGTGCCAGAGGTAGAGATAGTCGAGAACCACCTTTGCCCGGGTCAACCTGTTGACGAAGAGCGCGTGGAGCAGCCCGGTGACGGTCTCGACTCTGACTATCCTTATTCCATGCCTTGCCACATAGAGGAGCATCACGATCCAGCCGAACAGCGTGTAAAGTAGAGGTCCATGGAACCTGACGTGGGTGCAGTTTTCAGGCATCAGGCGCTCAAAACTCTCGCGGTCGTGGGAGAACACGAAAACCCTGTCCGACTTCTCCGCATACTTCCTTATGGCGAACAGCTCCGCCATGAAGGAGTCGTCGCCTCCCATCTTGTCTGATATCTCTCTGAACGAGCCGTGCCTGCTGAGAACGAATGCCGTATTCATCGAGCCACCTAAAACTAATGAGAGTGGAGGATTTATATGGTTCCGGAAGATTCTCGGACCGTCAGCGGGCCGTCTTCCTGTACCATTCTATGGCCTTGTCTATCCCTTCGCCTATATCCGTCCTTGACCGGTGGCCGAGGAGCTTCTCCGCCTTCGATGTGTCGGCGACGAACCTCTCGACCTCCCCGGTGCGGGAGTCCTTGATTATCACACGGTTGACCCCCTTCATCTTCTCCTGTATCATCGCCGCAATCCTTTCTATGGAGTACGCCTTTCCGGATGCTATGTTGAAGACGTTTCCCCTGACCTTCTCGAACCTCTCCACGCACCTGATGACGCCTGACACTGCGTCGTCTATGTAGGTGAAATCCAGGAACTTCTCCTTGCCGAAGACTACAAGGTCCTTCCCTTCATCTGTCAGCCTTATGAAGAGCGGTATCACCCGGTCGCTCTCGTCATACATGCCGTAGACATTGGAGAACCTCACTATCACGGAATCAATCCCGTAGCACTGGGAATAGGCATTGACCAGCGCCTCGCCGCCTATCTTCGAGGCGGTGTAGGGGCTCTCGCAGTTCTTCACGTACGCCTCGTCCTCCGAATGCTTCGTCTTGTGGGAATTCCCATAGACTTCCCTGCTTGATGCGAAGATGAACCTCTTTATGCCGTTCTTCCTGCAGAATTCGAGCGCGTTGAAAAGCCCCTGGAAGTTCTCCATGGCCTTCGACGGGTCCACGACGAGGTTGTACACGCGGGCATTCGCCGCCAGGTGGATGACAACGTCGTAGTCCTTGTCCAGCCTCTCCAGGTCCTTCTCGTTCAGGATATCGCCTTTGGTGGTTATGCCATCTACTTCCCTGACCCACCTGTTATCCACACGGTCGAAACCCGTGACGTGGTATCCATCCTTGAGCATCCTCTCGCAGAGCCTGGTGCCAACGGTCCCGCTGCTTCCGGTGACGAGTACATTTTTCACAGTCATATCAATAATAACCCCATCCGCTATTAATTTGTGCGTTTCCCCGCGGAGAGCAGCCTGCGGAAAAGCCTCATGTGGCTCTCGGCCGCCATCTTCTGGGTGCAGTGGCTCCTGACGAACTCCCTGGCGTTTCTTCCGAGCTCCTTTCTCATGGTGGGCTTCCTTATCAGCATGTCCATCGCCTTCGCAAGCTTCTCCGGGTCCTTCGCGGGCACGACGAGCCCCGTCTTCATGTGCTCCACCGGAAGGCCGATGTCGGTCACGACGCATGCGCATCCGGCGGCCATGGCTTCCAGAAGCGACGTCGGGAGGCCTTCCGACAGCGATGATATCACGAATATGTCGGTCCGCGCGAGTATCGCCGGCACGTCGTGCCTGAAGCCCGCGAACTCGACCTTCTCTCCTATGCCGTGCCTTTTCACACGGCCCCTCAGCATCCCCTCCTCCG
>CAZSVU010000058.1:0-32510 GCA_964610275.1 uncultured Polyangiaceae bacterium | reverse complement strand
GGGGCGGGGTCTGGCGAAGACCCCGGAAGAACAACAGGAATCTGTTTCGAGCGAGCTCGACGATTGAGGAGGTCTTCGGAGCCCTCGCCGGGAGGGGGCTCCGAAGACCGTTCGAGAATCGCGCTCGCTGATTTAGACTCCCCGCATGGTGGCGTGGCGCTTGGGACTGGTGTTGTTGGGAGTACTCGTTGGCGCCTGTGCTGGCGGCGACGATGACGACGATGACGATGATGGAACCGGGAACGGACGTGACATCTACGTTCCCGACGAGCCACTGCCGGGTGTCGGTGAAGGCTGCGGGAGCGTGCGGTTGACCGCGTACGAGGCGGACGGCGGGGGCTGGTGTGAGTGGAACGACTCGCAGGGCATTCTTCCCGAGTTCGTGCGGAACCGAATCACCCTGGCCATTGCCGAGCCGTACAACGGGGGCTCCTACGGAGGAGAGCCGGGGGAGGCGTGCGGAGAGTGCTGGGAGATCGACACCATCAGCTCGACCCAAGTGGTGATGGTGAACAACCTCTGCCCGATCGAAGGCAATCCGCTCTGCGCGGGAGGACATTTCCACTTTGACCTCACGCAGGAGGCTGCGGCCGTCTTGGATGGAGGAGGACTCGACGAAGCTCAAGTTCGCCGGGTTCCGTGCCCCGTGACCGGCAACATCCACGCCCAGATCAACGACCGTAACGAGTGGGGCTACCTCCGCCTGGCCTTCATCAACCACCGGATCCCCATCCGTACCGCGGAATACCGGGCTGCGGACGGCGCAACGTGGATTTCCGTCCAGCGCAGTGGCGGCGCCTGGCACGTGCTCGACGACAACGAGACCTTTGCCGACCCCGGTCCGGGCGGCGTTTTCCGCTTCACCAGCCCCACCGGCGAAACTGTGGAAGGCAGCGCCGTATTGAGTGCCGACGTTGCCATCGACGACGTTTTTGATACGGGAGCTCAGTTCGCCGAGCGCGAGCCCGAGGGGGAGACCTGTGAGTTCGTCCCTCCGAGCGACGTCTACGACGAGGGCTGGGGTGGCATCTACGAGGTGCGCTGGCAGTGCAACCCCTGGGGCAACGCGGACTGTTCGGAAACCAGCGATGGCTGCGCCGAGGGTAGCGCGTCTTGCGTGGGGGTCAGCAACCTCGAGCAATGGGGCGGCTTCCACATCTACTACCGGCAGAGCTTCCCGACCGAAACGTTCTCGCGTTTGACGCTCCAACTCCGGGCCCGCACGGGGAGCGGAGAGGTCGTGGTGGCCCCGAGCCACGAGGGGGAGCGCTGCGACGAAACCATCGTGAGTGTGGGCAGCGAGTGGGTGCCGGTCGAGATTGACGTCGCGGCCAGCTGCGGTGGGCTCACGGAGTTGAACGCGCTCACGATTAGCAATCAGAGCGAGACCATGGATCTCTTGGTCGACGAGATCCGCTACGAGTAGCTCTCGGCCCCGCGCCGCGGCGTTGGACTCTGCCGTGGTGTCGCCCCGCCCGTTTCTGCCCTGCGCCGTCGGCGTCGCTGCCACCAGTACGCCGGTAGGCCGAGGGCCGTGATGACCATGCCCCACAGGGCCTGGGAGCGGCGGGTCTCCTCGACGACCATGAAGACCACCACGAGCAGGCAGAACCCCAGGTACATCGCGGGGGCGAGGGGACCACCCCAGACTCGGTAGGGGCGGTGGGCACGGGGTCTGCGTGCCCGGAGAACCAACACGGCGCCCACTGTCAGGCAGGACGAGAGCAGCATCACGACCACCACATAGGCGAGGAGTTGCTCAAAACGTCCTGTCATCACCCACAGCGTCGATATGAGTGCCTGGAGCCAGAGCGCGCCAACTGGCGCCTGGGACTTCGGGCTACGCCGTCGCAGAAATGAGAAGCCCAGACCGTGCATCGACATGGCTTGGCTCACTCTGGCTCCGGCCAGGATTGTGGCGTTCAGGCCACTGAGCACCGCCACACCAATCACGGCGCTGGATACTCGGGCGGCCCAGCTTCCAAACAAGCGCGAGCATGCCTCCGCTGGCACGGACGCCAAGCCGGGCATTGCCGCTGCGGGAACTGCCTGCAGGAACGTCCAACAGATCAGTACGTACAGTCCAGCTGCCACCGAGGTCCCCAGCAACAGAGCTCGTGGGATGGTGCGGGCGGGGTCGCGGATTTCGTCCCCGACATAGGTGATCACGTTCCACCCCGAATAGGCGAAGAACACTGGCACCAGGGCGGGGAGCAGCGCGCTCCAAGGGTTACCGTCCGTGGGTACCGCAGCCGGGAGCGTCGTTCTGCCTGGCGTTGCGATCAGTGCGGCTGCCCCGGCTGCGAGAGTCGCCAGCACGGGTACCGCCACGAGCGCGGTCTGCAGCCAGCCGACCTGTTTGCCGCCCCGCTGGTTGATGGCGGTGAACACGACGATGGTCCCCATCGCCATCAGTTGCGCCCAGGAGAGGTGGAGGCGAGTGCTCCAACACACAATTTCGACAGCGGGCTCCGCGACGCGGGCGCCCAGGAATTCGGCACCTTGGAACACACACAAGCCCACGCCCAACGCCGCCACCGACCCGGGAAAAGTGATGACGGTCGAGGTCCAACCGGAAAGGAAGGCTAGGGGGTCGCCATAGGCTTCGCGAATATAGGCGTAGTCGCCGCCGGCTCGGGGGAGCATGGCCCCGAGCTCGGCCAGGCACAAGGCGCCCAACAGTGCCGGTGCAGCCCCCAGTGCCCAGGCGAACAGAAACCACTGGTCCCACGGCAAGTGCCGGGCGACTTCCGGCGGGGTCAGGAACACTGCCACCCCGACCACGTTCCCCAGCACGATGGCGACCGCACCAGGCAGTCCGATGCACCTGGCGGACGGAGACATGACTACTTCGCAGGTGGGCGAGCGAAGATCAGGAAGTACCGGTCCGGAAGAAAGTCGTGCTGCTCCACCAAGCGGAAGCCTGCCTCGGTTGCCCAGGTGTCGAGCTGTTCTCGATCGAATTCGTTGGACAGAGGGGGCCAGTTGCGAAAGAAGTTGATGAGGACTAACCGGCCTCCGTCCGCGATGCAGCCGTGGAGCACCTCGAGATACCGCGCCGGGTCGTCGACGTAGTGCAAGGTGTCGCAGATGAACACCACGTCAACCCGCCGAGGGAGCGCCGGATTGTCCTCGGTCGCCAGAATGGTTTCCACGTTGGTGATCCCAGCGGCGTGAGTCGTCTCGTCGACGTGAGCCAGGAGATACGGATTGATGTCGACCGCATATACCGTGCCCAGGGTCAGCTTGCCTGCCAGCGCGCGAGTGAACAGTCCGGAGCCTGCCCCGATGTCCGCGACCGTCTCGCTGCCTTCGAGCTGCAGCGCCTTCACCACACGCGAAACCTGGATGTCCGCCAACCGCTCGTCCCGCTCCATGTGATCGACGTAGAAATGCGCTTTGATCCAGGAACGACCCGCCATCAGACACGTGATCATCAGCGCGGCTCCGAGCCATCGTTTGCGTCCTGCGAGCATGGCGCCTCCTTGAGGCTGGCCGGAACGCAAGACGTGTGCCAGGAGGTTTGGAGCGTGATTCCATGTAGTTAAGGACGAGTTCTAGCAGAACTGTCCTATAGGCCGGAAATAGAATCCTATGGCGCAGATAGGCTAGCGAGTAGACACTATAGGACATGCCATCGCCGACCGCTGGCCTGTCGATGTTCGACGCGAACCGGTTCTTTCGCGAGGCAACGCTGCGAATCTGCAGCAGCCTCAACATGGAGGAGTGGCTCTTCGAAAGCCTGACCTACTTTCGGCGATTCATTCCCGTGGAAAGCGCCTACCTCACGCATTTCGCCGCGGAGACCGGAACCCAAACCGCCCTGGCCAAGGCAACGTCTGGCGGAGGCGAGGCTTTGGAGGTCACCGTTTCGGTACCGGAGTCCGTTCGCAAGCACTTCGCACGCGGTCCTGGCCGCGACGTCCATGTTGCCCGGCGGGCACGAGACCTGATGCCCAGCCGACCCTGGATAGAGCGAGGCCTGTTGGCAGCGGACCAGGCGGTTCTTTCGGTTCGCTTGCGAATTCGTCGAGAGACCATCGGTGCCGTGATCCTGGTTGGCGCAACCGCGGGATGCTTGACGTCCGAGCACGCACGGCGGGTTGCGATGCTACGCGAGCCTTTTGCCATCGCATTGGCGAACAGCATCCAGTACCGGCAGCTGTTCCGGCTGACGGAGTCGGTTTCGGACGACAACCGGTTTCTTCGAGCCGAGCTTCGGGAGCGCGCCCCCGAAGTGGTCGGGCAAGACATGGGACTCAAGCAGGTCATGGACCTGGTCCATCACGTGGCGCCTCGGGTGAGCCCCGTGCTGCTCTTGGGGGAAACCGGGACAGGCAAGGAGGTCGTTGCGTCCGCCGTGCACCAACTGTCGCAACGGAAGACCGGCCCTTTCGTCAAAGTGAACTGTGGGGCCATTGCCGAGAGTCTGATGGACACCGAGCTGTTCGGTCACGAAAAGGGCGCCTTCACGGGCGCCATCACGACGAAGAAGGGGCGGTTCGAACGCGCCGATGGTGGGACTCTCTTCCTGGACGAGGTCGGGGAGCTCAAGCCCGAAGCTCAGGTGCGGCTCCTGAGAGTGTTGGAGGAGAAGGTGATCGAGCGAGTCGGTGGCGTCCAGCCGGTGCCGGTCGATACCCGTCTGGTGGCCGCGACACATCGAGACCTGGAGGCCATGGTTCGCGCGGGGACGTTCCGGGAAGACCTGTACTTCCGGCTGCGAGTCTTCCCCATCACCCTCCCGCCGTTGCGGGAGCGTAGAGAAGACATTCCCGCCCTGGCGCATCACTTCGTGCAGAAGAAAGTGCGCGAGATGGGACTCGGTGATCCTCCGACCATTGCCCCGGCCGGAATGGCTGCATTGATGGACTACGGCTGGCCAGGAAACGTGCGGGAGCTCGAGAATGCCGTCGAGCGTGCTGTCATCCTGGCGTCAGGTCCGTTGCAGTTCGAGGACCTACGCGCGCCGAGCGGGGTGCGGCGTGCCAACGACGGCAGGGCGCCAACACGGCAATCCGGCCTGGCGCTCGACGCGGTGGTCCGTGAACACATCGAAGCGGTGCTCCGACTGACTCGGGGGCGCGTGGCCGGGGAGCACGGGGCAGCCACTCTGCTCGGAGTCAACCCCTCCACCTTGCGCAAGAAGATGCGCAAGCTACGGATTCCGTTCGGGCGCACAGCGCGGTGGAGATGACGAATGGAGGCAGGACCCCGGCCTGCCCCAGCCGCAGTCCGGCTGTCACCCACTCCGGCGGACGAAGTGGTAGACTCGGCGCGATGTGCAGGTGGCCACTCTGCATCCTGAGCGTCCTGTTCGTTGCCTGCGGATCCGATGGTGGGGAAGGGGACTCCGGTGACCGGGGCGGGAGCTCAACCGGGGGCAACGGGGGAAGCCAGATCCCGGACGAGCCCGCACCGGGGGTGACGAGCGAGTGCGGCAGCGTGCGGATGACCGAGTATGCCGCGACGGATCGCCGGTGGTGTGGATTCGACCGCACGCATTCCAGCTTGCCCGAGTTTGTGCGCCAGGGGATGACCGTGGCCATCGCCGAGCCGTACGATGGCGGCTCCTATGGGGGCGACCCGGGTGAGGCGTGCGGCGAGTGCTGGGAGCTCGACACGACGTTTGCCACCCAGATGGTGATGGTGCACGACCTCTGCCCCGTCGAGGGCAACCCCATTTGCGCCGGTAGCCACTTCCACTTCGACGTTTCGGGCGAGGTGGCGGACGCCATCGATGGCGGTGGCTGGCTCGGCGAGGCTGCCGTTCGGCGGGTCCCGTGTCCGGTCACGGGCAACGTCTTCGCGTACCTCACCGACCGCAACCAGTACGGCTACCTCAAGGTTGCCTTCTTCAACCATCGTTTCCCAATCCGTACTGCCGAGTACCAGCCGGTTGGCAGTGACGAGTGGCTTCCGCTGGAGCGGTGCGACGCGCGCTGGTGTGTCGCGGAAGACATGGACACCTTTGCCGACGATGGCCCCGGTGCCGTGTTCCGACTCACCAGCGCCGCTGGTGAGTCCGTGGCAGGGACGGAAGTGCTCACCTATGACGCGGCCGCCCTGTCGGACTTCGACACTGGGATCCAGTTCGCTCCGGTGGAGCTCGGAGGCGAAGCCTGCGAGTTCGTTCCTCCTGGCGACGTCTACGACGAAGGCTGGGGTGGCATTGAGGGAGTCCGGTGGGAGCCGAACACCTGGGGCAGCACGACCCTCTCGGAGACCGGAGAGGGCTGCGCCGACGCGAGCGCGTCCTGCATCCTACTGAGCAACTTCGAAGGCAGCGGCCTTCACGTGACCTATCGACACGTGTTCCCGACCACCACCTTCACTGCCTTGTCGCTGCAACTGCGAGCTGCGTCAGGAAGTGGCGAGATCCAGGTGGCGCCTCGGTCCGAAGACGCCCGCTGCGCCAACTCGACCTTCGTCGAGGTGGGGGTCGAGTGGGTGTCAGTCGAGATCGACATTGCGGCGAGTTGCCCCGACACGGCCGACCTGCACGGCCTCACCATTAGCGTGCCCAGCGCCATGCTGGATCTGATGGTGGATGAAATTCGCTTCGAGTGACTCGGCTCGGAGCCGGACTTCAATGGCCGCGAGCTGCGTGAGCTGGGGTCGGCTCGGTGAGACCGACCACCCTTGGTGGTCCTGATCGGCGTCGGTCCCTTGCTCAGCCCGGTTCGCAAATCGGCAACTCCCGGCCGTTTCTGACGAGCACCGGCAGCGTGTCGAGCGGCGCGGGCAACACGAGCGTCTGCCCGCCGTCGTGCAGCTCACCCGTCACTGGATCCAGCCACTTGGCTCCTGCTGGAAGATACACGCTGCGCTTGCGCGCTCCCGCCTCGAGAATGGGCGCGACCAGTACATCGCCCCCAAACAGGTACTCGTCCTCGATCTCCCAGCACTTCGCATCCTCCGGAAACTCGTAGAAGAGTGGGCGGATCACGGGCGTGCCACGTTCGTGTGCCGCCTGCATGAGCTCGCGCACGTAGGGCCGGAGTTGTTCGCGCAAGTGCAAGTACTTGACGAGGATCGGGTACGCTTCCTCGCCGAATGACCAAACTTCGTTGTGGTAGCCGCTGCCGAACTGCCGCACGCCGTTGCGCCATTGCTCTTCCGGCTGCTGGTACGGCAGGCGATCTCCATGCAGGCGAAACACCGGCGAGAAGGCGCCCCACTGAAACCAGCGTACGAGCAGCTCGCGGAAGTCCGCTTCGTCGGGATATCCGGAGTGGAACCCACCGATGTCAGTGGTCCACCAGGGGATCCCAGCCAGCGCCATCGAGAGCCCGGCCGCGAGCTGCTCGCGCATCGAACGGAAGCTCGAGTGCACGTCGCCGGACCAGATCAGCGCCCCGTAGCGCTGGCTGCCCGCCCAGGCCGTGCGCACGAGATTGAGCACCTGCTCTTCGCCTTCAGCGCGCAGCCCATCGTGGAATGCACGCGCGTAGAGCAGCGGATAGAGGTTCGTCACCTGCAACGCTGGGCCGAGGTGGTAGCGGTGGATGTCGAAGTCGTAGATGCCGAATTCTGGCTCGGCTTCGTCGAGCCAGAACGTACGGATGCCGTGGGCGTAGTAGTTCTCCTTGGCCTTCTGCCAGATGAACTCCCGCGCTCCGGGATGGGTGGCGTCGAAGAACACGGTTTCGCCCATCCAATTCATGTGGATGCGCTGACCGCGATCCACGGCCACGAGATAGCCGCGCTCCTGCATTTCGCGATAGTTGTCGCTCCGTGTGTCCACGGTGGGCCAGATCGACACCATCAGCTCGATCCCGAGCTTTTCGAGCTCCGCAACCATACCGCGCACATCGGGCCAGTCGATGGGATCGAACTTCCAGTCTCCCTGAATGGTCCAGTGAAAGAAGTCGGCGACGATGAGGTCCATGGGCAACCCGCGCCGGTTGTGCTCTCGCGCCACGTTGAGCAGCTCCTCCTGTGAGCGGTAGCGCATCTTGCATTGGGTGAACCCGAGACCGCGCTCCGGCATCATCGGCGGCGTGCCGGTGACAGCGGCGTACTGCTCGACGATCTGGGCTGGCGTGCGACCCGCAGTGATCCAGTAGTCGAGTTGCTGCGTGCAATGCGCCACCCATTCGGTGACGTTGCGCGCAAAGCTCACCCGCCCCACCGCGGGGTTGTTCCAGAAGAAGCCGTAGCCGCGGCTGGAGAGGGCAAAGGGCACGCTGGATTGCGCGTTGCGGTGGGCCAACTCCAGGACCGACCCCTTCTTGTCCAAGAGTCCGTCCTGGTACTGGCCTAGCCCGAAGAGCTTCTCGCCGTCACAGGCTTCGAAGCGCTGCGTGACCCGGTACTCGCCGCCCGGGATGGGATGGAGCTCGCGTCCCGAGACGTTGAGCGGGCTCGTGTAGCGATCGAGCCGGGCGCGGTTCCGCCAGAGCTCTTCCAGTAGGATCTCGCCGGCGGCGTTGGTGAAACGAAGCCACCCCTCCGCGTTGACGTGGGCGGTGATCTCCCCGTTGGTGATGGTGGCGGTCTCGTCCTCGACCCGAATCTGCGCGGGCGTGGCAGCGGGCGGCAACAGCGCCCAGTCAAAAGGCTCCATCTGGCTGCGGCGTGTCGCTCGCACCCGTAGGCTGTTTGCGCCCCAGGGCTCGATCCACAGCGTCTGGTGGTCGTGTGCACGCACCAAGCGACCGTTTTCTTCGTACAGCATGTTGGCCTCGTCCTACCTCAGCAGCACTCCAGCCATCGCGGTCTGGGGCGCGCAACTCAGGCGCGCCGACAGATCGATGCGACCGACCGCCATTTCGGCCGATGGGTGCTGCCCGCTGGTCATCGCGGCGGAGTCTACCGACGCCAGGCGACGCAGGTCCACGGGTTTGAGACGTCGCAAGGGGCCGAGTCGACGGGGCGCTCAGCGCACCGGAGAGTGGCTCGCTACATGCGCTTCGCCTCCGAAGCCAGCACAGCCGCAGGCGTGAATCGCTTCGGCAAGCGCTGCGGGGCGCAGCGTGGGTTTGCGTCACGTGGCGCAGCGAGTACGCTCTTCGGCAATGCCACGATGCGACCGAGCCAGAGACCTCGCGAGGGGCGCCCTGTTCTTGGCCGTACCGGTTGCGCTGATCGGGTGTTTCGAGCCCCGCGAGCAGCCGGCGGGTTCGAAGCGTCCGCCCGCGCCAGTGAGTGCAGAGCCGACGGTCGCTGCCGACAGCACTACCCCGGACTCGCCGCCCCCCGGCCGGAGCGACTGTCCTCGCTTCTCCGTGGGCGAGCAGGTCGGCACCGTCGATGACAAGTCCATCACGGAGGCTTCCGGACTGGCAGCGAGCCGTCAGAACTCCGGTGTGCTCTGGACGCACAACGACTCCGGGAGTGATTCTTGCCTGTTCGCCATGTCCAGCGACGGGCGGAAGCTCGGGACCTACCTGCTCCGGCAGGCCAAGGCCGACGACTGGGAAGACATTGCGGTCGGACCGGGGCCCGAGTCAGGCGAATCGTACTTGTATGTGGGCGACATCGGCGGAAACAAGCAGCGACGGAAGAAGGTCGTCGTGTATCGGACGCTCGAGCCGGAGGTGGAGCTCGAGCAGAAGGCCAAGAAGCGCAGGCTCGACGACGTGGACGAGCTGAGGCTGGACTACCCCAAGGGCAGCTCGTACGACTCGGAGACCCTGATGGTCGATCCGAGCACGTCCGATCTGTATGTGGTCACCAAGGAACCTACCGGGAGGGCGCTGGTGTTCGTGGCGCGCGCGCCGCACCGGCGGAAGAAACACAACGACCTCGAGCAGGTGGCCACGCTGCGCCTGCCAACCGCCACGCCTGGTGGTTTGCTGGTCACGGGTGGCGACATCGCAGCGGACGGCAGTGCCATCCTCATTCGGACCTACTCGCGGGCCTACGTGTGGCCTCGGAATTCCGCGCAGAGCGTTGCGGAGGCGCTGCGAGCCGAGCCCTGTCGCGTTCCACTACAGCAGGAGCCACAGGGGGAGGCGATCGCGTTCACCGCTACGGCGGACGGATACTTCACGGTCAGTGAGGGCAAGCATCCCCCCATCTACCGCTACGCGCGGCGGCCCTGAGGACGGAAGCACAGCATGGCAGACAGGATTGGCGTCGGTGATCGTGCCCCGGACTTCGCGGCCCTGGATCAGAGCGGCCAGGAGGTACGCCTGAGCGCGCTGCTCGCCCAGGGTCCGGTGGTGCTCTACTTTTACCCCAAGGACGACACACCCGGGTGCACCGCGGAAGCCTGCGCGTTCCGCGACGACCACGAAGGCTTCGTCGAGGCAGGAGCGGCGGTGGTCGGAGTGAGCTCGGACTCGGTCGAACGCCACCAAGCATTTGTCGAGCGTCATCAGCTTCCGTTCCGCCTGATCAGCGACGCGGACGGGCGGCTTCGCCAGCTCTACGGAGTTCCCAGGACCCTCGGGCTCCTGCCTGGGCGAGTGACCTACGTGATCGGCTCGGACGGCGTCGTCCGACTCGTCTTCTCCTCGCAGCTTCGCGCCCACGCCCACGTACCGGAGGCCCTGACCGCCGTGCGACAGTTGGCTCGGTCGGGCACACGCCGACCGGCTGAACCGGCACCGTAGAAAGCCGCGCCCAGGCCTCTAGATTCGGGTGGGGCGGCCGAGCAGCAGACAGCCGTGGCCTGCGATTTGCGCTGGGCTCGGGTTCCACGCGGGCCGCACCGCTACTATGAAGGCGAGCAGGACGCCGACGTGAAAGCACTCATCACCGGAGGAACCGGCCTATTGGGTCGGAAGTTGCTCACCGAGCTTTCGGACGCCACGGTGCTGAGCCGAGATCCGGAGCGCGCACAGCGGGCGCTCGGATCCGTGGTGGTGCAGCGCTGGGAGCCGGAGGCCGGCCCGGTGCCGACCGAGGCGCTGCGCGGGGTCGACGCGGTGTTCAATCTTGCCGGCGATCCCGTCGCTCAGGGCCGGTGGACGAGGGAGAAGAAGCGTCGGATCCGAGCTAGTCGAGTGGTCGGCACTCGGAACTTGGTAGCGGCATTGGCAGCCGCGCCGACGAAGCCTCGGGTGCTGGTGTCCGCGTCCGCGGTCGGTGTCTACGGCGATCAGGGCGATCGGGAGTGCGTCGAGGGCTCGCCGCCCGGAGACGGGTTCCTGGCCGAGGTCTGTGCCGAGTGGGAGCGCGAGGCCCGAGCGGCCGAAGAGCTCGGCATCCGCGTTGTCTGTGCGCGGATTGGGATTGTGCTCGCTCCCGGAGGCGGTGCGCTGGGGCGGATGCTGACGCCGTTCCGGTGGGGGATCGGCGGACGGTTGGGCAGCGGAGCGCAGTGGATGCCCTGGATTCACGTGGACGACGTGATCGGACTGCTTCTGCACGCCGCCCGCAACACGTCGATTCGCGGCGCGCTGAACCTGGTCGCGCCTGCGCCCGTCACCAATGCCGAGTTCACGCGAGTGCTCGGTCGTGTGCTCCGACGGCCTGCCGTCCTGCCCGTGCCGCGTGCGGCACTGCGGCTGGCGTTGGGAGAGATGAGTGAGATGCTGCTTGCTTCTCAGAGAGTCGTGCCTCGTGCCGCCCAGCGCAGCGGCTATGGGTTCCTGCATCCCGATCTGGCTGCAGCACTGAAGGCGGTGCTTTCCGCACCCCCGCACGAGGCAGCCGCGTGACCACGAGGTCGACGTTCGACCCGCGAAGGCAGGGCGAATGAGGACGGTGGTTTGGTTCCGCGTCGGGGACTTGCGTCTCGCCGACCATGCCCCGTTGCACCGTGCTCTCAGCGGAGGGGAGGTCATCCCCTTGTTTGTCCTGGAGCCGCACCTGTTTGCGCGCGCCCGCGCTCGAAAGCTGCCCCATCGCATGCAGTTCTGGCTCGATTCGCTCCACGAGCTCGAGGCCAGCCTGGCGCAGCGTGGGTCGCGCCTGGTGGTGGTCAAGGGGAGAAGCCACGAGGTGATCCCTCGGCTGCTGCGTCGCTGGAAGGCGGATCGTGTGGTGGCGCATCGGCGCGTGGATCCGGCTGAAGCGGAGCGCGACCGCAGAGTGAAGACGGCCTTGGGCGAGCGCTTCGAGCTGTTCGAAGGATTGACGCTGCATCCCCCCGGAACGCTGCGGACTGGCGTCGGCAAGCCATATTCCGTGTTCACGCAGTTTGCGCGGGCGTTCGACCGACACGCGAGCATTGAGCGACCCCTTGCCAGCCCCCGGTCACTGCCACGGGTGGCACGTTCCGTCTCGGCGGATGGGACGCCGCTTCCCAGCTGCGAGACGCTCGGGGTCACCCGAAACCCGGCGGTGGTCGAAGGCGGAGAGCGGGCGGCCCGGAAGCGCCTGAGGCAGTTCTTGGCCCAGCGAGCGACGTCGTACTCCGTTGATCGAGATCGCATGGATCTCGAGGGCACCAGCCGACTTTCGGCCGATCTCGTGGCGGGCACGATCTCCGTGCGCCAGGTGTGGACCTCGGTGGAGGATGTTCTGGGTGACACGGAAGCCGGCTTTGCTTTTCTGAACGAGCTGGTCTGGCGCGAGTTCACGCACAGCACGCTGTGGGATTGCCCCGAGGTACTGTCGCAGCCGTTTCGACCGCAATTCGTTGGATTCCCTTGGAAGGTCGACGAGGCAGGGTGGCAGGCCTGGGTGCTCGGCAAGACGGGCTATTCGGTGGTGGACGCGTCGGCTCGACAGCTGCTCGGTCAGGGTTTCGTGCACAACCGTGCACGCATGATCTCCGCGAGCTTCCTCACCAAGCACCTGCTCATCGACTATCGGCGGGGCGAGGCCCACTACTTCGAGTACTTGGTCGATGGCGACCCGGCGCAGAACAACGCGGGTTGGCAGTGGTCAGCCGGCTGCGGCTGTGACGCGCAGCCGCACTTCCGCATCTTCAACCCCGTGTTGCAAGGGCAGAAGTTCGACCCTGAGGGCGACTACGTTCGCCGGTGGGTACCGGAGCTTGCGCGGGTGCCCGCCCGCTACATCCACCATCCCTGGGACGCACCCGAGTCGGTTCTGGAAGAGGCCGGAGTTCGACTCGGAATGGACTATCCGCGACCCATCGTCGAGCACGGCTATGCGCGCTCGCGTTTCCTCGCCCGAGCCGCGCAACATCTCGATCGCCTGCGTTCGTCGGCACCCAGTCGGGGCCAGCGCCGCCGAACCCGTGTGTCCTGACGTTGCGAGCCAGCGCGAACCCAACCCTATCGCAACAGTACCGGCATGCCCATCATGGGCCAGATGACCCAGACGAACACACTGAGCAGGCACATGAGCAACAGGCTAGCCGGCACGCCGGCCGTGAAGAACTCGCGTGGCGTGAACATCTTGCTGTTGTAGGCGATGGCGTTGGGTGCGGCACCGACGAGCAGCAGGAACGGCATTCCCGCCGTGACCAGACACGAGAAGATGATCACTTCCGGCGCGACGTGAACGTACTCGGCCATCTTGAGCGCCACGGGCAACACGATGGCAATCGCCGCCACGTTCATGATCAGGTTGGTCATCACGAGAACGAAGAAGGCGATGCCCATGATGAACAGGAACCAAGGGGCATCGGGGAACAGGGTGAGCCACGTCACGGCCAACCATTCAGCGGCGCCGGTTTGCCACAGGCAGAAGCCGATGCTCATGGCGCCGCCGAACAGCAAGACGATGTTCCACGGCGTGCCTTCGAGATCGTCCAGAGTGACCACCTTCAAGACGAAGAACAGTACGGTGGCTGTGAGCAGGACGGCGCTCTTGTCCAATGCGCCAACCGCCGGAACGAACGAGCGCAGGCTCAGTGTGGCGATCACCGCCACGACGATCACGACGGCGATGATCTCATTTCGGGTGATGGGCCCGAGCCCGGCGTAGAGGCGTTTGGCGCGCTCGCGTAGACCCGGGATTTTCGACCTCTCGGGTCGATACCAGAGCATGATGTAGACCCACAAGAGCAGGGTCATCGAGAGGCCCACCGGGAACATGTAGTAGCTGAGCTCGAAGAAGGAGATGCCCTTTCCGGTGATCTCCTTGAAGAAGCCGAGAGCTACCGCACCGCGGGCGGCACCGAGGAGGGTGATGATGCTGCCCGCGCCGGCCACGAAGGCCATTCCGACGAACAGCCCCTTGCCGAACTTGGTGGGGCGCCCGTCCTCCTGATAGAGGCCGTAGATCGCCAGGAAGAGCGGGTAGACGGTGGCCGCCACGGCCGTGTGTGCCATCACCAGGGTGAGCCCCGCCGTCATCAGGAAGCAGCCCAGGTAGATCATGCTGGTGCGTTCGCCGACGATGGACAGCATCTTGTAGGCGAGGCGACGTGTGAACCCGGTCTTGGTGAAGACCATACCGATGGTCAGTGAGCCGAAGATGAACCAGACCGAGGGGTCCATGAAGTCGGTGAAGGCAACTCGGGCCGGACGGATCGCCAGGAGTGCTTGCATCACTCCAATGGTGATGGCCGTGATCCCGATCGGGATCACCTCCGTGACCCACCAGGTGGCAGCCAATAGGAAGAGCGCGAGCGAGAGCTTGCCCTCGCGGTTGAGCACGAACTCCTTGCCCTCCAGATCCACCGCCGGGCTCCAGGGCGGCGACCACCAGACTGCGAGGAAGAGCCCGATCCCGAGCAGGATGAAGAACGGCCGCTTCCACTCGAGCTGTCGGCGCCGGATCGGACCGGGGCTCGCAAGCGGGGCGGAGGTGGGATAGCGCGGCACCACCCGGGCGTCGGGCTCGCTCATTGCAGCAACAACCCTACGAGCTCGTGGAACACGTCGACGGTTCGGATGACGCCCACCACCTTCTGCCCCCGGACGACGGGCAGGATGCTCAAGCTGTACGTCACCATTTCGTTGACTGCCTTCATGACGTGATCGTCGAAGCTGATGGTTCGCTCGATGGGTCGCATGACGTCGGTGACGGGTCGGTGGGCCTGTTCGCGGATCCCCTTCACCACGTGATCGAACGACAGCTCCGAGAGATTCGAATCGATCTGGACGTCGAACAGCTTGCGCCGGTACTCCAGGGGCTGGGCCACCAGGAAGTTGGGCTCCAGACCCCGCATGAGGTCGCGTCTCCGAACGGTTCCGGCAATCGAACCATCCAGATCGAAGAGGAGGACGATGCGGGGGAGCGACTTCCGACCCCGAACGTCCAGCGAAGCCGTCTGCATGATCTGCACGGCGTCCAGAATCGAGGACCAGACCGGCAAGTGCGGGTAGTCCACGAGCGGGATCATGATTTCTCCGACCCGCCGCGTCTGCATGGGAAACTCGCTTCGTCCGGAAGTCACTTCTGTCACCAGCCCTTTCGGCGCAGATTGAGATTCACTGCCGCGTCGAACCGCTCCCAGGCGAGCTGCGTCGCGCACTTTGCCGCCTGCGCTACTCCTCCAACAGCACGTCGATGCCGATCCGCTTCTCCAGTAGGTACAAGGCTCCCAGCCGGGGAGTTTTCCGTGGCGCCCCGGAGTGTGTCAATCAGGATGCGACATGCGATTGCCGATTTTCACCGGGACACTGTGGCAATCGGGGGCAGGCAGACCGCTTGCCAAGCGGGCATCGTGGCTCGACCGGACGCTGCTTCGGTCCGTTCGTTTGTGCCTGGAGCGGGCACTGATTCGATTCGCGCTGCTTTGCTCGTTGAAGCCCCAGTCGGCACCGAGGCACACTTCCGGAGCGACCGGTGCCGCATCCCGGTGGGCACGGTCCCCAACCAGCCGAGGTTGGCTTTGCAGTCGATCTGGAGGGAAAGGCATGGCGCGCAAGCAGCAGCTCAGTAGCAGTGGGCAGGTCGTCGTCGTCGAGCACACTTCGAAGGTGTTGGCCGGCAATCCGCTGGGCGACCCGCACGTGAGGTCGTTCCCAGTTTGGCTGCCGCCCCAGTACAGCCGAGGACGTGGCGCGAAACGCTTCCCGGTGCTTTTCGATCTCGTGGGGTACACCGGATCCGGCTGGTCGCACGCTGCTTGGCGCAATTTCGACGAGAACCTACCCGAGCGGGCGGCTCGCCTGGTGGCCGAGCGACGGATGGGGCCGGCGATCATCGTCATGCCGGACTGCTATACGGCACTCGGGGGCAACCAGTACATCAACTCTAGCGCCATGGGACGGTACGCCGACTACCTCACTCGCGAGTTGATACCCTTCGTGGACCGTGAGTTCAGAACGCTGGCGGACCGAGAGCACCGCGGCTGCTTCGGACATTCTTCGGGAGGCTACGCCGCCATCATTCACGGCATGAAGTGTTCGCGCTACTGGGGCGCGATTGCCGATCACTCCGGCGATGCGTACTTCGACTTCGTCTACCGCACCGATTGGCCCAACACGCTCACGGAGCTCGCCAAGTACCGCCGTCCGCCGCGTAGAGCGGGAAAGTGCGACGTGCGGAAGGCTGCGGCGAAGCTCGTGCCGGGGCACGATGATGGTCGCGTAGCCAGATTCCTTCAGCAGGTCTGGCGCAATCCCAAGCCGAGCGGTGCCGAAGTGATGTGCTTGATGTCCCTGGGGATGGCGGCGAGCTACGATCCCGCTCCATCGGCTCCGAACGGGTTCCGCCTCCCGTTCGACCTGGAAACCGGTGAGCTGCTCCCGGAGCGGTGGAAGGCGTGGTTGCGGCACGACCCGATTCACTTGGTGCCACGGTACCGTCAGGAGCTCCGGTCGCTGCGCGGACTCTTCATCGACTGTGGGTGGCGCGACCAGTACCACATTCACTATGGGTGCCGGCAGCTGTCGCAGCAGCTGCACCGCGCGCGCGTTCCGCACCGCTACGAAGAGTTCGACGACACGCACTCGGGCATTGCCTACCGTATGGACACGAGCTTGCCGTACCTCTACCGAGCGCTCCGGCCGTGACCGAGCACTGAGGCCAGGGGCGTCGCCAGCGCTGGCGCGTTCTGTCGGCAGTGGGGAGGACCAGGGCGCAACGTGCGCACAGTGCAGAGTGCCCGACAGGGGCAGGGATCTTGGTGCGAGCAGGCCATTGGGCCGGTCGCGTGACATGCGGGATGTCGGGTGCATCCCGCATCGGACGACACCCGGATGTGCACCTACGCGACTAGCAGGGTGGTGGTGAAGACTATGCATAAGCTCTCTCTCCGGGCGGTGGGTGCGAGCCTGCTGGCGCTGGGTGTGCTCGCCTGTGGCGACGAAAGCTCGAGCGACACGGCGAGCGACGGTGTGGCGGGTGACAGCAGCACGGCAGTGGGCAGCGGGGGCAGTGGAAACGCTGGTGGTTGCGCGGAAGGGCAGACGCTCTGTGGCTCGGTTTGCGTCGATCTGACCCAGAACGTCTCGAACTGCGGGAGTTGTGGCAGCGCTTGCCTGACCGGCCAAAGCTGTCAGTCCGGGATCTGCACCTGTATGCCCGGCCTCGTCGAGTGCTCGGGCATGTGCGTGGACCTGCTCTCTCACGCCAGTCACTGCGGCGCGTGCGACACGCCGTGTTCGGCGGGTCAGGTCTGTTCGAACGGGACCTGTGCCACCACCTGTGCGACCGGATTGGTGCAGTGCGACGCGAGCTGCGTTGATATCAATGCCAACTTGAGCCACTGCGGCGCATGTGGAAACCAGTGCGCTGCGGGCTCGAGCTGCGTTGGCGGAGTGTGCACCCCGACCGGCGCGGGCGGCACCGGGACTGGGGGAACGGGTGGAGTTGGCACCGGAGGCACCGGAAGCGGTGGACTGGGTGTGGGCGGCACCGGGGTCGGCGGCGCTCCGGGCACTGGAGGCACGGGTGTGGGCGGGCTCAACGCCGGAGGCACCGGCGGAACCGGCATGGGCGGCAGCGCAGGAGTCGGCGTGGGGGGCACTCCGTCGGCAGGCGGGGCCGTGGCTACCGGTGGCGCGGCAGGCTCGACCGGTGGCACGCCCACGGGCACCGGCGGACTGAGCGACGTGCCCTGGATCGACGGCAACTGCTCCACTTCAGGCAACACGATCAACCTCGAGACCGCCGAATTCTGCGTGCGTCTCTCGACCGACTCGCAGACGGTCGCGGCACTGGAGCCCAAGAGTGCTCCGGGCTTCGACTTCACGCCCGCCGACCAGTTGTCGGCTCGCTCGGGCCCCGGCTACTTCCACCTGGGGGACCTCACCCTGCGGGTTCGCACCGACACGTCGGGCGCTTGGCAGAACCTGTCCACGCACGAGTCGCGCACACCCGTCACGGCGCTTGGCGCGTCGGGTGACGTACTGGCGGCTGCAGAGCTGAACCCGGTGCTGTCGGGGTCACCGCTGAGCGTCACCCGGTCCTGGGTCAGCGAGGGCGGCCGACTGGCGCTGCGCTTCGAGGTCACGAATTCCTCGGCAGCGTCCGTCGAGGTCGGCGCGCTGGGCATCCCACTCATCTTCAACCACATCATCACGGGTCGCAGCTTGGACCAGGCTCACGCCACCTGCTCCTTCGCGGATCCTTACATCGGTCAGGATGCCGGCTACGTTCAGGTGACGCGTCTCAGCGGCCACGGACCGGCGCTGGTGGTCTATCCGGAGAACGGTACGCCCCTCGAAGCGTACCAGCCGATTCTCCCCATTCCGGCGCCGGAGGCCACGATGGATCCGACGCCGGTCTTTCCGGATCCAACGCCACGGAACAACACCTTCGAGGGGTTTCACGAATGGTTGGTGCACAGCCGTGCCTATGCCGAAAACGAATGGGGCGGCGCCCAGCCGTGGAACACTCCCTCGAGCGTGACCCTGGCTCCGGGGGAGTCGAGGACCTACGGTCTCAGGTTCGTGCTCTCGGACGAGATTCGGGACATCGAAGACGTCTTGGTTCAGAACCAGCGTCCCGTGGCGGTGGGGATCCCGGGAACCATCCTACCCACGGATCTGCAAGGGAAGCTCTACCTGAACTACGGCGCGAGTGTGAGTTCGCTCATCGTCGAGCCTGCCGGAGCACTCACCCTGACCCCCGAAAATGCGACCCCGAGTGGTTGGCAGGCGTACACAGTGCAGGGTTCCGGGTGGGGGCGAGTTCGTCTGACGGTCACGTACGCCGACGGGATGCAGCAGACCATTCACTACTACCTCACCAAGCCGGCGGCGCAGGCCGTGTCCGATCTCGGAAACTTCCTCACCACCTCGGCCTGGTTCGTGGATTCGAACGACTACTTCGGCCGCAGTCCGTCGGTCATGACGTACGACCGCGAGGACGAGGCCGTCGTGCTCCAGGAGAAGCGCGCGTGGGTGTGCGGTTTGGGTGACGATGGCGGCGCCACTTGGCTGGCCGGCATCATGAAGCTCGGGGGCCAACCCGATGCGGGACAGGTGGCGCAGTACCAGCAGTTCATCGACGGCGTGGTCTGGGGCAACCTACAGTACAGCTCAGGCTCTTTGATGTACGGCGTCAAGCGGACGTTGTTCTACTACGAGCCGAACGAGCTTCCGTCGGGCTATTACGACAGCAGCATCGACTGGAACTACTGGGGAGCCTGGCCACGAGCGCACACCGAGCAAGTGCCCCGTTCCTACAACTACCCCCACGTGGTGGCGCTGTACTGGACTATGTACCGGCTGGCGCGCAATCACGTTGGATTGGTGGATAACCACACCTGGGACTGGTACTTGAATCAGGCGTACGAGACCAGCGTTGCCATGACGACCATTGGCAACGACTACTCCCAGTTCGGATTGATGGACGGGTCCATCTTCCTCGAGGTGCTGAAGGATCTGCAACGGGAGGGGATGACCTCCGAGGCCACCGACCTGGAGGCTCGAATGCGCGCCCGCGCCGACCACTGGCGCACTTTGGCCTACCCCTTTGGCAGCGAGATGGCCTGGGACTCCACCGGGCAAGAGGAGGTTTACACCTGGACCAAGTACTTCGGCTACGCCGACAAGGCGCAGGTGTGCGTCGACGCCATCCTCGGCTACATGCCCACGGTTCCACATTGGGGCTACAACGGCTGCGCCCGCCGGTACTGGGATTTCAAGTACGGCGGAGCCAAGGTCGACCGGCTCGAGCGCATGCTCCATCACTATGGCTCCAGCCTCAACGCCATCCCCATCTTGAGCGAGTACCGGGATAACCCCGACGACATGTATCTGCTGCGCATCGGGTACGGCGGGATGATGGGCTCGCTGTCCAACATCGATCAGGGTGGGTTCCCCTCCATGGCGTTCCACTCCTTCGCGGACACCATGCGGTGGGAGCCGCGAACCGGCGACTACGGCCTGAACTTCTTCGGCCACGCCATCAACACGGCGACATACCTGGTCAACCATCCGGAATTGGGCTGGCAGGCTTTTGGCGGCAACCTGACCGAGAATGGGACGGCGGTCGTGGTCACGCCGCTGGACTCCTTCCGGAATCGCATCTACGTCGCGCCCGCAGGGCTGTGGCTCACGCTCGACGCCGGGCAGTTCCAAACGGTCGAGTACACTCCCCAGACGGGCGCGGTGGCCGTGACCATGGCTCCGTCGGACGCGTACACGCCGTCGGCGCGTTTGCGTGTGGAACAGCCGGCGCAGCCTGCGGGGAGCTACGCCGTGGTGGGATCCTATGCGGTGGAACGGGGAGCGCACGTCGTGCCGTTGAGCGGATCCCCCACCGTGGTGAACCTGACTCCCCAGTGAGGTCGGAAGCTCGGTGGGCGCCGTCTCAGGACGGGCCGGCCCGCAGTGTGATCAGAGTGATCTCGGCGGTGGTCCCCAACCGCATGGGAGGACCCCAGAATCCGGTGCCGGAGCTCACGTAGATCTGCGTGCCACGGTGGTCGTGCAGACCCTTGAGGTAGGGCTGCGACAAGGCGACCAGATAGCTGAACGGCCAGAGCTGTCCGCCGTGCGTGTGACCACTCAGCACCAGGTCCACTCCCCGGGCTTGGGCGTCGTCGATCACGTTGGGCTGGTGCGCGAGGAGCACCGATGGACGGTCTGGATCGCGCCCGCCGAGCGCCTTCTCGAGGTCGGTGCCATGTCCAGGGGCGAAGCGGCGTCCGGTTGGATCGTCCACTCCCGCAAGGTCGAGCGCTGCGCCTCCGCGTCGGATCGTCATCCGCTCGTTTCGCAGCACGCGCAGACCCAACTTGGGCAGGTGCGCCATCCAGCCCGAGAGGTCGTTGAAGTACTCGTGGTTCCCCGTGACGAAGACCACGCCTTCCCGCGCCCGGAGCTCTCGGAGTGGCGCCACGTCCGGCGCGAGCTGCCGCACCGTCGCATCCACCAAATCCCCCGTGATGGCGATGAGATCCGCGCCGAGCGCGTTGGTCCGCCGCACCACCTCCGCCATCCAGTCACCGTTTCGCGTCGGTCCCAGGTGCAGGTCGGTCAGCTGTGCGATCGTGAATCCGTCGAATTCCTGCGGTAGCTTGCGCAGGGTGACTTCCACCCGCTTGACGACGAGCTGGCCCAGTCCTCGGACCACGCCCACACCAGCAGCCGGCACGACCAAGCCCGCCGCCGTGCCGGCCACGACCCGCGCGAGAAACAACCGGCGTTCCGGGGATGCGAGCCACTCCCCATGGCCACTGACGCGACTGGCCAGCGTCAACACGGCGCGCAGCAGATCCAGCCCCAGGAAGCAGAAGAACAGCAGTGTCATCAGACCCATCCAGATGTAGACGGGAAAGACGACGAAGCGTGCGGTGTGGAGCCCGAACAACCGGCTGGCAAAGAAGGAGAGCGGGATGCTCACTCCCAGGGCAATCAGCGCAGCGCGACCGATCGTGAACCACGGGGCGGGCAGCTCCGGCGCGGCCACGAGCCGTCGATAGAGATAGAAATGGACGCCGGCCGTGATGCTCAGCGCAACCAGGAAGAACAGTAGAAACATCGACCAGCGGGGCATGGAATCGTTGGCCCCGGCTTCGGTGCGGGGCGAGGAAAAGGAGTTTGGCTGAGCCTAGTCCGTCAGCGGCTCGGAGGGGGATCAGATACGAAGGTTGGCTCGTGATGCCTGGTACTCGCAGAACGCTGCGACAAGTCCGATTCGGGAGGCGACGCTCTCGGGCGCGCTGGACTCGAATCTGGACGTTGGTTGGCAGCTCGCGAAGCGTAGTGGGATTTGTGATCGGTGCGACCGCCGGCTGCATCCAGGCCGTGGGATCGGAAAATGTGACTCAGCCCGGAGTCTGACCGTCTTGAGCCGGTCCGTCCCTGATTGTGCGCGGCTTCGAGCGCATGCCAAGCGCCGCAACTGAGGTACACTTGCGCGGTGCGGCCCGGTGGTGCGTGCGGCGAGCCGCGGTCCCCCAATTGACGCTGAACAGGGGAGAGAGATGAACCACTTTGTCGTATCCGAGCATGGCCGAGCGCAGGCCGTCAGTTTGCTTCTTCTTGCCATGGTTGGTGCCAGCGTTGGCTGCTCAGACGAACCCGCCGAATCCGACGCCACGGCAACGGCCGGAGCGTCGGCAACCGGAGGTGCTGCGGCGGTGGGTGGTCTGAGCTCCGGTGGCGTGCCCGGCGCGGGAGGTTCTGCAGCGCCGGAAACCGGGGGTCTCAGCGCGATCGGTGGAGCCCCCGGAGCTGGGGGTGACGTTGCTGGCGTCGGCGGCACGCAGGCCAGCGGGGGCACGGGCGTGGGCGGGATGCCGGCTGCTGGAGGAGACGCGGCCGCTCTGGGCGGAAGCGTTGGCAGCGGCGGCAGCTCGGCGGGGGGCGCGCCGGCCGTTGGCGGCGCGCCTGCCAGCGGAGGGAATCCTGCAACCGGAGGCAGCGCCGGGGTTGGTGGAGCTTCGGGGACGGGCGGTGCGCCGGCGAGCGGTGGCAGCGCTGGTGCTGGCCTGGGGGGCACCGGCAGCGGCGGCGACGCCTCAGGTGGTGCCGCCGGTGATGTCGGCATCGGTGGTGCGGTGGTCGGCATGGGCGGAGATGGAGGCGGGACGACCACGGCCTACTACCTGAGCGACCTCTGCGAGATGGCCGATCCGATCAACGCGTATGGGCCGATCGAGAAGAACTTGAGCAACGGGGAAGACGTGGCGCAAGACGGGGGACCCATCACCATCGGGGACACAGTCTACAGCCACGGCCTCGGGGTGCACGCGCCGTCGGACATCGGCTACGTGCTGGGTGGCAACTGCACGATGTTCTCGGCCACGGTGGGTGTCGACGACGAAATGCGCGACGCCGGCTCGGTCGTATTCGAGGTCTGGGGGGATGGCAGCCAGCTTCATCAGACCAGCACGCTGACCGGTGCCGGGGGAGGCACGGCCATCGACGTGGATGTGACCGGTGTGCAGGAGTTGCACCTGGTCGTCTCAGAGGACGGGGGCAATGGCAGCGATCACGCGGACTGGGCCGAGGCGCGCGTCGAATGCTATGGGTCGCCCACCAGCACCTGCACGCCCACCCCACCACCGGTCGTCGTGCCACCGGGCTATCAGCTCGTCTGGGCGGACGAATTCGACGTGGAAGGGCGACCCAATTCGGACAACTGGACCTACGAGCACGGATTCGCCAGAAACGAAGAGCTGCAGTGGTACCAGGAAGACAACGCCTGGGTGCAGGCCGGGTTCCTCATCATCGAGGGCCGGCGGGAGCAGGTTCTGAACCCGAACTACCAGGCGGGCAGTGGCGACTGGAAGACGAATCGGCAGTACGCCGAGTACACTTCCACCAGCCTGGCCGGCTGGGGACTTCAGACCTGGCAGTACGGGATCTTCGAGTTGCGCGGACGCATCGTTGCCCAGGCTGGCCTGTGGCCTGCGTGGTGGACGCTGGGCGCCTCTCGCGAGTGGCCGTCCAACGGAGAAATCGACATCATGGAGTACTATAATGGCAACCTGCATGCCAATTTCGCCTGTGGCACCGACCAGCAATGGGTGGCGCGCTGGGACGGGGTCAGCGCCGCGGTCTCCTCGTTCGGAGTGGCTGACTGGGATTCGAAATTTCACGTCTGGCGGATGGAGTGGAACGACCAGACCATCGCCCTGCTGGTCGACGGCGAGGTGATGAACGACACCGCCATCGACGACATGCTGAACCCGGACGGGTTTGCGCCATTCCGTCAGCCGCATCACATGCTCATCAACCTGGCCATCGGCGGTACCGCTGGAGGGGATCCCTCCGGGACATACTTCCCCACGCGGTACGAGGTCGACTACGTTCGGGTCTTTCAGCAGTAGCCCGGACTCTCGGGGCGGGCCGCGTCCCCGAGCACGATGTGGGGGCAGCGACGACGGGGTGCGTGCAGCCGAAGCGTGCTGCTACCGAATGACGCTACGGGTCGCGTCACGCTTGATGTCGAAGTGGATGTGATCGTGGTGGGCGGCGTCGTAGTTCGGGGTCAACATGAAGTGGAACAGACCGGCGCGAGCGACGGCGCAGACCAGATTGCGTAGCTTGATGGCGTCCGCGGAGGGCTCGGTGAGCACGGCCTGCGGCCCGCAGGAGGGCTGCCCGATCTCGCCGTGATAGTCCTCCTTGACGTTCAACTCGGTGCCGTCCTGGAGATAGAAGGACACGACGTCGAGCGCCAAGGCATGACCGTGCTGACTCAGCTTGCGGCGGCTTCGGGGCAAGCGTGAGCCGGGCCGGTACGCCGTGCCCACGAGCACGCGCGCGACGTCGTGCTCGGTGAGCACTTTGGCGAGATCGTCCAGCGTCAGGGCGAGGCGACAGTCGAGCACGCCGTACTTGCTCTTCCAGCCAGGTGTGAGAAACTTCACCCGTCGCAGAGGCCCATCGACGCGCATGGCCGTGGCCACCCCGGGCGTGGGTCGTCGGTCCCGCTTGAAAGGCAGCTTGCGTTCAGCCAAGAGCTTGCGGCACGCGGCTGGAGTGAGGTTCGCATAGCGCATGGCCGGCGCTGTGCGGGGCAGCGGCCCCGTGAGAACGGGCTCGTGGAATGGGTAGCGCGCCGCCGGCGCGGGCTCCACTTTGGCGGGCTCGGCAGCGGTGGGTGGGCTGCTTTCCTCACGAGGCGGCGGTTGAGCCGACGCGCTTCCCGACGGGTCCGAGTGCGGCGGAGGCCGGAGCTGAGTCTCCGTCGGCCGATCCCCAGCGGCAGGCCGGGCTGGCTGCTGCTGGCCCATGCAGGCCGCATCGAAGAGCAGCACGAGCAACCCCCACACGCGCGCGCGGCGGAGACACGAGGGGAGCGGATGCGGTGATGGGGTGGTCAACGAGCGCATCCCCTAGTGGGCCTGCGGCGGATTGTCCAGCACGGGAGGAGTGGGCGGAGCTCCCGTTGGGACGTTGGCACGGTCAGATCGACGGAAAACAGGCCACCAGCGTCGTGGTGCCAGGCGCGGCGAGTCTGGGGCTGGGACGCCCGATTCGGTGGCGTGGCACCGGCGGCTCCACCGGTTCGGGTGGAAGCGGCAGCGTCCCCTATCAGGGCCAGGGCACGCTCACGGACGACTACGACTACTCCTACGTCACCCGAAACGGCCAGGAGTACGTGGTGCAGAACAACGTCTGGGGCGGTAGCGGCAGCCAGACGGTGGAGTACTACGGCAACACGTTCCAGGTCACGCAGGTGGCGGGGGGAGGCGACACCAGCGGCTCCCCGCCGTCCTTCCCCTCGGCGTTCATCGGGAGCAACAACGGCCGCACGACCAACGCCTCCAACTTGCCCATCATGGTCAGCTCAATTGGCAGCATCCCGACCAGCTGGACCTGGGTCTCCAACGGAGCTTCTGGCGAGTGGAATGCGGCTCATGACGTCTGGTTCAGCAGCAGCTCGGGGGGAGAGAACGACCACGCCATGCTCATGGTCTGGCTCAGCGACCCACCGAATGCCCAGCCCGCGGTTTCCCTGGTCGGGTCGGCGGTGATCGAGGGCGTGACGTACGCCGTCTGGTACGGGATGAACGGCAGCATCTCGGTCGTGTCGTACGTGCGCAACCAGACTGCGACTTCGGTGAGTTTCGACCTGAACAACTTCATCCAAGACGCCGTGGGACTGGGCCACGTGTCCGGCGGCGCCTACCTGACCAGCATCTTCGCCGGGTTTGAGATCTGGACCGGTGGTCAGGGACTGGAGACCGTCGACTTCGTCGCCAACGTGAACTGAATCCCCGGGCGCCGCCCAGAGCCAGGGAGGCGTGACCTGCCCAGCTCTGGGCTGCTGGTGAGCTGTCGATCCCGCCCGCGAAGGCCAGTCGGAGGCGTTGCTGGACGGGCTCGCTACTTGCGCCGCCGGCGCTTGCGGTGCTCCGCCTCGACGATTTGATCCGCCGTGGCGCCGGCCATGCGATCGATCGCTTCGAGCATGCCCTGCAGTTCGAGCGAGCGGGCTTTGAGCCGTTTGGCTTCACCGTCGGCCATGGAAGCAAGCACGCTCCACGCCGTGCTGGTCCCAGCATCGGTGTGCTCACTCAGGGCGCGCAGGTGTTCCGCGAGTTTCTGGAGCTCACGCGCCTCCTTCTCCGTGGTGGCGATTCGACGCGTGTTGTTCACCGCGGCGGTGATGTACGTGCGAAGCTCGCTGACCAGCTTGGCGCGTGCGGGCGAAGTGGGTCCACGCGTCTTCTTTTTGGTGGCCATGTCGTGAAGCGTCGCCGGGTTTCCGCAGCCGCTAGACCCGGCCGAGAGCGTTGGTTTCTTCCTGATAGGTCGGAAGGTGAACCCGGGCGTGATCCTTGGCCGCTTCCAGGGCCGACTGCCAGCGGAAAGCCGTGCGCATCGTGTGCGGCTGCCGCAGGTTCCCCACCAGCCCAGCTCGGAGGTTCTCGACCTCTGCCAGGAAGCGGGCGCCAACTTGCATGGCCCGCATCTTGGGCGTGCGTGGGCCGAGCACCCGATCGCAACGCTTCTCGATCTGGTTGGCTCGCGAACGCTCCAAGGCATCGTGGGCGAAACGGCGCATGGTGGGAATGAGCAGGCGCAAGTCCTGAGCACTAGCCCTCATCTGCTCGGCGCGCACTGCCAGCCACGGTTCGGTCCGACCGAGCCGTGAGAGTGTCTGGTATCCACGCAGGGACGTATCCAACATTCGATACACGGAAGAGGAGAGCTGGTCGAATTCCATTTGGAAGGCCCGAGCCAGATACTCCGTGGATTCCTCGCGCGTGAAGTGCGGATGCGAGTAGTTGAGCACCTTCTGCCCGTGCCAATCCTCGTACGGCACGGTCCAGTCGATGCGTCCCTGCTTCTTGTACTGATGGTACAGGGCCGTTCCCGGCAGCGGGGTGAGCATCATGAACTGCGTGTAGACGCCCTCGAGCTCGATGATGAACCGGATGTCCTCGTCGATGTTCTCCTTGGTGTGGTGCTCACTGAAGAGGATCCCACTCACCAGGACGTAGATGCCGTGATCCCGCAGGTCCTTGATGATTTGCTTGAGATCGCGTCCGGCGTTCTTCTCGTAGGTTTCCTGCTTCGACTCGGCGCCGATCCACAGGAACGACACGCCGAGCCGGGCCAGGTTCGTCACGCCGAACGCCTCGACGGCTTCGGCGGAGGAGAAGCACATGAGCGTCAGCGGACGCTGATCGCGAACCATGCAATCCAGCATTTCGCCTGCGCGATCGGTCTTCTTGAGGAAGTTCTCGTCCATCACGAACATGTCGTTCGTGCCGAGTTCGTCTGCGATCCTCACGGCCTCGCGGTAGAGCTCTTCCCCACTCTCGAAGTAGGACGTGTACTTGCGGCCGAAGAAGTGACTGGTCGCGCAGAAACGGCAACCGTTCACGCAGCCGACGCCGGGTACGAGCAGCCCGGCCGTGCCGGGCACCGGCGTGCCGAAGATTCGCTTGCCCTCGGCTGACGGGAACACCGGATGGCGAACGGGAGCGTGCTCGAACTCACCCAGGTAGCGCCTGAGCCAGTACAGGCCCTCTCCGCGCACGACGTGATCGCAATCGATGATCTTCTCGATGTCTTCGATCGCTGCGCCGTGTCCGCCCAGGATGATTTCTGCGTGCGGCTGATGGATCCTGACCAGCCGCGCCATCTCCTTGGCTTTGGTGACGTTGGGCACGATGAAGCTGATGCCCACGGCGTCATACCGCTCGCGCTTCAGTTCCTTGATGAATCGTGCTCGAGACGGGAAATCCAGCACCACCGTGGGGGCCTGGACATTTTCGGCCAAGAAGTACAGACCGAATGACCGGTGGTGAAAGCGCAAGGAGGCAATCCCTTGCGCCTTCGTCACCTGGTTGTGGAAGAGCTCCATCAAGCTCTCCTTGCGACCATAGGCGTCGTCCACCCCGAAGGGGCCGAACACGCCCGTGAGTAGGATGCGCTTGCTCACTGGGCCTACCAGCGCTTTCCACCGCGGTTGCGCCGATCACCGCCGCGGCCACCGCCGCCGCCGCCGCCGCCACGCCCGCCGCCACCACCACCACCACCGCCACGTCGATTGCCCCCATCGCGGGTTCCACCGTCACTGCGTCCGCGACCACCGAAGCCTCCGCCTCCACCTCCTCCGGGGGGCCGATCGTAGGCCACGCGGACGGTGATATTGCGACCATCAAACTCCGACTCGTTCAGGGCGTTGATTGCCTCCTGTGCTGCTGCCTCCTCTTCGAACTCCACGAACGCGAAACCTCTCGAGCGGCCGGTTTGACGGTCGAGTACGACGTTGGCGCTCAGTACCGTGCCGTATTCGCTGAACAGCTGTTCGAGCTGGTGATCCATGGTGGCGTAGGCAAGATTGCCGACAAACAACTTCGTACTCATCGCGTATTGGGCTCCATGTGTTTCGTTACCGCGGGTTCCGACGAACGCTGGGCAGAGGGTTTGGCGACCGTCTCGAACAGCGGGACGGCACACTCACAGACTTAAGCCGAGCGGAGAACCCGTGGGCGGAAGGTCTGCAGCGGTAGAAACCGTTCCTATCAGGACTGTCAGTAGCGAGCCAACGAAAACCGAAGCGCGCCGTTTGACGGGATACCGGACCCGCGGTCGGGAGTCGCGCATCTCGCGGTGCGTCATTTCATGCGTCATGCGCATTCAGTGGCGGGCTCAGATCAGGTGCTCACGAAGCGCGGGTGGCGGTACCCATGGCAATTTGTGCTCCCCGCGGCGCGGAAACGCTGACAACGCAGTGCGGCTACGTTGGGGCTCCACCGACCGCCATTGGAGCTGCCAGAGCCGCGGTCGCGGCCGCGCCCACCCTGTCCTCGTGCTGTGTCCGGTAAGCCACGACCGAGAATCGCTAGCCACCGCGTACCGGGTGCTCTGACGGTCGCTCTGGAGGACACCGCACACGGCATCGAAAGTGCCCCAGAAGATTGGGTGTTCGGGCCACACCGCAGCAGGGCTGTCCTCTGGCGGGCCGCTACCCCCGCGTTCGGCCCGGCAGAGGACATCGACTGCGCCCTGTCGGACAGAGCACTAAGGCACGAACTTCGACAGCAGTCGGACGTACTGCACCTGGTACCCATTGCTGTTCTCGGTCACCTCCCAGGAGTTGAGAGGCCAGTTCGTGTTGAAGTCTTTGTACGCCTTCTGGTCGGGTTGGCCCCGCGGGGGCTCGAGGGATTCGGAAGTGCAGATGGCATTGTTGTCGGCGCTCCCGCAACCGTCCGGGCAGCAGTCAGCCCAGTCGTAGCTGGGATTCGGACCACCAGTGAGGAACCCCGGCGGTGGACCGTAGGTGGAGGTGCCGACTCGATCCCAGGCCGCGCTGCCGTCGGTGAACCAGCTGTGATAGAACTCGTTCACGGAATTCTCCGCACCGGCACCGTACATGTTCGACAGATAGACGATACCGAGCGGATTGACGCCGTGAACGTAGTGGGCGTAGCGCGCCGCTGCGCGCGCGGCATCGGCCTCGGAGGCAGGGTCCACGTCGTAGGTGATCATGTCCGCGAACATCAACCCTTTGCCCGACTTGGTCGAATTGCTGCCCCAGACGTAGTCGGCCATGTGAGCGAGATACGGATCGGCTTCACTGTCGAGGGCCGGGAAGTTGTTGCCTCCGTTCAACATGGCATCCCGGTAGGTCTGTAGGATGTCGTCGGCAACGGACTGGGTGTGGCCGGGGACCGTCGTGTAGTAGAGCGCCATCGACTGCTCATTCGTCTCGAACGGATAGACGTACCCCCAATCCATCATGTTGATGCTCAGGTAGTTGGAGTCGAAGAAGTCGCGGTAGGCCGCGGTGCCGGTTTCCTCGAACAGGTGAATCGCGGCCGTGAGCTTCCGCATCAACCGTCCGTGGTCGTCCATTTCCTGTTGGCCTGCACCGAGGCCCGAGCTCCCCGAGCTCGAATCGTTGTTCTGGAAGGTGACGCTCGGGTTGGCGTCCGCCCAGGCCCAAGCGTTCTCGGCTCGAGCCAGCAGGTCGTCGGCGTAGGCGGTCAAGGTGCTGTCTCCGACGCTGCGGAACACCTTCGATCCGTAGGCAAATGCACCGGCCGTACTCAGCGTGGCCGACGTGTTCTCCGGTCCGTAGAGGCTTTGGTCCGTGACCGACGAGGGCGGGCTTCCCGCCGCTAGCCCGACGATGCTGAGCACCGAGCCGTCGGAGTTCTGCATCTTGATCAACCAGTCCAGGCCCCACTTGATCTCGTCGACGAGGTCCGGAATGCCGTTACCCGATTCGGGCAGGCTCCAGTTGTCCGGCCAGATGCCGGGTCGCTCGTCATAGGTGTGCAGCAACGCCACTACGTAGCTCGCATGCCAGTTGGTGTACTTGTTGAAGTCTCCAGCGTCGTACCAGCCGCCGCTCAGGTCGCGTTCGGTCGTCGCGTCGTCCGAAGCGCTGTACAGCCGGCAGTTGGCGTCCTGCAGCGGCCCCACGTGGCTCGGGCCATCGGTCCAGCCCTCGCCAGCGTGTGCCGCCAGCTTCTCCTGTCCGGCACGCTGGTAGTAGAACGTGCGCACGGCGTGCCGAAGTACTTCGGCGTAGACGCTTTCCGAGATGTCGAAGATCACCGACCGGACGTCTTGGTCCACGTCGAGGACGTAATACGTGCCGGGTGCCGTGACCGACGAGAAGTCGAACCACCAGGCCCGATCCCCTGACGATGTATCCTCGGCGCCGCCGTTCCATGCCGTAGGCGCTCCGCTCAGGACCTCGGTGCCGCTGCGCGCGTCGATGAGCGCGTAGTTGGAGCCCGGAGCGAACGATTCGGCTGCGTCGTAGCCGGTTTGCGGATCACGAAGCACCGCAATCTTCTCCGAGTCTGGCAAGTACCCGAACTGATCGACGACGATGTATGGACTGGTGGGCTGATCTGGCGGATCGACCGCACCGGCACTGCCGCCAGTCCCTTGGCCCCCAGTTCCGCCTGGCGTTTGCCCTCCAACTCCAGTGAGAGGGCCTCCAGCAGCGCCGCCCAATGACTGCCCGGCGGTGCCGCCGCTCGACGCGCCGCCGGTACCACCCGCCTGCCCGCCAGAGCCAGCGGTGACGCTGCCGCCTGATCCGACCGGTGGCTCACCGGCTGTGCCTCCGGCATCGCTGCCACCGGATCCCGATGGCGGTCCGCCTGCGGCGGCCTGCCCGTTGCCGCCGCTGCCAGACGGCACGCCTGCGCTGCCCGCCGACGCGCCGCCATTGCCCACATCACCCCCGTTGCTGTCGTCTCCGCCCGAGCCGTCGCCGGCTCCTCCCGCCGAGTTCGAGTCGGACCGCTTGCTGCTGGACCCGCAGCCCGCAGCCGCCGCGATGCACGACCAGACCAGAAGAGCCGAAACCGAAGACACACAACGACGCATGCAGACCTCCTCAGCAGTCGAAACGAAGGGGCTTCACTGCCTTATGCTCACCGGGTGACGCCAAGCTGCCCAGATGCAGGGTACCTCACCCCCGGATGGCTGGCTCAGGTCCGTTGTGGCTGGAACGACAGCGCGTGGGCACGGGTCGTGCGCGTCCACGATAACGCTTGCCGTTCCACACGCTTCGCGACGCGCGGCGGCGCGCCGATGATCGCGTGCGTCTACGATAACGTCTGTCGTCCCACACGCATCCCGACGCCCTGCGGTGCGCCGCTACGCCAAGCACCGATCTCCGCAACCTGTCACGCCCCGCGATGCCAACCGGGCGGGGTGACAGCGGTCGGATTAGTTCGAGTTCTTCGCCTTGCGCTCGACCTCGAGCCGCTTCGGCACTTCCGAAATCAACCACCGGCGATACCGAACCACCTGCCAGGTCTGCTCGCTCGCGTCACACCAACGGTCTTCCTTCGGGTAATTGCGCCCCTGGTAGCTGGCTAACCACTGGTGGAACTTGGCGGTGCCGGTCTTCTCACGGCAGAGCTTGCGGTGATCGGTGATGAGCTCTGCCATCTGGCGAATGTTGTTCTCGGCGACGAGCAGAGACTGCTTGACGGCCCGGCAGGCGGCGCTCGGCGCACGCAGCGGATCTTCGTCTCCGCGACACGCCCCGATGAAGCGAGCCCGGATTTGACCCAGCCCGTAGTCCTCACCGTTGTCGGAAACGATGGTCGGAATCCAGCCGCTCCCGTGGTGAATGATGGATACGCCGGTGTAGGGATCGAACCCATGCTCCTTGGCTTCGTCTCGCAGCACGCGCGCGTACCGTGTGGCCTCCTCCACGGGCAGATCGGGTCGACTGATGAGGATCGCGGCAACGATTGCGGCGATGGGACGAAGCATGGCCCGATCGCATAGCGCGCCACCCCGCGATGGTCCAAGAACCTTGCGGGAAGCGGAGTGTGCGGGCTGGTACGGCGTTGGGCGAGGGGGATGGGCAGGGGGATGGGCGAGGGGGATGGGCGAGGGGGA
>CAZSVU010000057.1:6795-33282 GCA_964610275.1 uncultured Polyangiaceae bacterium | reverse complement strand
GGGTCTTTGACCAAGACCCCGCCCCACCACGGACCCCCGCGGGGCCCCACCCCAGAACCCTTCCGCCGGTACCCAGCCCAATTTGCGCCGGGAACCAGCCAGAGCCGACGCCGGGGTCTGAAGCCCCCCGAGGCGTGGGGTCCCGGGGGAGACTCGCAACGCGACGCAGCCGAATTTCCCGCGTACGGACGCAGAACAGAGTCCTCGGCCAAGCTGTGGTATTGCGAAAACTCCGAGAGTTCGAACAGCCGAGGACCGAACATGGGTGACGAGCAGCGCTATCGTGTGGTGGGTCGGATCGCAGCCGGTGGCATGGCGGAAGTGTTTCGCGGCGAGAGTGCCGGCATAGAAGGGTTCCGCAAGAAAGTCGCGATCAAGCGCGTATTGCCCAAACTGTCACAGAACAAACAGTTCATCGACATGTTTCTGGATGAGGCACGTCTGGGCGCGTACCTGAACCATTCGAGATGTGTGCAGGTGTTCGACATTGGGCAAGGGTCTGGTGCGCACTTCATCGTGATGGAGTACGTCGACGGCGCAGACCTCAAGGGCGTTCTCGACTACCTGCAACAGAACAGGCAGGTGGTGCCCATCGAGGTGGCCTGCTTCATCACCCTGCAGATCTGCGAAGGGCTGGAGTACGCGCACAACGCGATAGACCACTCGGGACGGCCCTTGAAGATCGTCCATCGTGACATCTCGCCACACAACGTGCTGATGACTCGATATGGAGAGGTCAAGCTGGTGGACTTCGGGTTGGCGAAAGCTGGCTCGCACCTCACGGAAGAGGAAGAGGACGTCGTCAAGGGGAAGTTCGGCTACCTCGCACCCGAGGTCACCCTCGGCCAGGGCGTCGACAAGCGCGTGGACGTGTTCGCCGCAGGGATTCTCCTGTGGGAAATGCTATGCGGACGCCGGCTCTTCCTCGGGAGCACCGACATCGAGACATTCAAGCAGGTTCAGGCCGCGCAGATCCCGGATCCGCGACAGTACCGGAAAGGGGTGGACGACAATCTGGTACGCGTGATCGCCAAGGCGCTCGCCCGGGATCCCAGCGAGCGCTACCAGTCGGCGGGCAGCTTCGCCAAGGACCTCAGCACCGTGCTGTTCATGCGCAAGTGCGCGGTCACGTATCACGACGTAGCGAAGCTGGTACAGGCGGCAGCCAAGCAGCGTGCTGCCAAGAAGAAGGATGACGATGGATCCGCGGCGGCCGAGTTGCTCGGTGATCTCATCATCGAGGCGCTGCACGATTTTTCCGGCGTGCTCGACAGCAAGCCCGAAGACAACACCCACCTGGGTCATCGTGGCATCGAGGCCGGAGGCGGGGACTTCGTGGACATCGCGGGCTGGGGGCTCGATGACGACGACGCGGGAGCCGTGCCACCTCGAGCGGCCCTCCGGGATCCTTCCACCCCACCTCCGCCGGACTCCGTGGAGGAAATCGAGCCCGAACCGGAGAGCATCCACCCCGCGTCCGACGACTCCGCCTTTGCCATCAACCCGCTCGCAGAGCGGCCCAACGACGTTGCGAGCCCGTCTCCTCCCGCTGCTGCTCGCGAGGGAGCTTCACCTGCTCCGGCCCCGGCGCGGCCGTCTGCCGTGATGGTGGCACTGCCGTGGATGATTGCCCTCATCGCCCTCGGCGCCGCTGCGGCGGGCTGGCTCAGGTAGTCGACCCAACCCCGGCGCAGCGCGCTCGCTGATCCGAACCAGGGCCGACTGAGCCGACCCGTCCGGAGAGGTTCGTTCTCAGGGCGATACACCCAATGACTCGGACGGGAGGGTGCGTGCGACGGTAGACTCGGGGCCTCGCAGGATCCCGTCCTTCGGCACCGCTGGAGAGTTGCGCTGCAATTGGAGGAGCACGCACATTTCTGCACGTTTTCGCACACTCTTGCGCGAGATGCCCTTGGTGGTCGCCGGCTGGCTACTATGCTCCCCGCCGTGCGCTTGGCGTTGACTCTTTGCTTGGTTGGGTGGCTGTCCGCTTGCGCGTCGCCACCACCACCGAAGCAGGCGCGCCACGAAGCCGGGGCGGACGTGACCGCCCATGAGCATTCGAAGGGGAACCAGAAGAACAAGAAGAAGAAGAAACGAAAGCCCGACTCGGACTCAGGCCCACCCGACCTGGGGCACGGGTTGAGCAAGGAAGAAGTGCGAAGCGTGCTCCGCAAGATGGATGCGGGGGTCAGCGGCTGCTACGCGCTGGAGTTCGCTGGCAGGAAGCACGGCGGCGGTCGCATCGTGATCGCCCTCCGGGTCGCCCGAACCGGCAAGATCAAACGCGCAGAGGTGTCGGAGTCCACCTTTGGTAACGCCTCGTTCGAGGGTTGCGTGGCGGCCATGGCTCGGCGGCTAGAGTTCCCCGTCGCAAAGGGAGAGACCGAGGTCGTCAAAGCGTACAGCCTCGAGAAGAAGGACTGAGCAGGCTCCAGGACTCGAGCCCGGGCCGCGTTTTTGCGAGCCCGCAGCCCGGGCTTGCAGTCCGCGACCAACGGCGCCACGTCAACGCCCATGCGAGAGGTACGTGGCGGTTGGTTGCGGTCAGCCCTGGCTGCTGCACTGCTCGGCCTGGCTCCGGGCTGTGCGCAGCACGCTCAGGTGCCCGCTTCCACGCCTCGCGGTCCGCTGGTCGGCGAAGCACCACCGGAGCTCGACGCCAATGCGCTGTGCGAAGATTGGCGACGCGCGGTGGGAGGCGACGAGCACGCCCTGGAGCACGACGCATTCCCCGAGCTGTCCGCCGACGCGTGCTTCACCCGGGTGCGCTATGTCGAGGAGCACCCACATCCGGACCCGGTCGCCGCGCCCTGCGGCTACCCGCGACGACACGAGCCGACCGTCGAGCACCTCCTGGCTGAGGCCGCACGCTTCGAGCAGTTGGCAAACTCCGGCGCCTCGAGCGGTGGCCCGTACTGGCAAGGCTGCGACCTCGACCCCGACGTCCGACGGGCAACGGCACTGCACAATGCCGGGACGCTGCGCGCACTGGCAACCCACCTCGAAAGCGGCGCGCGCTACCCCTACTCTGCCGTATCGACGTTCGGCTATGGGAGTCCTCGTCAGGAGAAGAGTCGGCTCAGCCGTTGGCGCCTGGGGGGGCGCTGCCTCCAGCTCGACGAGTGGGACCTCTCCCTGCTGGACCTCAACCGCTTGCGCGCCGGCCGCGCCGCTGCAGCGTTTCACGCCCACGTGGCCCCAGTCGTGACGCTCAGTGGAGGCGCGGTTCATTCTCGACTGAACGAATCGCTGATGCTGCATCATCTGGTGACGTGCCAACATGGTGTCCCTGCTGACCGGACGCTCCTCGATCCATGTGCACGCCACACTCACGAGAATCTCCGCAACACGGGCGGGCTGGTGGTCTCGCTGGGCGGGCGCGCGGCGTACATCGTGCTCTCGGGCCTGCAGGTGGGCTACCTGCAGGAGTGGTCTCTCTTCGACCTTCTCGGGAGCAGTCTCGACGCTCGCTCACTCCGTGACTTCGGTTTCCTTCCGGGAAGCTGGCGGCAAGCCAGTACCGGGCTGGCTGCAGGCTTCTGGTACACCCCCTACCGTTTCTGGGCGGGGCCCACGGACGAGGTGCGCGACTTGACCTGCGTGCGGTGATGGCGCCGGACCGGCGGGTCGACGCCGCTGCATGCGGGCTACGCGCGCAACACGACAGTAAGCACCGAACGAGGCGCGAGGACGAACTCGCCAGTCTCCGGCAGAGCACCTAGTTGCTGCCAGGTTTCGGATTCGCCCGGCCGAAAGATGGTTCGATACACCTCGGCACTGGCACCGTTGAACGCCCCGAAATCGACAGGCACCGTTCGCTCAACCCCTCCCGCGTTGAGAAGCACCACGGTGAGCTGGTCCCCGTCCGGCGACAGATAGGCCGAGGCCCTGACGTTCGAGAGCAGCGCACCGAACACAGTAGCCTCCACGCGCACCCACCCCGGATCGGTGAAGCGCGAGAAATGCCGAACGGCATAGTACTGGTCACGGATGCAGTAGTCGCTCGGGCAGTACGCCTCGTCATCCCAGCCCGGAAGCGCCACGAGGCCGCCATCCGGCCACACTAGATCCCAGTAGAGAAAGGCTGCCGTGCCCTCTTCCGTCATGCTGTTGTGGATGAGCCAGGCCGTCTCGAATCCCCCCTCCACGAATCCGTCGTCGTCGGTGGCAAACTCGGTCTGAAACAACGGCAGCCCGCCAGCAACGTTGGCCGTTATGCGCATCTCCCGGGCGTAGCTGTCCGGGCCCGGCAGCCTCCAGTCCCAAATGCCGTCGGCCCCTTGCTCATACAGGTGGTGAGCGACTCCGCCAAGTAGCGACGTATCCAGCGGCGCCAGGTAGTCCGCCACCCGACTGTAATGGATGCCCTGTGTCTCGGGTCCCAGCAACTCGGGAGGAGAATCACGCTCGCTCAGGCGAGCGTGCACGGCTTCCAGGGCTCTATCGTACCCAGGCAGCAGATCGGTCTCGGTAGGCGCGAAGCGGCACCCTTCCCAGGAGCCGGGGGTAAAATCGGGCTCGTTCTGGATGCTGACGTAGTCGGGAACGATCCCGAGAGTGGCGTAGTGCTCCAGCGAGTCGGACCAGTACGTCGCGAACTCGTCGTACACGAATTCGCCACCGTCCCTACGGAGAGTGCAGTCGTCGTTGCCCTCGCAGCGCTCCTCGCCGTTGGCCTTGATCGGCCCGGATGGAGCCCAGGAAGTCAGCATGACCGTCGGGGGATGGCCCAGTGATGCGGTCGCGCGCTCCAGTATCTCGACCTCCTCCGCGAGGTTGCCGTCGTTGGAGTCGGTGCGCTCGAAACGATTGCGAAAGCGCAGAATGTCGAGCCCCAACTCGGCAAAGATGTGCTCGTAGATCTCGTCCTTGAGGGGATGTGCGACCAGGGTGCCCTGAAACCACGCCACCGAAGCGCCAAACCCCGCCACCGTCTGATAGGTCGTGTCTGGATCAATAAGGATGCCTTGCGGCTCCGGGGACGCCGCTACCGCGTCAGGCGGGCTCTGCGAACATCCCCATATCCAGGGTCCCCCTCCGAACGCCAATGCCAGCAGTCCAAGCGATCCAGATGTCCTCACCAATTCCTCGCGCGGTTAGTCTTGAAGACCAAAGGTAGCTGCGCCCCCAGAGGCCCTGCCACCCAATTCTGCCCGGAAGCGACAGATAGCGTGAAACTGCGGTCTGGTCATCCGCAGGCTACCGCTGAAACTCAGCTGGGTCTCAGCTGGCATCAGCTCGTGGCGCCGCCGGTCTCGGCTGGCAACTCCGAGGCGCTGACGAACTGGCGATACATGTCGGCATACTTGCCCTGCTGCGCGAGCAGCTGCTGGTGGGTGCCACGCTCGATGATCTCGCCCGCATCCAGCACGATCACCTGGTCGGCGTGGCGGATGGTGCTCAGCCGGTGGGCCACGACGAAGCTGGTGCGGCCCGCCAGGAGCTTGGCCAGCGCCGCCTGGATCCTGGCTTCGGTAACCGTATCGACCGAGCTCGTCGCCTCGTCCAGGATGAGAATTCTCGGATCGGCCAGCATGGCCCGACAGAAGCACAGAATCTGTCGCTGCCCCAGACTGAGACCGACCCCCTTCTCCCCCACCAACGTGGCGAACCCCTGAGGCAGCGCCTCGATGAGGTCGAGGACGCCCAGCGCTCGAGCCGATTCTCGGACCTCCTCGTCGCTGGCTCGGTCCCGTCCCACACGGATGTTGTCCAGCACCGACCCGGTGAACAGGAAGTTGTCCTGGGTCACGCACGCGATCTGGCGGTGGAGGGAGTCGCTGGTGATGTCCCGAATGTCGTGTCCGTCAATCGTGAGCCGACCTGCGGTCGGCAGGTAGAGCTTCGCGATCAGGCTCACCAGCGTGGTCTTGCCGCTACCCGTAGCGCCGACCAACGCGATGGTCTGTCCTGCCTCCGCCTCCAGGCTCACCTGGCGCAGCACCGGTCGCTCCGGCTCGTACTCGAACACCAGCTGCTCGAACGCGACCGCGCCAGCCACCGGCGGTAGCGCGTGGGCCCGAGGATCGTCCGTCCAGTCCGGCTCGGTGTCGAGCAGCTTGAACACGCGCTCGGCACCGGCCATCGCCGTCAGCGACTGGTTGTACTGGCGCCCGATCATGGGGATGGCAGCGAAGAATGCCGTGGACAGAAACAGAAACTGGATCAACGCTTGGAGCTCCGTCTGCCCTCCCAGAGCGCGATAGCCACCCACGACGATGAGCGCGGACAGGAAGAGCTGCCCGTTGAACTCCAGCAACGGTTGAAACACCGCGGACTGCCGGGCTGCATCCATGTTGTACCGAGAGTGATCGTGGATCAGCTGGCCGAACAGCCCCCCGTTCACATCCTGGCGCACGAACCCCTGAATCTCGCGGATGCCACTCACCGATTCAGCGAGGCTGGCCGTCACCCGGCTGAAGCTCTCCTGCTGTGCCCGATACGCCTCGCCCAGCTTGAAGCGAAAGTGACGAATGATGAGCCACAGCACCGGCGCCATCACCAGTACGATCAAGAACAGCTTCCAGTCATAGTACACCATCAACGCGGCGGAGACGATCAGGTTGCCGGCTTGGACGGCACTCACGAAGAACACGTCTTGCACGCCGACCCTGACGACGTCGACGTCGGCCGTGATGCGCCCAATCAGTCGCCCCACCTGGGTGCGCTTGAAGTAGCTGATGGGCATGCGGAGGAGGTGCCGATAGATCTCGTTGCGCAAGTCCTGGACCACGGCTTCACCGAGCCGTAATGCAAACCGCATCCGGTAGACGAACATGTACTCGGTCAACCCCGAGAAGGCGACGAAGGCAAGCACGCCGAGGAGGGTCCCGCTCCAATCCTTGTCTGCCACCGGTCCACTGATGATACTGGCCGTCGCCCACACGATCGCAGGGAGCTGCATGGCGCGAATCACTACGAGCAGAAGCAGGGCGTTACGCAGCCGCGCGTGTGGACGAGTGTAGACGAACAGACGCCGAATCAAACCCAGGTCGAGGGGACGCTGCTTCATCCCCGGCTGCACGTAGTGGGGCCTCCGACTCATCGGCGGACCCCCGTTGACCGTAACAGCCGCAGGCTTTCGGCGTCCGCGGCCTGCAGCGATGCAGCCCTGAAGTACACGCCTCGGGCGTCCATCAGCTCGTCGTGGGTGCCTCGCTCGACGATCCGGCCTCGCTGGACCACCAGGATGAGATGGGCGCGCCGGAGCGTGGACAGACGGCTGGCCACCACCAGCGTGGTGCGTCCTTGCATGGCGCTCTCCATGGCCTGGAGCACCTCATGCTCGGTCTCCGGATCCACTGCGGTCGTGGGATCGTCGAGCAGCAGAATGGTCGGCTCCAACAGCAGAGCACGAGCAATGGCGATACGTTGGCGCTGCCCCCCCGAGAGGTTGACGGCACCTTCCCGGAGCTCGGTCGCGTAGCCGTCGGGAAGTCGGTCGATGAACTCGTGCGCGCCCGCGATTCTCGCGGCCCGCTCGATCGCTTCCGGGTCGGCATCCGGATGCCCGAACGCAATGTTCTCCGCGATCGTGCTCCTGAAGAGCAGACTCTCCTGAAACACGACTCCAATCCTCCGCCGGAGGGCATCGAGGTCGAGCTCTCGAACGTCGATGCCGTCCACCAGCACGCAGCCGCGCGCCGGGTCATAGAACCTCGGGATGAGGCTGAGCAGCGTGCTCTTGCCTGCTCCCGTCGAGCCCACGATGGCCACGCACTGTCCCGGCTGGACCTCGAAGCTCAGTTCCTCCAGCACGGGATGGCCGGGCTGGTACGCGAACTCCACCGCCTCGAAGCAGACTCGACCGCGTGCGTCACGCAGCGGCTTGGGATCCGGAGGGCTCTGGATGTCCAACGGGGCGTCGAGTACCTCGAACACGCGACGCGCCGCCGCCAAGCTCTGCTGCAAGGTGTTCACCACGCCGGCCATGCTGGTGACCTGACCGGAGAACTGCTGCAGCAGGCCGGCAAATACGATCAGATCCCCGAGACTGAGCGTGTCTCGGGCCACCAGCGTGCCCCCGTAGAGCAGCAGCACGCTGACGTTCAGGCTGGTGATGAAACCGACGGTGGGACTGAACCGACTCACTCCTCGAAAGATGTTCTGCTGCTGATCGACGACCGCCTGATTCTTGGCGCGGAAACGCTCAAATTCCTGCTCTTCCCGACCGAAGACCTTGGTGACCTGCATCCCGTGGATCCCCTCGGACATGGCCAGCACCATCTCGTCCACGAGCTCACGGTTGCGGCGGTAGGCGGGACGCGCCCAACGGGCGAAGATCCGGGCCACGACCCAGAGCAGCGGCGTGAAGGCCAGGCAGGCCAGCGTCAACCAGACGTGGGTGCGGAGCATGTATGCGAGATACACTGCCAAGGACAGCAGCATGATCCCGCCTTGCAGCAGAACGCCGTCGACGAATGCCCTCACCGATTGCACGTCGCCGGTGACCCGATTGATGATCGAACCGCTGGCATGCTCGTCGTAGAAGCGGAAGCTGAGGCGTTGGACCTTGTCGAACACTCGCGTGCGAAGCTCGGGCACCAACCGCAGGTGCACGACCCGTCCGATCGCGACCGCGTAGCCGTAGCTCAAGAGCGCCCGCGTCGCCGCCATGACCAGCACCAATCCCCCGATGGCGAACAGGGACTGCAGCTGGGACCAGTCGCCGGGGGGGTGCAGTCCCAATGGCCATCGCGGTGCGATAGCGGCGGAATCGAGGCCGCGGCGCACCACGTCGATCGCCACACCGGTCAGCCCGAGCCCGGCCACGCCGAGCACCAGCAGGACGACCTGGAGCACGAACACCAACACGCACTGGGCGCGGTACTGCCAGCTGAGGGCCAGCAACCGGTAGAGCGGCCCCGCCGTGCGCTCGGTGCTTGTCTGATCCGTTTCTACTCTGCCCAGCATCTCTTGATTCGTTGGTGCGGCGTGACTGTACCGACTGTGCTCCCCCAGTTACTCGAACACCACCGTAGCCATGGATCGGCTCGGCAGCACCACGGTAGAATCCGGTGGCAGACTGCCGAGGCTAACCCACGGCTTGGACCGTCCAGGCCGAAACACCGTGCGATAGGTGTCGCTCTGCGCGTGAGAAAAGCCGCCCGCGTCGACGACCACCGCCCGATCCCGGTTGCCGACGTTCAACACCACCAGGGATAGGCGGCTCTGATCCGGTGCGATGTACGCCGACGCTCGCAGGTCACGCGAGTCAGCGGCTACGCCCACCCGCACATACCCCGGGTCGGTGAACCGAGCGTAGTGGCGCAAGGCGTAGTAGTGATCCCGCGCCTGGTAGGCGCTCCCGTTGATCGACACCAGGCCCTTGCGCTTGGCCCAGACGAGATCCCAGTACAGCCAGGCGTTCACTTTCTCCTCGACCAGAGAGTTGTGAATGAGCCAGGCGGTCTCCAGCCCGCCGTCCGTCCCCCGATCCTCGTCGGTGTTGAACTCGGTCTGGAAAATGGGGAGTCCCGGAGCCACCCGGGCAGCGCTCTGCATCTCGTCCACGAAGCTGTCCGGCCCGGGGTCGCGCCAATCCCACACCCCGTCGTCCCCGCGTTCGTACAAGTGGTGCGCGAACCCGTAGAGTAGCTTGGGATCCAACGCCCGGAAGTACGTCTGCGGCAACTCCCAGTGAATGCCCAGCACCTCGGGGCCCAGCAGGCGCGGCGGTGAGGACAACCGCTGGAGCTTGGCATGTACGGCACGCAGCGCTTGGTCGTAGCCGGGGTAGTCGTCGGTCTCGGTCGGCGCGAACTTGCAGCCTTCCCAGGAGGGAGGGATGAAGCTCGGCTCGTTCTGAATGCTCACGTAGTCCGGCACGAGTCCCAGCGAGGCGTAGTGCGTGAGCGACATGACCCAGTAGTCGGCGAACTTCGCGTACACGAACTGCCCGTTCTCCTTGGCCAAGGTGCAACTGTTGTTGCCCGTGCAGCCCTCCTTTCCGTTGGCCTTGAGCGGCGCTGGAGGCGACCAGGACGTGAGCATGAGCTGGGGCGGGTGTCCCAAGGATTGCGTGGCCCCGCGGAAGAGCTTCACTTCCTCCTGCAGGGTCGCATCTTGCGGGTCGGTGCGGCCGTAGCGGTTCCTGAACCTCAGGATGTCCAGGCCCAGATCGCGGAAGATCACCTCGAACAACTCGTCTCTGCGCTCATGGCCCGCCGCCTCACGCAAGTACCAGGCGATGGAAGCTCCAAATCCTTCGAGCGTCTGGTAACGCTGGCCGAGCGCAACCTGCACGGTCGACGTCAGCGCGGGACGGACGCCGCCAGGTGGAACCGGCTGCCGCTGGATGCAACCGGAAGCCAACACCACCGCGCCACCCAGCAGTCCCCGGGCGAGAATCCTATGGTAGGACATGGTGGGTGCCCCTATACCCGCTGCGCAGCCGGTTGGGAACTGCGGGACCTGGTGCGGCCAGGTCGCGGCAAGCTCGGGCGATATCACAGCGGGATGACCTCCGCGCGCCGATCCCTCCTCGACCGCGGCCGCGCACCACCACGTCTCAGCGCGAGTCGGTTTTCATGCCGGAGGCAGTCTGGTAGTAACGTCTCCGGGCTCAGGGGCAGGAGTTCTCGGAATGCAATACGGACACTTCGACGACGAGGCCAAGGAATATGTCGTCGACCGACCGGACACGCCTCGGCCGTGGAGCAACTATCTAGGCACGACCGACTACGGGGCCATCATCACGAACCACGCGGGAGGCTACAGCTTCTACCGCAGCGCCCTCAACAACCGGTTTCTGCGCCTGCGAGGCAACTCGGTACCGCTCGACCAGCCCGGCAGGTACTTCTACGTCCGTGACCGTAGTACGGGCGATTACTGGAGTGCCAGCTGGCAGCCAGTCGGCAAACCGCTCCGTGAGTACCGCTCCACCTGCCGCCACGGTACGGCCTACACCATCATCACGTCCGAGTACGCTCAGATCGAAACGGAGTCGACGTACTTCGTGCCGCTGGGGCAGATCTTCGAGTACTGGCGACTGCGCGTGAAGAATCACTCGCAGGATCCCCGCCGGCTGAGCATTTTCACCTTCTGCGAGTTCACCAGCGTCGGTCATCTCTTCAGCGATCTGACCAACCTGCAGTACTCGCCGTTCGTGACCAAGGCCAATTTCGTCGGCGACATGCTCGCGATCGCGTCTCACCCGCACGATCCGTTCGATCCCAACCAGTTGGGCAACCCCGGCCGGTACTGGATGAAGCTGAGCGGCGCACCGGTGGTGGGGTTCGAGACCCTGCGGGACAATTTTCTCGGCAGCTACGGCACCTACGCCCGGCCGGGCGCCGTGGAGCGTGGCCGCTTGACCAACTTCGAGACGGCTGGCGAGAACGTGGTCGGAGTCCTGCAGGCTGACCTGGATCTCGAGCCCGGCGAGTCCCGAGAGCTGATCGTGATGCTCGGGTTGGGCACTCCCGAATCTCACGGCCGGGTCATCGCCTCCGAATTCGGTGATCCGGCGCGTTGCCAGCAGGAGCTCGAGAAGCTCAAGGCCGCGTGGCACCGTCGACTCGGCTCAGTGCAAGTCGAGACACCGGACCCGGAATTCGACAGCATGGTCAACGTCTGGCATGCGTACAACGCGCTCGTCACCTATGCCTGGTCCCGCTCCGCCTCGTTGGTCTACAACGGCGAGCGTGACGGGCTGGGGTTTCGCGACACGGTGCAGGATCTGTTGGGCGTCATTCCGCTCTTGCGAGAAGGCGTGAAGGATCGCCTGCAGCTGATGCTCACGGGCCAGGTGGCATCCGGGGGCGCCATCTCGCTGATCAAACCGTTCGATCATCATCCGGGTCGGGAGCGGGCACCGGCCAAGGAGCAATACCGCAGCGACGACTGCCTGTGGTTCTTCCACGCCGTCCCCGAATACGTGGCTGAAACGGGTGACGTCGACTTCTACCTCGAGGTACTGCCCTACGCCGACCAGGGAGAAGCCACCGTGCTGGGGCATCTCCGTCGAGCGCTCGAGTTCAATCTGGAGCGGACCGGACGCAACGGGTTGCCCAGCGGATTGGCCGCCGACTGGAACGACTGCTGCAACCTCGGCTACACCGGCGAGAGTGTGATGGTCTCGTTCCAGGTCCGGCTGGGACTGGGGGTCTATGCCGAGATCGCGCAACGGTTGGGGTTGCCGGACCAGGCCGAGTGGGCTCACGAACAGCGCGATCGGCTCGACGCTGCGATCCAGCAGACGTGCTGGGACGGCGAGTGGTTCATCTGGGCCACGGGCAAAGATGGCACGCGGTACGGCACTCGGGAGATGAGCGAGGGCAAGGTGTATCTCAACACCCAAGCCTGGGCGGTCATCAGCGGTGCGGCCACAGCTGAGCAAGCTCGGAAAGCTCTGCAGTCGATGCACGACCACCTCGCCACGCCCTACGGGCTGATGCTGAGTGCGCCTCCGTTCGAGCACACTCCCCGAACCGTGATGGGTGGCGTCATCTACAATCGGGGCATCAAGGAGAACGCGGGCATCTTCAACCACCCGCAGAGTTGGGCGGTCATGGCCGAATGCATGCTCGGCAATGGTGACCGGGCCTACGAGTACCACCGGGCCTATCTCCCGGCGGCGTACAACACCCGGGCGGAGGTGCGTGAGATCGAGCCCTACGTGCACAGCCAGACGACCTACGCGACTTGCAGTCCCAATGCGGGCAAGTCACGGGTGCCGTGGCTGACCGGGACTGTGGCCTGGAGCTACCTGAGCGCTGTGCAGTACATCCTCGGTGTCCGTCCGGAGATCGATGGGCTCCGCATCGATCCCTGCATTCCCTCGAACTGGCCGGGCTTCACGCTGCAGCGAGCGTTTCGCGGCAGGCAGCTCACCATCAAGGTGAGCAATTCAGCTTCGAGATGCCGTGGCGTCCGCCGGCTCAGAGTGGACGGCAAGGACATCGAGGGCAACTTGCTGCCGCTCGACGAGATCGCAGATGGCGTCGTGGTGGAGGCGGAAATCGAAGGCCCGGTAGTGTAGTCGCTGCGTGACCCAGTTCACCGATGGGTCGGGGGGATGCGGCACATGTACGGATATCGACCGAGCCCCGCAGACTACGTTCGCGGGGGTCAGAACCCCGGATTCTCTTCCCAGCGACCGGGTGCGCTCTTTCCGGCCGGGACGGCCGCGAAGGGGTCGTCCCGAGCGGGCGTCGCCCGCTTCGTCTTGGCCGGCTCGGGCTCGGGGCCCGGAACGCTGGCGTAGGGGTCGTCGCGGGGCGGCACCGATACCGCGAGCGGGTCAGGAGCCGCACGCTCGGTCGCAGGAGCCGCTTCCGGTTCGGCTTCCTCGACTCGTTCGTCGTCGGCCGCATCCACCGCACCCTGCTTGACGAGAGCAATGTTGGCGTCCGACGCGGACCCATCCACCGACACGTGTCGCGACGCGTACCCATCGCGCTTGACCAACAGCACCCTGTGTTCGCCCGCAGGCACGCGGATCTCCAAAGTGCCCTTGCCGAGCCGCTCCCCACCGCTGTAGATGACCGCATCGGCGGGGTACACTTGCACTGCGACTGTTCTGATCGCCACGGGCGCAGGCTCCGGGGCCTCTGCGGCCTGCGGCTCCTCGGTGGCTGCCGGCGGACTGGCCACTGACTCGACTTCGGGCTGGTTGGGCTGCGGCTCGGCGACTTGCGCGGCAGCGGCCGGAAGGGTTGCCGCCGCCGCGGCATCGCCCGGTTCGCTGGATCCCGAGGTCACCATGACGAGAGCGGCGACGCCAATGACGAGTGCTCCCGCCCCGGCGGCCCAGCGAGCCCGAGGCGAGCTCAATGCCCCGCGAGCGCTGCCCAGGCTGGCCAGGAAGAGGTTGGCGTCTGGCTCGGCCGGCGCTGGGGGTTGAGTGGGGGTCAAGTCCAGGGCCACCGGAGCGTCGGTCTCGGTGGCGGGCGGGGGATGCTCATCGGCGACCGGCGGGGGCGCCACCGCCGAAACCTCGCGGCGAATGTGCTCCATCGCCTGGCCGGATGCGGCCGTGGGCGTAGACGGTGGCAGCAACGTCTCCTCCGGAGGCTCGCTCAAGGGTTCTACTTCGCTCGCCGCCTGGGCTTGACGACGCGAGGCGAGGATCGCGTCGCGATCCACCACTTCCGTGTCTTCGCCGTCCGCGTCGGCGTCGAATGGTTCCGGCGCGGCGCTGAGCGCGAGCGCCGGCCGCGGCACGGCGATGCGGGTCTGGTCGACGCTGTCCTGGGGCGCATCGGGCGCGGGCGCGGCTCGCGTAACGGCAGACGGCTCCTTCCGACTGTGGTCTTCCCGATCCGCGGCCGCTGCCGTCACGCTCGCGCCAACGGTGCCGGGCGAAGGCTGGGTCGGCGGCACCGACGAGCCCAGGCTCGCCACGTAGCTGGCGGCGATGCTCGGCGTTTCGCTCGAGGTCTGTCGAGGCTTGGCCGGACGTGTCTTGGCCAACGGAATCGGCTCATTCTCGCTCGCCGCCGCGCTGTCGACGCTCGGCTCGGTCGCCGACGGCTTGCTCCGCTGGCTGGGCGGCAGTGGGCGCAGCGACTTGAGCGACAGCGCACTTGGCTTGTCCTCGACCTGTGCGCTCGGGGCGGGCGGTGGCACGGACTTGGAGGTCGGCCGGGGAGCGACGCTGACAGGTCGAGGGGGTATCGACGCTGAGCCGCGGGTCGCCGTACTCGGCCTGGCGGTGGGGCTGGGGGACGCTGCCGGAGACGGTTTGGTCGGCCCGATCGCCTCGGCGACGGCCGGTGCTGGCTGCGACGGCTGTTTCGGCGGCGAGAGCCGCCGCTTCCGCGTCTCGGAACGCTTGCTGCTCGACGGCCGCCCCGTGGTCAGGTCGCGACGGGAGGCGGCGATGGGCGGACGCAACTCGCGTGGGAGCGCAGGCGCTCGCGGAATCGACGGAGTCGGCTTGTGCGGCGCCGACGAAACCTTGTGCGCTCTCGATGGTGCCGGGCGGTTGGGGTGAGCGGGGCGAAAAGCAGCCAACTGCGCCTGCTCGTCCCAATCGGCGTCGAGAGCGTCGGCACCGTTCGCACCGGACTCTGCCGTCCCATCCGCCTTGTCGGCCTCCGAGTCCGCGTAGACTCCAACACACGTGTTGGCTGTCGTGACCGCAAGTTTGGTCATCGATCCGCTCCTGCCTGAGATGCGTGAGCCAAACCGGCTGCCACGCCCATCCCCGGCCTCCGTTCAAATGTAGCGCGATATCGGTAGCTGGTCAGCCCCGTGCTGGGAGGAAGCCAAGTCATGGATTGCGTGCGAGTGGACTATTCCACCTTCACCGTAAGGTGATTCGCGCAACGACGGACAATTCAGGCACCGTCGGTAGCATTGGACTCGGCCTCTTCGCGCACCGTTGGGGTCGCTCAATTGCCCTGCACCGTGAGGTTCTGGCCCGTGTCGGCGTCGAACACGTGCGCATAGGCCATCAGCGGGCTCACCTGGAGCTCACCCCGAACGGTGCGCCACCGGTGCGGATCCACCCGCATCTGGAATTCGACTTCCCCCGCCAGCAGGTGCACGACCACCTCGTTGCCCAAGGTCTCGGCCAACTTCACCTTGACCTCGAAAGCCTGGCGGTCGTCCGCCGGGACTTCGTCTGCCAGGCGCAAATGCTCAGGGCGCAGCCCGAGCTTCACGTCTCGGCCCACGTGATCGTGGAGAGCGTCCCGCATGCTCTCGGGCAGGAGCAACTCCAGTCCCTCACCGCGGAACACCAGCCCGGAGTCCTCGGAGACCAGAATCCCGTCGAACAGGTTCATGGGGGGCGTTCCGATGAACCGGGCGACGAACGCGTTGGCGGGATTCGCGTACACTTCCAGCGGCGCATCCGCCTGCAGGATTTCCCCGTCCTTCATCACCACGATGCGCTCACCCAGGGTCATGGCCTCCACCTGGTCGTGGGTGACGTAGATCATCGTCGTCTCGACGCGCTCGTGCAGCTGCATGAGCTCGGCGCGCATCGCCACGCGCATCTTGGCGTCGAGGTTGCTGAGCGGCTCATCGAACAAGAACACCTTGGGCTCTCGCACCACTGCGCGCCCCATGGCCACCCGCTGCCGCTGACCACCGGAGAGAGCCTTGGGCCTCCGATCCAAGTACGGGTCCAGACCGAGCATCCGAGCGGCCTTGAGCACCCGCTCGCGGATCTCGGTCTTGGGCAGGCGCCGCAGCTTCAGCCCGAACGCCATGTTCTCGAAAACCGTCATGTGGGGGTAAAGGGCGTAGTTCTGGAACACCATGGCGATATCGCGGTCTTTGGGCGCGATGTCGTTGACCACCCGTTCGCCGATGGAGATCTTTCCGCTGGTTATTTCCTCCAACCCGGCGATCATTCGGAGCGTGGTCGACTTCCCACACCCCGAGGGACCCACCAGCACCAGAAACTCCCGGTCTCGAATGTGCAGGTTCACGTCGCGCACCGCGACCACGTCCCCTCCGTAGACCTTCCCCACGTTTTCGAGCACGACCTGCGCCATCTGCAAAGACTCCGGGCAGGCACGTTACTCGGTTCCGCGGCCCGGGGGCACCCCCTCGTCCCGCACCGTACCGACGACGGCGGTGGGCACAGAAAATTGCGAAAGGCGCCACCGGTCAACCCGGCGGCGCCTTTCTCGGGGGACTCCGTCTGCGCTAGCGCACTCAGCTGGCGCCAGCCGTACCGGCAGTTCCCGCCGCACCGGCAGTCGCCTGCGTGCCAGCAGTTCCTGCCGTACCCGTGCTGCCAGCGCTACCCGCAACACCCGTGTCACCCGCAGCGCCACCAGCAGGCGTCCCGGCCGCGCCACCAGAACCCGGCGTCCCGGCAGAGCCGCCAACACCAGTGCCGCCAGCCGCGCCGCCCGCGCCGCCGGTTCCGGGAGGAACCACCACGACGGCGCCGGTGATTCTGACCTCGTCAACCAGGAGGACGGTGGGGTTGGACCAGCTGGCCGCCGTGTCACCGGCCGCGACCTGCAAACCCCAGCTCTCGATGGCCGTCAGATCGATGCCGGTCAGGGTCGAGGCGTCGACGCTTACCGTATTCAGGCCGGCGTCGAGACTGGAAAGATTGATCCATGCGCTCGCCCAGCCGTAGTCGGGCGCACCGGTGGCCACGAAGATCTGTATGCCTCCGGCCGCACCGGCCTCGACGCAGATGTCCATCTCGATGGTCGCGTTGCTCAGGTCCATGATGTCGCCGGAGTAGAACCGGAAATTCGCTATCTGATCCACGGCGTCGAGCGGGACGGAGACCGCAGCGTACCCCTGCCCGTCGCAGGTGCTGGTGTCGGCCCAAGTCACTGTGGTTCCAACCGGCGGATCCGTGCTCGCATAGGGGTCGAGATCCCAACCGCTCAGGTCTTGATAGAACTCCCACACCAAGTCGGTGATGGCAGGTTCGCCTCCAGCGCCGCCAGCGCCGCCCAAGCCCGGCGTGCCCGCAGCCCCGCCGAGTGCCGCGCCGCCGCCGACCCCACCGGGCGTGCCGCCAACGCCCTGCCCGCAGTCACACGCCCCCCAGATCGATCCGTCCGCGCTGCACGTCTGGGCGCCGCTGCAAGCACCCGGGCCCACACAGGCTTGAGTCGAGCCTGGCGTGCAGACAGTGGCCGCGCCGCCTGCTCCAGGTGTCACCGTGCCGCCTGCTCCAGGTGTCACCGTGCCGCCTGCTCCGGGTGTCACCGTGCCGCCTGCTCCGGGTGTGGCCGCGCCGCCGACGCCGGAGGGGACATAGCCGCCCATTCCGTAGCCTCCCATGCCCGTGGCGCCACCGTCGTCACCGCCACCGCCACCTCCGCCACCGCCGCACGCCGAAGGTGCCAGAGCAACCACGCCCAAGACCGCAAACACCCTGATGTTCGTCATCGATTTGTCTCCTCAACAAGCTCAGCTCTGACCGCCATCCGGCCCGACTCCGTACGCGGGCCCGACGAGTTTCGCCCAGTGCTGTCTGCTCCAACCAATCCCAGGGCGGTTGCCGCAACTCCGGTCCCCGCCGAGTTCTCGCCCTGGAGGATGCCTCGCCTTCCGGTCCCTGCAAGACATTTTCTTCGCTTGCACCACTCTGGTGTCGCAGGAACGAGCACGCGGACCGAAGCAGACAGAACCGCCGGCCTGCCCAAGTAGCGAAGCTCAAGTGTCGATGACTGGTCGCATCTGCGCCCCGTTTTCCCCGCTTGGGGTGGGGCCCCGCTCGCGGGGCGGGGTCTGCGGCAGACCCCGAATGAGCAATAAGAATCTAGTTCGAGCACAATCGCGCTCCGCTGAGGTTCTGCGAGCCCTCACCCGACTGGGGGCTCGTAGAACCGTGAGCAGGAACGCGCTCGCTGGTTCAGTGCTCCGCCGCGCCTGGCCCGGCGACGGTGGGGAAAATCCTGGGGATTCCTCCGAACTCCCGATCGAGGTTGGAGCTCAACGCCGCAACCACAGCCGGCACCGCAGACCCCTTCGCCAGAGTCAAGGTGCATCCCCCAAATCCCGCGCCGGTCAGACGCGCTCCATACACGCCTGGCTGATCGAGTGCCACGTTCACCAGCAAATCGAGCTCCGGACAGCTGACCTCGTAGTCGTCTCGAAGCGAGATGTGGGACTCGTGCATCAGGCGGCCGAGACTCACGAGATCCCGCTCACGAAGCGCGTCAGCAGCTCGAAGCGTACGGGCGTTTTCGCTCACCACGTGCCGGCAGCGCCGGTACACCGCCGGTGGAAGGTCTGCCCGGTGCTGCGCCAGTGTCTCGGGGGTCACGTCTCGCAGGGCGCGTACGTCGGGCAGGGTCTGCGCGAGGATCCCTACCCCGCGCTCGCACTCGGCCCGCCGCGCATTGTACTCGGAGGAGCTGAGCTCGTGTTTCACCTGCGAGTCGCACACGAGCAGCGTGGCGTCGCCGAGATCCGCCGGAACGGCAGTGGCCTCGAGGGACCGACAATCGATCAGGAGCGCGTGTTCGGGACGGCCCAGCGCCGCAATGTACTGATCCATGATCCCGCACCGAGTACCGACGTACTCGTGCTCGGCTGCCTGTGCTGCGCGCGCGAGCTCCAGGCGATCGAGATCCGCGTCAGCCAGAGAGACCAGTGCGAGCCCCACGGCGACCTCGAGCGCCGCCGATGACGACAGCCCTGCGCCCACGGGCACGTCGCTCGCGATCAGCAGATCCGCGCCCACCAGGGTCTGGCCACGTGCGGTGAGCACGCGCGCCATACCCTCCACGTAGTCGAGCCAGGTTCCTCGCTGCGGCTGACCCGCTGCATCCAGGTCGATCTCGGCGGTCTCATCGACGTTGAGCGAGCGCACTCGAATCGTGCGGTCGTCCCGAGCAGCTGCCGCCACGAAGGTCCGCCGCTCGATCGCCAGCGGCATCACGAACCCGTCGTTGTAGTCCGTGTGCTCGCCGATGAGGTTCACCCGACCCGGGGCGGAAAACAACCGGGGCTGACCCCCAAACGTTCGGGCAAACGCCTCGCGGACCTGGTCCGGATCGACCCAGGCGGTGTCCATGCGTCGCTGGTTTTCGGCGTTCTCGTCGCCTTGGTCGTCCACTGCCGAGTTCCTCCGTGATCCGCGTCCGCTGCTGCCACTGCGGAGCCGATTGCGAGCCGTAGACTAGTGCACCATCTGGTACCGCTTCCAGCTGCGAAATACCCCTCGCCCGCTCGGGCCTCGTCCCGTACGCGCATTTGGCCGGCGGGCTAACCGTCACGCACCAGCTGACGAGTTGTTGGCCGAACCGACCGTGGGTAGGCTCGCGGCCACCGCGGCCCAGGCGGGGTCGGGCGAAACCGGCAGCAGGGTGTGATCGAGAAGTTCCCTTACGGCAGAGCACCGTTCTGGCTGTTCGCGATCGCGATCACGTCGACGCTCGTGCTGCTGGCCGTGCGCAAGGAACGGCCGCCACGCCCGGACCTGATCTTGGTGTGCTTCAGTGGAGCACACAAGGCAGCGTACGAACGTGCGTTGCCCCGATTCGAGCAGAGCCGCGGCGTCAGAGTGCAGGTCCAGCTCGCGAACTGGCAGAGTCTGCGGACCCGACTGCAGAACGCCATGCTGGCGGGCACGGAGGTACCAGATCTGGTGGAGATGTTCGCCGGGTCGCTCGGGTTCTTCACCCGCGGCCCACGAGAGGACATCGGTTTCCTCGATCTCACGGATCGCATCCGCGCCGAGCGCCTGGAAGAGCGCATGGTCCAATCCCGCTTCAGCCTGTGGAGCACCCGCGGTCGCATCTACGGTATCCCGCACGACGTGCATCCGATGATGCTGACCTACCGCCGCGACCTGGTCGAGCAGGTGGGAATCGACGTCAACCAGCTGAAGACGTGGGATGACTTCGTCCGAGTGGGACAGCGAGTCACCGCCGATCTAGACGGCGACGGAATCATCGACCGCTACATGCTGAACCTGCCCCAGAATGGGAACTGGGCTTTGGAGTCTCTGCTTCTGCAGCGAGGGGGTCAGCTCTTCGATGAACAGGGCCGAGTCGCGTTCAACAGCGAAGCGTCGGTCGAGGTGTTCCGGTGGTATCTGCGCCAGACGCGCGGCCCGAAACGCATCGCCAACGACTGCGGCTGGGGACAGCCGCTGATGAAAGCCGTGTCGGATGGTCTGGCGTTGTTCTTCTGGGCTCCGGATTGGCGGAGCTACGAGTTTCAAGACAGCCTCCCGCGCCTGAAGGGCAAAATGGCGCTGATGCCGTTGCCTGCCTGGAAACCAGGCGGTCGGCGGACGTCGGTATGGGGTGGCACCGGGCTGCTCATCGCCAAGGCCACCCAGCACCCGAACTTGGCCTGGGATCTGGCGAAGTTTCTCTACTTCGACCACCAGGAGATGGGTCGACTGTTCACCGACACCAACATCATCCCGCCCGTGAAGGAAGCCTGGAACTTGCCGGAGTTCGACCGGCCCAACCCATTCTACTCGAACCAACCCCTCGGGCGCCTGTACGCCAATCTGGCGGCAGAGACCCCGCCGGTCTATTCGGCTGCGCTGGACGCCATCGCCCACTCCAAGTTCGATGAAGCCTTCAGCCGCGTCACCGAACACTACAAGGCTCACGGCGAGCAGGGGCTGGAGCAGAAAATCCGATCCGAGCTCGACCGCGCCGAAGCGTATCTCCGGCGAATGGAAGCCCGCTCCCAGAACCTGTTGGCAAAGGAGTAGCCGATGCAGCCGATTGCCAGCGGAACGGAAACCAGCTCCACCCCGCCCCAGCGAGGGAATGGCACCCGAGCAGCCACGAGCAGCCGAGTGCGGTTGCTGTACCGGGGATGGGCTCCCTACGTCTTCCTGTCGCCGTACCTGGCGCTCACGGCGATCTTCTTCCTGTATCCGTTTCTCAACGCCATCTCGCTGGCGTTCTATCAGACCAACGGCCCGCGCACGCGAGTGTTCGTGGGCCTGCAGAACTTCCAGTTCCTGCTCGCCGACGAGACCTTCCACACGGCGCTGTGGAACACCACGGTGTTTGCGTGCGCCTCGGTCTTCCTGCAACTGCCCCTGAGCCTGGGTTTGGCCCTGCTACTGAACCAAGGCAACGACCGCATCAAAGGCTTCTTCCGCCTGATTCTGTTCTCACCCAATCTGGTGGGTCAGATCTTCGTCGGCATCCTGTTTGGAGTGCTGTTCACGCCGCGCTACGGCCTCATCAACCGCGCGTTTCAGGCGCTCTTCAGTTGGGGGCTCGAGGAGCGCTGGCTCAACAATCCCAACCTGGTCATGCCAGCCATCATCCTGACGTCGCTTTGGGTTTGGGTCGGCTTCAACATGGTCTATTTCCTGGCGGCTCTGCAGACCGTGGACAAGAACCTGGAGGACGCCGCCCGCATCGACGGCGCCAATGCCTGGCAGGTCTTCTGGCACGTGACGCTGCCGTCCATGCGTCACGTGGTCGTGTTCGTCGTGATCATGAGCGTGATCGGATCCTACCAGCTGTTTGAGTTACCTCTGGCCCTGTTCCACCAAAGCAGTGGCTTTGGCCCGGACAACTCCGCGCTCACGGTGATCGGCTACCTGAACTTCGTGGCCTTCAGCTCCGGGGATCTGGGCCTGGGCTCGGCCGTGGGCTGGGTGGTCGCATGCATCATCTTCTCGGTCAGCTTGATCCAGATCCGCATCTCTCGCGTGACCGAAGAGTGAGGTCGATTCCGACGGTGGTCGCATGAATCCGCTCCAAGTCATCCTGCTCATCCTGCTCGGTATCTTCGGGGTGCTCTATGCGAGCTCACCGCGGAGGCCGCGCCGGGCGTTTCGCTTCGCACGCTGGGTGCTGCTGGGCATGGCGAGCTTGGCCGTACTGGCTCCGTTCGTCTGGCTGCTGGCCGCGGTCTTCAAGGACAAATCGGTACTGAACGAGTACCTCTTCTTCCCTCCGCCGAGCGATTGGTCCCGCGAGACCATCAATCTCGACAACTTCGTCGAGCTCTTCCGGGGCAAACCCAGCATTCAGGGGACGGTGCACTTCTGGCAGTACGCCCTGAATTCGACGGTGTTCGCTACGGTGAGCACTTGCAGTCAGCTCTTCTTCTCGTCGCTGGCCGGCTATGCATTGGCCAAATACGACTTCCGCGGCAAGGGCCCCTTCATGGTGTTCATGCTGGGTTCGATGATGATCCCCCAAGTGCTGCTTCTGGCGCCCGTGTACGAGATGGCCGTGGATCTCGGCATGGTCGACACCCTCTGGGGCCTGATCCTGCCGCACCTGGTGAGCGCCTACGGCATCTTCCTGTTTCGGCAGGCCTGCATGAGCATCCCCAACGAGATGCTCGACGCAGGCCGCATCGACGGCTGTAGCGAGCTTCGCATCTACTTGAACCTGGTGATGCCACTGGTGCGCCCCATGGCGGCGGCCTTCTGCCTGGTGAGCTTCCTGGGCAACTGGAATGCTTTCTTCGCGCCAAACATCTTCCTGCACAGCCAGGACAAGCTCACCCTGCCGATCATCCTGAACCTGTACGTGAGCGAGTACGGTGCGGACTACGGCGTGTTCTTGACCGGAACGGCACTGGCCATCATCCCGCCGGCGGTGCTCTTCTTTGCGCTCCAGAAGGAGTTCATCAGCGGACTGACGTCGGGCTCGGTCAAAGGCTGAGCCACGGGCGAGGAGCCGTATCGGGGAGAGTGTGACCCGCGTTCTTGCTCCCCGATTCAGCGCTGCGGGTCGTATTCGAACCAGTCGAAATCGGCGGGGACGCTGGAGCGGCGACCATTGCCGGTGGCGTACATCCCCACGTAGGCGCCGGTGAAGTGGTTGTGCCCCGTGCGCATGATGGTCTCGGCGGAAAGATCACGGCACGGGAGCTCCCCCAGCGTGCGAGTGCGCGCACCCCCTCCCACACGAAAAACGTACCGCTGCTCGTCAGCGCGGATCTCCAATCGAACCGGGCCGTCGCCGAGCTGGGTGCGGGCCATGGTTTTTGACTTGCCCCGAGTGTGTCGCACCAGGCGCGCCTCACGGCGCTTCGCTCCCCACCCGACCACGAGGGCATGGTAGAAGCGCTCGTTGGCACGAACCACGATGCCGGCTTCTTCGCTCGGTTTCCGCGGTGTGAAATCGAGCTCGGTGCGGCACCGCATGCGAAAATGCTGCTGACGACGGAGCACCAGCGCCGGCGAGGCGACGTCGTCCAGGGTAACGGCAGATCCCAGCAGGCGTAGGTAACCAGGGCGCCGGGTGAGCGACCAGTCCCGCCGCCCCGGATTCCGCAGGAAATTCCACACGGGCGAGAGCCTGCGCGCATCAAAGTCGTCTCGCGCCGCCGGGGCTTCGGTTGGCGCCGGGCGCAGCGCGGGAGCGCGCATTTGCAGCTCGATCGTCGCCCGGTTGCCTACCCGTGGCCAGCCGTCGGGACTCCACGTGACCGGGGCCAGAAAAGTCTCCCGCCCGAGATGGTGATGGCGCCCGGACTGGGGCCGGATGCCCAAACAGACGGCCCACCAGCTGCCGTCGTCGAGCTCCACCAGATCGGCGTGTCCGGTGGCCTGGATCGGATGCCCCCGACGCCCGCGATGCGTGAGCACGGGGTTGTGCGGGCAAGGCTCAAACGGACCGAACGGCCTGGGGCTCCGCGCGATCACCACGGAGTGGCCGTAGCTCGTGCCGCCTTCGGCGGTGAGCAGGTAGTAGTATCGACCCATCCGATACAGGTGCGGCGCCTCGGGCCAGACTCCCCCGGTCCCGCTCCAGATCTTGCGGCGGCGCCCTCGGATCCTGCCCGTCTCGACGTCCAACCTCGCCTGGAAAATCAGCGGATGGTGAAAGTCAGCGCCGGGTCCGTTGCGCGTGTAGTAGACCGAGCCACCATCGAACAGCAGGGACGGGTCGATGCCCTCCTCGTCGATCCACACTGGATCGGACCAGGGTCCCTGAGGGCGGGGCGCCGTGACGTAGAAGTTGCCGCCGCCCAGGACGTTGGTGGTGATGAGGTAGAAGCGTCCCCGGTGATGGCGCAAGGTCGGGGCGTAGATCCCGCAGGAGCTGGGGATACCTCCGAGGTCGAGCTGGCTCTTGCGCGTGAGCACGTGGCCGAGCTGTTGCCAGTGCACGAGATCGCGGCTGTGAAAGATCGGGACACCAGGGAAGTACTCGAAGCTGCTCGTGACGAGGTAGAAGTCGTCACCGACGCGGCAGATGCTCGGATCCGGATGGAAGCCCGGGATGACGGGATTCTCGAAGGTTCGATCACGGGAGGGGTGTGACGAGGCCGAACGGGACATACGGCGTCGGTTTGGCCTACCCCCGGCGCCGGATCAATAGGGCAACTCGACGCGCTCCCCCACCACCTCGAACTCGACGGCAAGCGGGGCTTGGCCGCAGAGTTGGACACTCCGCGCATCCGGCTGGCTGCCCCCTACGGCCACCCTGAACCGACCGGGCTCCAGCACTCGCTGGCCGCGGTCGTCGATCAACGCCAGGTCCCGAGGGGCGAGCTGGAAGGTGACTCGCTGCGAACCGCCGGGCTCGAGGGTGATGCGCTCGAAGCCTCGCAGGCTGTGGTGCGGGACGACGCAGGACGCCTCGAGATCGGAGAGATAGAGCTCGACCACCTCGTCGCCGGCGTGCGCCCCGGTGTTCGTCACCGTGACCGAGACCTCCACGGAGTCGTCACTGCCCAGTTGCGTCTTGGAGAGTGCGAGATCCGAGTAGTCGAACTGGGTATAGGAAAGCCCGTAGCCGAAAGGATAGAGCGGCTCCTTCTCGAGGTAGCGGTAGGTGCGTCCGCGCAGGCTGTAGTCGGTGAACGCGGGCACGTCCTCGATACGGCGAGGCACCGTGACCGGCAGCCGTCCACCCGGATTGTAGTCGCCGAACAAGACGTCAGCGATCGCAGTGCCTCCCTCCTCTCCCGGATACCACGCCTGCAGGATGGCACCGACGTGGTCCTGGGCCCAGGTCACGCCCAGGGCGCTCCCACTGAGCAACACCAGCACCGTGGGCTTGCCGAGCGCGACGACCCTCTCCATCAGCCGCTGCTGCAGCCCGGTCAGCGCCAGGTTCACTTTGTCGCCCGCCGCCTCGGAGTTGCTCGCATCCCCCTCCTCGCCTTCGATGTCCGCGGAGAGCCCCAGGCAGAGCACCACCGCATCCGATCGCTCGGCCACGCTGATGGCTTCCGAGAGATTACCGGCTCGGCCAAGCCCGTCCGTCGCCATCCCTTGAAGCTTACAGCCCTGGGCGTACCAGACCTTGGTTTGCTTGGACACGGCCGCGCGGATGCCCTCCAGGGGCGTAACGGATTGGCTCGGCATGCCGAAGTAGTTGCCGACCAGCACGTGGTGGTCGTGCGCATTCGGCCCAATGACGGCGATGCTCTGGATGTCCTTCGACAGTGGCAGCAAACCCCTGTCGTTCTTCAGCAGCACGATCGACTCCTGGGCCACGCGGCGCGCGAGCTGCCGGTGCTCGTCACAGTCGTTGACCTCGTAGGGGATGGCGGCGTAGGGCACGCGCTCGGAAGGGTCGAACATGCCGAGCTGCATCCGAGCCCGAAAGAGCCTCCCCACGCAGACGTCGATGTCGGCCTCGGTGAGCAGGCCCTGCTCCACCGCAGAGACGACGTGCTCGTAGGTGCACCCGCAGTTCAGATCGCACCCTGCCTTGATGGCGAGCGCCGCGGATTCCTCGGCCGTCTTGGTTACCTTGTGGTTCTCGTGGAAATCGCGAATCGCCCAGCAGTCGCTCACCAGGTAGCCGTCGAAGCCCCACTCGCCCCGCAGGATGTCGACCAGCAGCGTCTGGCTCCCGCAGCACGGCTCCCCGTTGGTGCGGTTGTACGCCGGCATGATGCTCCCGGCGTGGGCCTCGGTGACACAGGCGTGAAACGCCGGCAGATAGGTCTCCCGCAGATCTTTGACGCTGACGATGGCATCGAAGCGGTGGCGTAGCCCTTCGGGTCCGCTGTGAGCCGCGAAGTGCTTGGGAGTGGCCACCACCTTCAGGTACCTGGGGTCGTCGCCCTGCAGGCCCTGGCAGAAGGCCACCCCGAGGCGGGCGGTCAAGTAGGCGACACAGGCGGTGGCACAACACCCACCGGGGC
>CAZSVU010000057.1:0-6785 GCA_964610275.1 uncultured Polyangiaceae bacterium | reverse complement strand
TCAAGTAGGGGCACTCGCCGTAGGTCTCGTGCCCACGCCCCCACCGAGGATCTCGAAAGATGTTGATGTTGGGGGTCCAGAAGGTCAGACCCTTGTAGATGCCGTGGTCCTCTTGCCGGAGGTACTCGTGGTGCTTGGCCCGCGCCTCGTCGGAGATGACGCCGGCCACCTCCAACAGCCGCGGCGCACTGAAAGTCGCCGCCAGCCCAATGGCCTGGGGAAACACCGTCGCCAGCCCCGACCGAGCCACGCCGTGCAGGCACTCGTTCCACCAGTTGTAGGCAGGGACACCCAGCCGCTCGATGGCAGGCGCCTGGTGCAGCATCTGCCCGGCTTTTTCCTCCAGGCTGAGGCGCGAGACGAGGTCGCGCACCCGCTCCTCGAGAGGCAGATCGGGGTTTCGGAATGGGAGAAATTGGGTCGCTGGGTCGGCCATTGTGGAATCGTTTCCGTATTCTCCCGATTACCGAGCGCCGGGCAGCAGGTCAACGGGGAGAGCATTCGAGCAGAACGGCTGCTGATTTCAACGCCTAAGCACCGCTCGGGCGGGCACGGGGGGGCAAACGAAAATCATCGGTCACCCGCGCCGGTCTCGTATCGATTCCTCGCCCAATCTCTGTTACACAGCGGACCCGGCCGGGTACACGGAGCACAGCTCCATCTCTCGCGCGGCCCCCGACGGACGGCAAGTGATGCGAACTCGCCAGCGAACCTCTCGCCCCCTCCCCTGCTCAGCGCTGAGCTGCGTTGCGGTCGCCGCCGCGTGCGCGGGCAGCTGGGGCTGCAGCTCCTACAAGAACTACGACGAGCGCCTCGCGGCCGCTGGCTTCCGAGACACGTGCGATTGCATCGATACCTGTCAACCGGATCCAGGCTCTCGACCCGTCGACGTGGAAACTACCTCGCGCGGGATGACGTTCGAACCGTACTGCGACCGCGCCACGCGCGGCTTCACCTTCCTGGAGCCGCTGGTCGCGACGTTCGAGGGCAGCGTGGCCCGGTACTTCTACACGTACCAGGACGATTCGACCCGCTTCTTCGAACCTGTGACGCAAGGGGAGAACGAAGTTGCCACGGACCAGGTCGGATACGAGGCAGAGGCCGCGCCAGGCGGGCCGTGCAACGACTCCCGCTTTGCGATGCACCTCAAGGGGGGGCCTTTCCGAAGCTGGGGCGGCGGATTCGGCCTGTCGACGCGAAACATCTACGACCGGTCCTGTCGCTACGCCGACGATCCGCCATCCTACTGCCCGGAGTCGGACGCCGAGTACTCCGAGATGGTGCTGGACCTGAGCGAGTACGAGGGTATCAGCTTCTGGGCCCGCCGCGGCCCCGACGGCCAATCGGGTATCCGGGTGATGGCCGGCGACAAGCACATCGATGACGACCTGAGCTTCCTGAGCAAGAAGGCGGCGCAAGCGGAAGCGCTACTGCAGGAACACGCGGAAGCAGAAGCGGCAGCGGAAGCAGCCGGCGAAGAGCCACCACCAGCGCCGGTCATCAACTACAATCCGGAGAACCCGTCGCACGATGACTACGTTCCGGAGGACGTTCCGGCGGACCCGGCGGACGATGCTCCGCCGTATGAGACGCCGCTGTACTGCGAGCGCAAGAAGGAGTGTGGCTGCACCAACCACAAGCCTTGCACCTGGGTGATGGACCCAAGGTATTCGATGCACACCAGCTACGACGCGCCGGTGCCCGATCCACGGCCGCCCCCGGACCCGAGGACTGGAAAGTGGACAATCCATCCTTTAGACGACCCGCAGAATCCGCGCTGGTGGGCGAAGGACGACAAGAGCCAAAGCTACTGCTTCGACCCGGCCGTCGACCCCAAACCGAACCCACAAGTGCCAAACCGGGACGAATGCGGCCGCATCTACAAGTACGACGTCTGCGGCCGGAGCAAGTGCGACGAAGGCTTTCCGGCCTGGGCGGACTGGTCGGATCCGCAGTTCGGCTTCCGTGATTGCGTGCAGTATGCGTTTCCCGGCAGCGTCTACGGCGACTACTGCTACGAGCCCGGCGTGGATCCGGATCCGCCGGACAACCAGTACCTGTGCGGCGACTACTGGTTCGACGAGGTCCAGCTGACCACGGACTGGGAGTTCTACACGGTGCCCTTCACGGACATGCACCAGCAAGGCTGGGCCATGGAGTCGTTCGAGTTCGATCTCACTGCCGTCTCCGTCATTCGATTCACCTGGGGCCGCGGGTGGCTCGACTTCTGGCTCGACGACGTGTCCTTCTACAAGCGCGAGCCCTGACCCGTGACCTTCCCTGAGCTTCAACCCCTGCGCAGACGGCTCCTTGCGCTTTCCCTGGCTCCAGCCTGGTTGCTGGTGGCCGCAGTTGCCGCGGCTCAGCCTGCTGAAGAAGCCTATCCGGACGAGCCGGCTGCGGGTGGCGAACAGCCCGCCGAGCCCCCGGCGGAAGCCGCGCCCGAGGCTCCCACGGACACGGACCAACCCGAGGCGCCCGCCGAACCCCCCGCCTCCGACGGTGCCGAGGCCGCACCCGAAGCGCCCGCCGGTGAAGAGCCACCACCGACTCCAGAAACGCCGGCGAAGCCCGCAGAGCCGCCGCCGCCACGCGCCGAACCCGCTCCGGCGGCTGCGGAAGAGCCGGCTCAGGCGTCAGCGGCGACGGCGGCTCCCCAAGCCGAGCCCAAAACGGAACCGAAGGACGAGATCAGCGAGCCCGGGTATCTGCCCGGCTACCGACGCTACATGGGGCTGGGCGTGTCCCCGTACACGCCGGGTTACGGAACATTTCCCGGCGGGATCACGGCCGGCTACGGCGCGCCGATCATGGGCAGCGACTGGACCTTCAAGTTCTCGGGGTTCATGAAGGCCGGGCTTCAAGCCAGCATCGATCACCGTCCCAAACCGACCGAAGGGCAGAGCGGTACCACCTTCCACACCCCGCCGTCCGCCATCGACGAGTACGAGTCGTTCCTCAGCACCAACACGGTGCCGGGACACTGGGCAGATCTCAGATTCACCTACGGCAATGACCACGTCAGCGCCACGGTGTCGTACACCACCTGGACCCCGTATCGGTCGGCCACATTTTATCAGCTGGGAAGCCACCACGACCTGGGCAAGGCGTTTCTCACCTACACGCCCGACCCCATCGGTGATCTGAGAATCCAGGCAGACGTCGGCTACTTCTCCAACAGCTACGGCGAACTGGGCCAGTACGGCGCCGGGATCTACGTCAATCCCATCGTCGGAAGGATGACGGGCAGTGGCACGACCATCATCGCAGAGTACGACCTGGGAGAAGACCGGTTCGTGGTCTGGGAGCAGGGCTTCATGGGGGCGCGCACCGGCAAGGTGCCGCAGGAGGTCGTGGCCGACAATCGCACCGGATGGGAGAACCCGCTCTGGCCCGCGGACTGGGTGTTCCACGAGCACCTGGGGGTGCGGTTCGGCAGTGACCCGGAGTTCGGCGCCAACCTGCATTTCATGCGCAACTGGTCGATGGATGACCGCACCGGACGGGATGCGGACATTCCATTCACCCGCCAGATCAACGAGCGCGAGCCCAAAGATGGTCGCATCGACGTGTACGGGTTCGACGCCCGGATGAAGAGCGGCACCTGGGGCTATCTCGCGCTGGGTGCGGCCTACATCACCGCCGAGGACGCATACACGATGCGCACCCTGACCACCTACGGTGGCCACGGTGAGAACCTGACCAACAGCTGGTTCGGCCAGATCACCAAGGGCGCCGGCAAAATCTTGGTCGGCGCCATCAACTACAACTTCAGCCTGGGCAAGATGGTCAGCCACCCCATCCCCTTCCCTGGCGACGGCCCGGACATCATCATCAACACGGGATTTCACCTCGCGAAAACGTGGACCGAGTTCGACAAATTCGACGGTCGCATCCGACACAAGTACGGCATCGACGCATGGTACAAGATGCTGCCCTACTTCGGCGCAGCCCTCCGCCTCGATCGCGTCGTGCCCGATTCGAACGATTCCGGTGAGACGTTCCACGTCATCTCCCCCCGGCTCGTGTTCAAGACCGACTGGAACAGCCGGGAGCACCTCACCTTGCAGTATGCCAAGTGGTTCTACGGACCACGCACGCATAGCGACGGACTCGGCGCTCGGCAGATCGATCGCCTCGACGACCAGCTGATCGCGGTCAACTTCGACATGTGGTTCTGAGGAGCGCCATGGCGACCCGCAAAGCAGAGTGGATCATGAAGCATCAGGTCACCCAACGGGAACGTAGCTCCCGCATCGCGCGCGGCCTCTCTCTCGTCGCCCTCTTGACGGTCGCGGGCACCTGCCGCACCGCCCACGCCCAAGACGAAGAGGACGACACCGACGCCAACCCGGCCCTGGGGCTGGACCCGTCCACACCAAACGTGGGAGCACTTCCCGGTGGCGTGACGCCCGCGTACGGGCAGCCCCCCGCGGGCGAGACGGACTGGCGGTTCGACTTCCACGGGCTGCTCACGGCACCGCTCCGGGCCGGCATCAACACCCGTCAGGACCGCGCCCCCAACGAGCGGTTGCCCGGACAGAGCAACACGGTGCTGCACGCGCCCCCGCAGGTCCCGGACGACAAGGAAACCTTCTCCCACACCGGTGTGGTGCCGACCCCGTACGCGCAGCTCAACTTCTCCTACGGCACCAGCCTGGTGATCGGCACCGTCAGCATCCTGGCCGAGCAGGCCGACGTGGCCACGGGCTTCTTCGATGCCCCGTCGCAGGTCGGGATCAACGACGTCTTTCTGACCGTGTTGCCCAAGCTGGACGAGGATGTCCGTTTCCACATCAATGTGGGTGCCTTCTCCGCCCGCTACGGCGCGGCGGGCGAGTACGACCTGGGGCGGTACGGCACCCCCATCATCGCGCGCATCAACGGCGCCGGGGAGAGCATCGCCACGGCCGTGGGACTGGGCGGCGATTTCACGCTCATGGTCGAGCAAGGCATCCAGGGGTCGACCAACACCGCGCCGGCCGACGTCACCCCGGACGGCTGGAACGGCTTCGCGGACGCGTCGGTCGGCGCCACCTTTGCCAACCACATCCACGCGGGGCTCGGCTACGCCGGCAGGGTCCAGCTGGGTGGGCACTACATCACCGCCTGGACCCAGGACGACCGAGGCAGCGGGACACTGTTTCCCGACGGCAGCATCGACGTCCTGGGCGCCGACCTGCGCCTGAACCTGGGCCGATTCGGCCACCTCTACGGGGCCGTTGCCCACACCACGGCCGACCATTCGCGCACCGTGGGCCGAGTCATCGAGATTCTGAACACGTCCGGCGGCCCGGGCCTGATGGACAACTACCTGGGCCCGGGCAGTCAAGGCACGGGCAAGCTGATGACCATCGGTGGCCAGTACGATCTCAGCCTCGGCAAGCTCGTGAGCTACCCGGTACCGTTCACCGGGGACGGGCCGGATCTGGTGCTGAGCGTGTTCGGACTGACCACCAAGGTCGAGAGCGACGACAAGAGCACCAAGCCGTACAACGACGATCCGAAGTACGACGACGTGCGCAAGTGGAAGCTGGGGGTCGAAGCCACCTACAGCCTGCTGTCGTGGTTTGCCGCGTCCTGCCGCTACGACCGGGTCACGCCGGATACTCGTGAGGAGCGCGAATCCTTCGCGGTCATCTCGCCCCGGTTGATCTTCCACAGCGACTGGGAGTCCACCGACCAGGTGGTGCTGCAGTACTCTCACTGGGTCAACGGATCGCTCACCACGATCCGGACCGGATATCCCCCCCGAGAGGATCCCACGGCGATCCCCGACGAGGACATGGTCTCTCTGTCCGCCAGCATGTGGTGGTGAGGAGGAAGCAGAATGCTCGAGCAACTTCGATTGGCGACGGCCTGTGGCGTGCTCCTGCTCGGCTTTTCGCTGCCGAGCTGCATCGGCGTTTCCGCGTCGCAACAGGCCGGATGCCCCACCGAAGGTGGTGAGGCAGCCGGTCCCGCAACCACCAACGCCAGCGCGGCGGATTTGAAGGTCTGCTCGGGGGACACCAACCTCGCAGCCGACGGATCGATCGACGACTTCGAAGACGGCGACAGCCAGCTCACCGAGATCGACGGACGCGACGGCTACTGGTGGAAGCACGCCGATCCCAGCGGGTCCACCATCGAGCCTGAAGAGTTCACCGCGGTCGAAGCCGGCTCGGGCTCGGCGCTCGCACTGCACTACTTCGGCAAGACGTCCGCTGCTCCGGATGCCTACGGCTCGTCGTTCGGTGTAAACTTCTCGAGCGCCGGGGTGTACGACGCCTCGAAGTACGTCGGGCTCGTCTTCAAGGCCAAGGTGAGCGCGGAATCGGCCAAGAAGATTCGCTTCAAGATCGGCGACATCAACACCCACCCCGACGCCGGTGGCGGGTGCGGCAGTTGCTGGAACCATTTCGGCAAGGATCTCACCCTGACCGCGGAGTGGCACGAGTATCAGATCCTGTTCAAGGAGCTCGAGCAGGCGCCGGGCTGGGGTGATCCGCGTCCCCCAGCCATCGACCCCTCGAAGCTCTACAGCCTGGACTGGACCATTCCCCAAGGCAGCGGAGCGTTCGAGATCTGGGTCGACGACGTCCACTTCATCGACTGCAAATAGCCCCCGAACCCCCGGTTCGGAGGCTTCCTTCCCCCGTCCCATCGCCGTCCCCACCCCGAGTCGCGCCCCACTGCGCTTCAACGGGCGACGAGACGCGTGGCGCGACGCTGGCCTCCGCGGCTCCGGGGGCCCACCGGACGCATCACTGCTCCGTCGCTTCTTCCAGGTACGCTTCCGGCAA
>CAZSVU010000056.1:31280-33663 GCA_964610275.1 uncultured Polyangiaceae bacterium | reverse complement strand
GTCTGTCGCGACGACCTACACGTCTCGTTTGGTCTGAGGCGCAAGCCTCGTTAGATCTTGCCCACCCCAACACAGGCCATCGCGATTGCCGGAACGTGCTGTGATGAATCGAGCGCGTAGCTGTACGGCACGGACACGGAGCCCGTGGACTGGACATTGGGCCCAGCCGGAATCTGGTCGCTCGATGGATCCCAGACGATGTTCGAATCGAAGAAGTTGTCGTGGACTTCCCATACCCCGGGGTTGTCGAGGTAGAAGAAGGTTCCGAGGGGATTCCTGGCATCCGTGAAGTAATTGCCCTCGATCAACAGTGTTGCCCCGTTCCGGGCGTTGATCCCCGTCGACAAGATCTGGCTGTAATAGTTGTTGTAGAAGTGCCCGTGGGCCTCTCGCACGAGATGGGTGCGTGAGTTGAGGTTTTCATACCAGTTGTGGTGCCACGTGATTCTGGTGGAACCGTCATCCCCGTCATCATTCGAACAAACCAGCCCTCCGCGCCCACCCGTGTGTAGGTGGTTCCACGAGATCGTCACGTCCGTGGTGTTGGCCTTAATGTCGATCAATCCGTCGTGCTCCTCGCCTTCAGTAGTGGAGCCATGGATGAGGTTGTGGTCGACCCAGATGTGGCTCACATTTGACTCCATACCAATGGCATCGCCGCCGTTCGACGGAGTACTGGTATTCGATTTCCTCACGTTCCTGATGGTGAGGTTCTGAATGATGATGTTGGAGGACGACCTGATGTGAACGCCAATTTGGTCCAGCACGCCGTTCGTCCCGACACCGATCAGTGAGATGTTGCTGATCTCCTTGAGTTCGATCAATCCGTCTGCGGTGTTGCAACTGCCGTCCTGCTTCGAGGTGTTGCCGGGCGTGACGGTCCCATTCACCATGATGATGAGCGGCGTATCATCCGCCGCTCTGCCGCAGATGGCAGCGTGGATCTCCGTGCCCGTGCTGGCGGTGACGACGTCTCCGCCCAGACCACCGGTAACACTCTCGCCAAACCCTTCGAGGTTCTGCGGACAACTGGTGATGTCGGCGCCGCCGATTCCAGAGCCGCCCGTGCCTTGGTCGCCGCCCGTGCCGGAGCCACCCACACCGGCACCGCCGGTTCCGGAGCCACCCACGCCGGCACCGCCGGTTCCGGAGCCACCCACGCCGGCACCGCCAGTTCCGGAGCCACCCACGCCGGCACCGCCGGTTCCGGAGCCACCGACACCGGCACCGCCGGTTCCGGAGCCACCCACGCCGGCACCGCCCGCACCTGGCGAACCCCCTGTGCCACCGCCCGTGCACACTCCGCCAACACAGCTTTGGCCCGGACCACACTGGAGGTCGCATTCGCCGCAGTTGGCTGTGTCCGTGGATACGTCCACGCACGCGGTGCCGCAGAGCGCCTGCCCTGCCGCGCAAGCGCACGCTCCGCTCTCGCAGAACTGTCCCGCAGCACAGGCGGTGTTGCACGCCCCGCAATGCGCAGCATTGCTCGTGGGATCAACACACTGTCCGTCGCACTCCAAGAGGCCCGGAGCGCAGCCACAGATCCCCGCCGAGCAGATCTGCCCAGCCGCGCACGCCAAGCTGCACTGCCCGCAATTCAGCACGTCGCCGGTCAGGTCCACACACGCCTGCCCACACTGCGTGAGCCCAGTCCCGCAGGTCGAAGAGCACACCCCGACCGAGCAGACCTGGTTGGCGTCACAAGCGGTGCCGCAGCCTCCACAGTTGGCGGGATCCGTGGCCGTGTCAGTGCACTGACCGGCGCAAACGGTGTACCCGTCGGGGCAGGTGCACGTCCCCGCCACGCATCCCTGGGGAGGTGTACACGCCTCGCCGCATGCGCCACAGTTGTTGGGGTCTGCGGTGAGGGCGACGCATTGTCCGCTGCATAGAGTCTGGCCGGCCTGACAGGTACAAGCTCCTGCCACACAGTTCGTCCCTGGCGCGCACGGCTGATTGCAATTCCCGCAGTGCACGTTGCTGGTTTGGAGATCCACGCAATCGGTCCCGCACTGAACGGTGCCCAGCGCGCAGTCGGTCCCCGCTCCACCCGTGCCCGGGCTGCCCGCAGCGGCCACGTCATCGCCGCTGTTCCCTTCACTGCCGCAACCAAAGGCCAGGCCCGCAGTCGCCGCGAGCGCACAGAGTCGAAGGATGCGCGGAGTCACAATCTTATCTCCTGACCAGCCGCGCTCACCATGCGACTGTACTATTGAAGCCACGGTGGAATCTGCCCAAGCGTCCGCGATCGGCGCGAAACTGCTCCATTAGAGGTAATGCCGGAGAGGCCCGACTTGATCATCGAGGCCCGGCACGGAGCGCGCGACGTGGTGGCATCAGGCAGGGGCAGGACGACATTTATGGGAACGACAACGGCCTG
>CAZSVU010000056.1:0-31270 GCA_964610275.1 uncultured Polyangiaceae bacterium | reverse complement strand
CCATCGGCAACGTCTGGGAGTTCTTCAACGAGTTTAAGGAATAGGGGTGTCGAGAAGCCCCGGCCTCGCGCAACTACGCCTACGGGAGGTTCGCCGACTTCACTTCCCAGGCGCTGTCGGTGCAATAGGTGCAGCCCGAGCCTTCGAGAACGCCCCTTCCCGTCGCTCCCTCGTCACCCTTCAGCCACCAGTTCAGCCAGGCCAGATGGATTCTGGTGAAGTCCCCGCCGCGGGCGCTCCATAGATCTCCTCCGTGGCCGATATCCTTGCTGAACAACATGATCGGAACACCAAGGACGCTGATGTTGTCGTAGTCCCGCTCGCCGTTCTCGTACGCGATGTCGCTAGGGCCACCCAGAATGATCAGCACTGGGGTGTGGACCGTCTCGTAGAAAGCCGCACTCGCCCCCGTCAGTCCGCTGCTGGTGATCCCCCAGGTCGTCATGCGGGGATCGCCCGCGGTACCTTCGGCCATCAATCCGCCGCACGAGAACCCATCGGCTGCGATCTTCGTCGTATCGAGGCTCTGGTAGTACGCGCTGCAAGGTTTGTCGTTCTCGGCGATGGACCAGGTGATGTATGCGAGCAGCGGCTCCCCCATCGCCACGACGTCTCCTCCCATGGGGCGATTGGCGCTTCCGCCGTCAGGCGTGCCGTCTGCAATGACGAAGTATCCATGGGAGGCGATCTCGGCCATGGCCGTCGCGTTCGACAATCCGTCCTGAGAGCAGGCGCCCTCTCCCCAGGCCAAGATCGGGTACTGCTCGTCTCCCCCAAGGTCTGCAGGCCGGAAGATGGTGCCCTCATTGATCCCGGGGTCAGAACTGGTCTCGACCACCACGTCGTGCGGCCCACTACCGGATGCATTCGTGCTCACGGCCTGTGACGCTGTGCAGGTGGCGGTGCTTCCGCCGGTGGAAGACCCACCGTCACCGGTGGTCCCACCCGCTGCGTCGTCCCCACCGGTCCCTTCGCCGGCAGAGCCACCGTCCATGCCAGCGTTTCCGCCCGTGCCGGAGCCGCCGATGCCGGAGCCGCCGATACCGGAGCCGCCGATACCGGAGCCGCCGATGCCGGAGCCGCCGATGCCGGAGCCGCCCATGCCGGAGCCGCCCATGCCGGAGCCGCCCATGCCGAATTCCGTGCCGCCGACTCCCTGCGCCCCGCCAGTGTCCGTCGATCCCCCGGACGCCGTGGTTCCGCCATCGCCAGGCGCGCCGCCCGTCACCGGTTGCACCGCGCTACCACCGAAGCCTGGCGTCCCGCCCGCGTCGGATTGCCCCGAGCCACCGGTCATCACCGAGCCACCGGTTCCGACCGCGGCCGCACCGCCAGATGCTTCCGCACCCCCCGTCGCCTCGTCGGTAGCGTCGCCGCTACCGTCCGAACAGCCGACGCTCCCAATGGCGACGATCAGAATACCAGCAAGAAAACTCCTCGATGACAGATGCTCGGTTCTCATCGACGCGCTCCTCGGCGTGGGCAGACAACTACCCTCGGCTCAAGTCCTGTCCCGCAGTCGCCTGGAGCCCGCGAACTGGTCCAAGAAAGTGACGTGCTGGCGCCGCAAGATGGATCGAACGGTCAGAGGGAGTGGCGTGTGAGCACGGGCCAGGCGACTTCGGCGTCGCCGGGATCCTCGCGGCCACCTTCCTCGGTGCAGAGGATCACCTCGACACCGCCTGGGCAGCCCGAGTAGGACGAGCACCCGTTGCTGTCTGGTGCCGAAGGGTCGCCGGTGCACCCATTGATCTGGGCCCATCGTTCGAAGGTCGCTTCGGCGCCGAGGAACGTGATCGGCATCCCGGGAACCAGAGAGGACGCGCCGCCTTCGTATGCCACGCGAGCGTCTGCAGTGCCCCGGAAGGAGATCACGGTGATGGGGCGCGAAGGTCTGCAGTCGTCCACGGTCTCCTCCAGCAGATCGAACGCGGCGGGCGCCACGGCAGCAAACACGTCGGCCGCATGGCAGCCGAGGTGGTGGACCATTCCGCCACCCGTGAGAACGCCGACGGCATAGATGCGATCGGGATCGATGCAGGCGATGCTCTCGATGTCGGCCACCAAGGCTCTGGCAAAGGCAAAGTCGTCGACGTCGGCAACGCAGCAGGGCCCCATATTCCAGGCGGTGCCGATAGGTCCCGTCATGCCGTCCGGAAACGCCATGACCACACCTTCGGGATCGGTCACGGTTGGGTACGGGGAGCTCGACAGCTCGCCCCAGCCCGTGACGCCAATTCCATGAAAGTCCACCACCAGCGGCACCGGCTCGGTCCCGTCGTACGCTGGGGGGACGTGTAACACGTAGTTGCGGCTCACGGAGCCCACCTGCACCGTCCGGCTCGTGTCCCCCGCCAGCAACGTGGGCGATGAACAGGTGGCAGGTTCCGCGCCCTGCCCGCCAGTGCTGTCGGCCCCGGTGCTGCCGGCCTCGGCGCTGTCGCCCCCGGCGCTGCCGCCCCCGACGGATTCGTTCGTGATGGCATACACGTCGGCCCGCCCGCAACTGCTGCTACCGGCGACGATGCCCAGCATCCCGAACAGCCCCGCCCACGTGCGTGACGTCATAGCCAGGCTCCAACGGTTAGAGTCAGGACGAGATTCGGACGCCCAGTGGTGGCGACGGTCGTGTCCACGAAGTGAATGGCGACATACGGGTCGGCCATCTGCACATGCGCCGCCAGGGTCAAATAGTAGCGATTGGGCAAGTGCAGCCCCGCCCCCAAGCCTCCGTCCAGCAAGAACGACCACTGATCTTCGGTGTGCCCCTGCCGGGGTGATTCAGCCTGGCCCTCGACCGAGGTATGCAGCAGGCCGGCCGAGAGAGCAAAGAAGGGCCACAATCGCTGGTCCGGGCGAAACCGATAGCATCCACCGAAGATGCCGTACTGCTGAGCGACGCGCGCGGTGCCGGCCGTCGTGGCGACCGTGGGGCGCGTTCCCATGCCCGCCAAAGCCGCTTGCACCACGAGCCAAGAGCGCGCTGCCCAGTCGAGACGCGCCATGGGCAAGAGTGCAGGCCCCACGCCGTCCAGGGAGGTGAGTGCAGCCGCGCCCACTTCGACGCCCAAGCGCTCGCGGCTTGCCGGCTTGTCCAACTCACCCTGTGGCGAAGTCGCGTTGGATTCGTCGTGTGGCTTTCTCGTCGCCATATCGTTTGCGATCAAAGTCGAGCGCAGGACCTCGACGGCGTGAATCGCCAGCCTTTCCAAAGCGTTTCTCGTATTCGGTTCCCGGGCTACTCTCGAGACTGCCCACCGTCGGGGCGGCTGCTCGATGACCCAGATGTCGACTGAAACCGGCGCCGTGTCGCCGACGATGTCGAGGACTGCGTCGACCCGGTTTCTGGCCGCTATCTCTTCCAGCCAAGCTCGCGAATCTGCTCGATCCGGGCCACCGTCTCTTGCGGGTTCGACCATCCTCACCTCGAACCCCACACTCAGCAATTCCCCGTGGAGGCGAGACAGTGTTTCGACAAAGTCAGGATTCGGGTTCGGCGGCTGCACGATGGCGACGGTGACCGCGTACGCAGGTGCAACCCACAACAGTAGGACCAACGAAAGGACGGCAAAGTGCACGCGACGCACGGGAACCGGCTAGGGAACGCGGAGTATGGCGCGCGCCGATCCGGCGTAGCTTCCCTGGGGAAAGCGTCGTAGATACTCTTTGGCGATAGGCCGTGCCTTCGCCGGTCCGCCAGCCTTGCTGGTGATGGTCATCTTCCGCCCCAAGGCTTCCGCGGCGTAGGCCCCGGTCGGTGCCCGGGTCAGGTACTCGTCATACCGCTCGAGCGCTCGAGCCATCCCGCTTCCAGCCGATTCCTCCACGCGACCGAGTAGAAAGATCGCGTCGAGCGCGCGAGGCGAGTTTGGGAAACGGCGGCGTTGCGCCAGCAGTGCCGCTCGGGCCAGATCGATGCGACGGCGATATCGAGCCGCATTGGCGAGCGCGGACAGGTCCTCGCTCGAGACTCCGTTCAGAGTCGCCTCCACACCGGCACGTTCGACGTTCTCGAGGATGCGGTCCCAGTTGCCGCTCGCCAACTCGTCAGCCCATGGGCGCTCGCGCTTGGCCTCCGCAACAGCGGATGGACCGGGGGTTGTCGATGCAGTGGGTCCTGCGGCTCGGTCCACTGCAACTGACGGTTCCGCTGCGGTCGGAGTACCAGCGGATAGAGCGGGGGCGCTCTTCGACTCGTCGAGAACTCGTTCCCGCTGATCTTCGGTGATCAAGGTCTCCGCCTTTGCCAAGTTTACGACCAACCGCTGGCCAGCACGCAGCGCCAGGTTCCCGGCCGAAACGGGTCCGCTGACCTCGACGCGACCCCGTCGCAATTTGAGCTCGAATCGCTCGCTTTGCGGATCCCAAGAAACCGTGAAGACGGTTCCCGTGACCGTGACCAGGAACGGACCGACCTCGACCACCCACCGTCGGTCACTGCTGTGTGTGACCTCGAAGTGGGCCGTGCCGTTCTCGATGGCCACCCGGGCACCGTCGTGGTCGACCGCACGAAGCCGCCCGCGTGTTCCTGGCGTGAGCACGAACTGGCTCCCCTCGTTGAACAGCAACTTGATGCCCGTTCGGCCGGACTCGCGCAAGTAGCCGCCTTCGAGGACACTGCCTCCCTCGATCTGGTAGGCAAGCGCTGCGGGTTCAGGAGCGAACCAACCTCTCCCGGAGAGTGAAGCGACCTGCACGATCACCAGGGTCGACACCACCGCCGCTGCTCCAACCAGCGACCAACGAACAGCTCGCCGTCGGCGAACTCGGCCCGCAGCGATACGTGCATGGAGCGCGCTCAGCCCCTGATCGAGCTCCGCCGCGGTGGGCGGCTGCACGCCATCACGTCCCAGCTCGGTCAGCGAGGCGAGCGCCCGAGAGCCCATCGGTTCGTCGGCAGTCGTCGTCATCGTCCCCACCGTTCTCTGTCGAGGAGGCCGGCCAGCCCAGGGTCGGCCTCGATCCAACGCGACAGCCGGTTCGAAGCATGACCCATCGATCGCTTCACCGTGGACACCGAGATGTCCAGGTGATTGGCAATCTCCTCCATGGTCATGGACTCCATGCGTCTCAGGGTGAACACGAGCCGATCGCGTGGCGTCAGGCGATCGAGCAGGGCATGAAATCTCCGCAGAAGATCCCGCGACTCTACCTCCAACGTTTGGTAGCCCACCTCCATGGGCACCTCAGGTTGGTCCAGCAAGAGCCAGGAGCGCAGTCGTCTGCGCCGCAGCTCGGTCCTGAGTCTGCGAATGGCGAACGAGTAAATGAAGCTGCGCAGGCTGTCGGGATTGCGTAGCGTCTTCGCCTTGTGAAACACGCGGTAGAAGACCTCTTGGCCAATGTCCTCAGCCTCGGATTTCGACCCCAGGCAGCGCTCCGCCAGCATGATCACCATCGGCGCGAAACGGCGCCACGTCTCCGCGATGGCCCAGGCCTCGCCGGCGACCAGACCGCGCGCGAGGTCGCCGTCGCTGGTGTTTCGACGGTCGCGGTCGACCACCAGGGACAGCGACACATGAGAGCGCCGAGCGGGTGTGGCGTCGCGCTCCTTCCGGGGGTGTGCAGCCGTAGGTGCCGCGATGGGGGATTGCTTCACTTCGCCTGCGGGCTCTCCCGCGCCGCACTGCTGGCGTACCAACCCGAGGTGTCCGGCGACGCGTCTTGGGGGGCTGCTCATGGGCTAGAAACGGGATGCAGGGTGGAAAGGAGAGCCGAGCGGGCGAGGTGGCCAGGTGCCCAAGTGGGCCAGGCGGATTCCTGCGCGTTCACCAATACTACCATGATCTTTGGCCCTCGAGCCGAGGCAACGTGGCTCGCGGTACTTCCCGGCTGCTGGAATCAGCATGCGCCTCGCGGCGTCATTTTTGGCTGGGGCGCCCACTTTCCGCCTCCGCGGTCCGGGAGGCGCGGGTACCGACCCCAACGGTGAGCGGCGTGATCGCTGTGGCTTTCTCGCATCGTGGGTCATCGCGTCGATGGTCTTCCGCGCAGCCAGAGAAGGTTCGCAAAGGCAGACGCCGCGCCGCCGAATTCCGGTTCATTTTCTTGCTCCGCAGCGGCCGAACCGCCGGAAACCGCCGGTCGTCCGACGCGTGCGGGCCTCCAACTGGCCCCGGCCGGAGTGGCGCTACAGATCGACCGTCAGCTGTCCGGTGAAGACCAAGCGTGGGTCGCCGCGCTCTTCGATGGTGCTGGCGATCGTCGAGATGGTGCGGGAGACGGGCCCGTCGTAGAGCACCGTACCGTTCGCGGAAACCGTTACTGGTTGGGACAGATCCAGCATGCTGTCAGACAGGCGCACCGTGATGCTCGACAGTCCAGTGGTTTCGAGGGTGACGGCCTGGCCCGCCAGGGTTGCTCGCACCTCGGTTGCGGGGGTGGCCTGGTCCTCGCCGACCGCAAGCCAGTAGAAACTGGTGTGCGGGACATCGTCTTGGTACCAAACGATGGTACCGGGGGTGGGGTTCCGCGTGAACCCGGCCATCCACGGTACGGCCACAGCGTCCTCCAAGTCCATCCAGTGTGGCTTGTCCGCGTGGATTTGAACGACGTGCTCGTAGCCGCCCGGGTCCGCGACGGCGAGCTGGTCGAGTCGGTCTGACCATTCTTGCGCGACCAGATTGCGGTCGTACGCAGTGTCGAGCTCTCCCACGTGGATCGTGAACCCGATGTTCCGGAGGCTCAGCGGCTGCGCGTCATTGGGGTGCCCCGCCATGGCCGCCGCCGCCGCCCAATGGTCGGCCATGCGCGGACCGAGTTGATAGACGCCATCGCCACCGGCTGAATACCCCATGACGTACACGCGATCCGGATTCACGTCTTCGAGCACCACGAGATCGCTGATCAGCCGCTCGAGCATGGGATCGATGTGTGCCTCGTGCCAGAGGTTCCACGTGTCCGTGGGAGCGCGCGGGCACAGGTAGATGCCCTCTTCCGGCTGGTAGAGCGTCATCTGGTTCTGCCACTGCTCGTCGTTGACGCTCGGATCGGCATTGCCACCGCCATGCAGAGAGATGAAGAGACTCCACCCGGCAGCTGGCTTGTCACCGAAGACGGTGAACTCGTAGCGGAGCGTGTGCTCACCCAGCGTGATGGCTCGACTGTCGTGCTCGGCCTGTCGCGTCTCTCGGACCAGAGCGTCGAAATCCTCCCACAGCAGCGCAGCGCATTGATCCGCCTGCTCGAGACTGAGCGGCACCTCGGCAAACGGTTCCGCCTCGATGGGGCCGCGCTGGGGACGCGGCACGGCCAGGTACGCCTCGAGCTCCGCGCACGCGTCCGGATCCCACGGGATCTCGCCACCGGCTCCGCCCGAGCCAGCAGCGGAACCCGCAGCGCCGGACTGCCCGGATCCGCCGCTTGCCGTGCTCCCTCCGACGGGACCAACTCCACCACTCGAGGTGCTACCCCCCGCCGCGTCCACTCCCCCGCTCGCCGGCGCGCCTCCGGTAGCCGTGCTTCCGCCCGTCATCAATGCGCCGCCCGTATTCGGGGTTCCTCCTGCGGCCGGCGCGCCCCCCAGCCCCGCATTCGGGGCACCGCCGCTCGTCTCGCTTCCACCGAATGCAGCCGTCGCGCCGCCGGACGCGCCACCCGCCCCGACCGGAGCACCGCCGACGCCGCTGGTCGCTCCGGCATCGATGGCAAGTCCGCCGGTGCCAGCGGTGGCCGAGTTGCCTCCAGTCGGAACGGAGGGATCGGACCCAGCGTCACTCTGCTCGTCTGGTTGAGAGCGTGGCGACGCTGAACAGGCAACGAGCCAGAGCGCCGCCCAGAGGGCGCTTTTCCGGGTCACGAGCCCGTCTCCGTGATCAGCCCGCTCATCATCAGGCTCAGATTGTTCTGGAATCTCGGAAGGTCAGCAAGGAGGTTGTCCACGGAGGTCTGCCAGTGGGCGCTGTCGACCAACGGATCTTCCTCAATCGCGTCGGCCATCTGGTTGCGCCAGGTCTCGACTTTTGCCAATACGCTCGCTTCGGAAAACGGTCCTGCGATGAACTCAGCGGCGATCGCCGCTTGGCGATCGTAGACTTCCCCTCGTAGCATCCTCAAGAACGGGTCGCAGTCGATCTCCCGCAGACGGTACGAGCCTTGTGTAGTGACGCCGTTGTAGACGACTACAGCGTCGAAGCTGGAGGCATAGCCTCCACAATCGCTGGTGACCACATTCCAGTTCGGGACGATGTTCTGTCCGTTGGCGGCGTTTTCAGTCCAGAAGTTCGGTTCGGGGTACCAGAAAGCCTTGTCGAAGTCCCAGGGAATGAGCGTGAAGCGCCCGCCTCCCGCGTCGTACCAGTAGTAGTTCTGGTTGTAGGGTCCCCAGCCGGCGCCATAGTAGAACGCCATGATGCCGTCGGAGTTGGTGATCGCGCGATCGACGACGATGTAGCGTGCGAGATAGTCGAAGTCGAGGTACGGCGCCATCGTGGTCGCGAAGTCGACCTCGGTCGAAGCGGCAATCGCGTCCTTGAAGGCCAGGAAGTCCGACACATCCAGCGTGTCGGGATCGTCGTTGGTCTTGAGGGCGTCTTCGGCAGCAGCGGCGGTAGTGCCTTCGGTCGGCCAGAGTTGCTTGTAGAGATTGCCATCGCCGTCGGTCGGAAATCGATTGGCCGTGAACCTGCCGTCGACCTGCTCCACCGCGGCGAACAGCCCGTGGTACTCGCCGTTGATGTACACACGCGCGTGTACCGAGCGAGGAGCCACGACATCCATGTCCCGAAACAGCGAGTAGCCGAGCCGCTCACGCAGCTTGCTCGGGTCCGCCGCCATCGCGTGCAGGTTCAGCTTCTTCAAGCCATTCAACCGGAAGCTGTCTTCGTAGCGGTCGAAGTCCAGCTTCAGCGAGAAGCGCTGGCAGACGTCGATGTCGCCGAAGAATGGCTCCACCCGTTCGACTCGCTCACCGGTGGCGAAGTCGACACACCCCCAGATCGAGTAGTTGCCCTTGATGCGGACCCCAATCGAGGGAAACTCCGTGTCGCCAACCCGCAGCGCGGCCTCGACGTAGCGATCCTTGTTGACGGTGTACGGGTCCACCAACAGGGTAGAGAAATCCATCAGCCTCGCATACTCCTCGTCCGAAAGGGTGAGGTAGTACGAGTGAACCTGGTCCTCATCGAAGACGTGGTCGCCGATCTGTTCCCTGGTGACGTCGGTTCCGCCCCCTGCCGCCCCTCCGTCTCCACCGGCAGCTCGGCCGCCGTGGCTGGGGTCGCCGCCATCCTGCCCGGAAGCACCATTTCCGCCAGCGGCATTTGCGTTTGAGCGGTCACTCTCCGCATCGTCGCAGGCGACGGCGAGCAACGAACAGAGAGTGAATCCCGCGAGAAGCTGGCTTTGGTGTCCCCGGCCCATGGCGTGGCGACTCTACCACGGGACGCAGCCCAGGAGGTGGTCGTTGGGGCCTCACTCGGCTTGCTCCAGCAACGCGTTCTCAGCGCCGTACACGAGGCATCGTCTTCGGAGTTGCCCGGGTCGCTCGTCCACTCACGATGGTTCAAGTGTCCGATGCGGAAGGAAGAACTCACGGCGCCAGTACGTTATTTTGTTGGACCGCTTCGCGGGATCTGGGCGACTGCGGGACGGGATTCGCGCCCCGGGTATCTGCCCGCGCCGAGGAGTGCTTCGATGAGAAACGAACATCTGTCAACGAGGACTCTTCTTGCTGGTGTTCTCGGTGTCGTCATGGGGGGCTTCGGCTGTTCGGACAGTAGTGCCGACGCTGCCGGCGAGTCGGCTGGGGGTGCGGGAGCCTCTGGCGGCGTGGCTGCGGTCGGAAGCGGTGGCTCGGTGATGACCGGTGGCTCGGCACCCGTGACGGGAGGCGCGACGGCTAGCGCAGGCATGGCGACAGGCGGCAGCGGCGACGCGGGAGTCACTCCGACGGGTGGAACGGGCGGCGATGAGACCGGCTCGAGCGGAGGCAGCACCGCCGCCCTGGGAGGGATGTCGCCGGTCGGTGGCGCGACGTCCAGCGGCGGCACGGCCACAGGTGGCAGCGCCGACGGGGGAGCCCTGCCGACGGGTGCAACGGGTGGCGATGAGACCGGCTCCAGCGGCGGCAGCATCGCTGCCATGGGCGGGATGTCGCCGGTCGGCGGCGCGACGTCCAGCGGAGGCACCGCTGGAGCCGCGGGTGCCATGGGCGGCAGCTCGGGCATGAGCGGTACCGGAGGCAGCGCGATGGGGAGTGGGGGCGCCGGCGGCTGGTCGGGGGAGGGCGGCACGGGAACCTCGCAGACTTGCCCAACCATGACGCTCGCGACAGGGGATACGCGAGCGACGCTGCAGTTCGGAGGCCTGACCCGGACCTATCTGGTCTACGTGCCGAGCTCCATCGAGCCGGGCGTCGCGGTGCCGCTCGTCTTGGACTTCCACGGCAACGGTGGCACCTCCGAACAGCAGCGAGCGTCCAGCGGGTGGGGCACGAAGGCCGACGAGGTCGGATGCATCGTCGCCTACCCAGACGGAGTGGGAAATGCTTGGAACGTCGGCGTCTGTTGCGGAGAGGCGCTGGCAGGCAACGTGGACGATGTGGGCTTTGCCAGGGCCATCATTCAGGCGGTGAGTGAGCAGGCCTGCATCGATCCCAAGCGTGTCTACGCCACGGGGATGAGCAACGGTGCGGGGATGGTGCATCGCTTGGCCTGCGAAGCGGCCGACGTGATCGCGGCGATCGCGGCGGCTTCGTCCGATCTGGTGACCGATCCGTGCACACCCGCCCGCCCCATCTCCGAGCTGTCCGTGCGCGGGCTGGATGACACTCTGGTTGCCTACGAGGGAGGCAACACGGGATCGACGGGGTGGTACTCACCGGGTGCCCAGGGGACGTTGGAGCTCTGGAAGGAGATCAACGAGTGCACGGGCACGGTAGAGCCAACGCTCCAGTACTGCGAGACCTACTCGTCGTGTAGCGCTGGCACGGAAGTGACGCTCTGCTCCCTGCCCAACACGGGCCACGACACGTACGCGAACGGCGTGGGCTTCAGTGTGCCAGACGTCGCCTGGGAGATGTTCGAGCGACAGCCGATGCCGTAGTTGCGCTGCGAGTTGTTCACCGTGCCGACCAACGAGCGGTCTGGAAAATTGCAGTGGCACCAGTTTGCGCCGGTAGCCGCGCTCGCTCCGACGCGGTCCGACGGACGCGGGCCCTGAGAAGTTTTTGCACCATTCTTTTCAGTTGGTGCGACTGTGTAGTGAGACCAATCTGCAGGCGCGGAAGGACTGTGCGATGAGGACGAGAAGCTGTTCCAAGAAGTTGCTGTCGGTCGCGATTCTCGGCGTCGGGATTTGGGGCTGCGGCAGTCCCGACGAAAGCGGCAGCAATTCCGGTGGAGCCACGAGCCTGCCTCTGGGCTCCGGCGGTTCTGACTCGGGCGACAATCCAGGATCAGGTGGCGCCATCGCCACTGGCGGCACGGGCATCGGTGGCGATTTCGGCACCGGTGGTACTCCGGGCGTGGGGGGTGCCTTGGGCTCGGGTGGCGACCCGGGCACGGGCGGCGCGCCTGGCTTGGGTGGTGCTCCTCCGGGTATCGGCGGGGCCGTTGGCTCGGGTGGGGACCTCGGTGTCGGAGGTGACCTCGGCAGCGGCGGCGACCCGGGTTCGGGTGGCGACGGCGTGGGCGGTGATCCGGGCGTCGGGGGCGACGTCGGCACCGGCGGCGACGGCGTTGGTGGTGACCTCGGCTCTGGCGGCACCGGCGATGGCGGCGCCGAGACCGGAGGTGCGCCTGGCGAAGGCGGAGCACCCCCGACCGGCGACGACTGCACCATCGGTGCGTGGGCCGCTGCCGATCCCTCGGTGGCGGGCCCGTTTGCCGTCGCGACCGAAGAGGAAGTGGGGCCAGAGGCGGGCGAAGCGGAAGAAGACGGTACCGTGCCCAGGTTCACCCTGTTCCGGCCCGAGGACATGGACCAGAGCGGGCTGTGCCATCCGGTGATCACCTGGGGCAACGGCACCGGTGCCACTCCGAGCATGTACGGAGCTCTCCTCCGTCACTTCGCTTCGCACGGGTTCGTCGTGATCGGCTCGAACAGCACGAACGTTTCCCGCGGGGATCCGAGACCGATGGTCGTGGGCGTCACCTGGGTGCTGGAGCAGAACGACGATCCGTCCAGCGTGCTCTACCAGCGCATCGATACGACGCACATCGGGGCGACCGGCCACTCGCAGGGTGCAATGGCCACCAGCCAGGCGTCTGGGGACGAGCGCATCACGACCTCGGTGCCGATTGAGGGAGCCATGGTCCAAAGAAACCTGCACGGTCCAGCCATGTTCTTCTGCGGCGGACTCGACGACCTCGTGGGATGTGACGGGGCGCGGAGCGCACTCGACGCCGTCGACACCCTACCCGCCATGTATGCAGAATACCTTTCCGTCGACCACGGCAGCTGGATGAGCTGGGGCAACACGCGCAGCGAGGTCGAGACGGCCGTCACGGCCTGGATGCGCGTGCACCTCATGGCCGATGACTCGCTCAGATCGTGGTTCTACGGCGCATCGTGCACGCTCTGCACGAACAGCGAGTGGGTAATCGACCGGAAGAACATGGACCAGTAGGCGTCTCTGGCGCAGGAGGCTGGGGCTTGGTAGCCCAAGGCGCCCGGCCGCGTTCCCGGAAGCGCACGCCGAGACGAGTGCTACGCTCCACACCAATGCAGATGCGGCTCGCGGCGGCAGGTTCTGGGGCGGTTCTGGTGGCGACGCCGACTCGGACTGTGTGCTCAGGGCGAGCATGGGGTGCTGCGAAGGCTGCTCGTCTACCGCGGTCACGGCGGTCAGTTCCGCTGCCGACTTCGGGGCCGTCGTTTGCGGAGACGGATCCCTGCTCTGCTTGACCTGCGACCCGGTCACGCCACCCAACGCCGTCGCCATCTGCGAATCCACCGGGCACTGCGGCGTGGCGTGGGTCGGACCTTGACGCTGCTGCACGAGCACGACCTCGATGTCGTGCAGCATGTGCGGTGACCACAGCGCGCTCACCTGCTTCGAGATCGATTCGACGCTACTTCCCTGATCGACATCAAGGGGCACATCGCTTCTCCCCCCGCGCCTGGAACGCTGCAACTCGAGGGGGTGATCATTCTCCCCCCCCAGCGGTCCCTGCGTGAGCAGTAGCGTTTGCTTCCTCGATCGGTTTGGAGATCAGAACACCCGGCGTCGGGAATCGTTTAACCAGGAGGCTGCTATGCGCACGAAGCTAGCGAGGACGCTCGTCCTCGGTGTCGCGTTCGGAATGTCGAGCTGCGGGGGTGAAGACACTACACCTGCGGAAAGCGATGGGGTGGCTGGGAGTGACGGCTTGGCGAGTGGCCTCGGTGGCTCGGCAAGTAGCGTCGGCGGCTCAGCGACTGGCCTCGGTGGCTCGGGGATCGGTGGTGCGCCGAGCTCGGGTGGCGCGGGTGTCGGTGGCTCGGGCATTGGTGGCGCGCCGGGCTCGGGCGGTGCGGGTGTTGGCGGCTCGGGGATCGGAGGTGCGCCGGGCTCGGGTGGCGCAGGTGTCGGTGGGTCGGGCATCGGAGGTGCGCCGGGCTCGGGTGGCGCGGGTATCGGCGGCTCGGGCATCGGTGGCGATGTCGTCGGCTCGGGCGGCTTGGGTGTGGGGGGCGACGTCGTCAGCTCGGGTGGCTCGGGAGTAGGTGGTGACCCGGGTATCGGCGGTGACCCGGGTATCGGCGGTGACCCGGGTATCGGCGGTGACGCAGGCTATGCCGGAGACCCCGGAACGGGAGGCGACGGAACGGGAGGCGACGGCACGCTTTCGCCCGGGTGCGGCACGGCCATCTCGCGACCAGATCCGCGCGTTCAGCAGACCATGGATATCGGAGGAACGACTCGCTACTACCTGCTCAACGTTCCAGAGAACGCCGACAACCAGACGCCGCTCATGCTGATCTTCGCGTTGCACGGCTACGACATGAACAACGTCTCCCTCGTGGACGCATACAACTTCACTTCGCGATCGAACGGTCAGGCCATCACCGTGCTTCCCCAGGGCGAAGGCCCACCACCCGGTGACGTGTCGCACTGGGGCGACGGGGTCCTCCAATCGCGCTGGACGGCCGGCGGAGAGAGCTACACCTTCATTGAGACGCTGAAGGCCGATCTCGAGGAGCGATACTGCATCGACACGAGCCGGGTATTCATCACCGGTTTCAGCATGGGCGGGATGTTCACCAACTCCATCGCCTGCGATCACAACGACTGGTTCCGCGGCTTCGCGCCCGTGGAAGGTGCGGGGCCGGGATCCTGCGCGGACGCCAGCGCCCAGCCCGCCATCATCATCCATCAAGGGACCACCGACGACATACTCGGGCCTGAGGCGGGCGAGGCGACTCGCGACTTCTGGGTCAATCAGAACGGATGTACCCAGACAACCACCCCATCCTTCACGGGATGCGAGACCTATGGCGGCTGCGCCGATGGGAGGCCGGTCGTCTACTGCGTCGGCTCCTGGGGCCACTGGGTCGATGGGGTCGCCGCTGCGAACATCTGGTCGTTCTTCAGTGGCCTGGAGTGAATCGCAGCTCATAGCCTCCGACTGAGGACGGTTTGCTCCGGCTGTCGTTGGAAGCCAGCTCGGCCAGCACCGCGCGCAGGAACCGCCGTGCTCGGCGAGGTAACCGAGCCGGCGGTGGTTGGACCCTGCAGTGCCTGAGCAGCTGTGTTGGTGAACTATTGCCGCAGGAACACGACCCTGCCCGTCAGCGTGCCCGTCTTGGGCGTGCTCTGCGGGGTCATGGCCAGCGTGGCTCCCGTGGCGCAGTACGAGTACTCCTGTTCGCCCGCGACGATCGTGAGCTCGGAGCCCGAGGTCGTGTAGGTGCCGCTCCTTGAGGCGTACCCGGGTGCCACCCCGATCCCGCCATCCTGGTCAACGGCGGCCTCACACGAACACCCACCGCTCACCGCGTCTACGCAAGAGACCCAGGCGTAGCCTAGCGCTGCGAGGGGGCCACTGAGCCGGTCGCAGGTGGTAAGGGTCCCCGAAATGTTCAGACACGAGGCGGGCAACTCGAACTGCTCGTCACCCGCCGTCATCGTGTCGTCCAAATACGTCCCGTCGGCGTTGGCGGTCCACGTTCCAACCACGTCGAGAGATCCGGATACCGGTGCGGACGAGCAACCCAGACCCAGCTCCGACAGGTCCAGCTCACCACTCACCGTCAGACACCACGAGCTCACGACCCAGGTGCCGACCAGGTCGCCTCCGCACGGCGTCACGTTGGTGCAGGCCGCTGGCGCTCCGCCACTGCCGCTCGGAGCGCGACCTGCACCGGTGCTGCCACCCACGCCGGTGCTGCCACCCACGCCGGTGCTGCCACTCACGCCGCCGCCAGGACCCGCGGTGTCCGTCGAGCCATATCTCGCAGCGACGATGGCGGCCTGCAGGGCGTCGACGGTCTGCTTCGACGCGGCGCCGGTCACCATGACGCCTTCGTAGAAGCGTCCACCATCGCCAGCGCTGTTGTCCCCGGCGATGCCGAGGATGACGGATCCCTGCTTCTGCATGGGAACGTAGCCGGGCAACTCGGGGCGTATCCCGTCGTACATCGCGGTGAGGGTACCCGACGTCGCATCGCCGCCGTAGAGCGCGAACCTGCCCCCCCCGTCGTTCTGTTCCGCCGTATCGCCCACGAGTACTGCCGTGACGAAGTCGTGCTGGAGTGAAGTGTTGGTCGAGATACTTTGGTTTTGACCATTCTCCCAGCCTGGGAACAGTCCGTTCTCGAGGTCTGCCATGACCCACGGACCCTCGCCGGACCCGGTGCCCCAGATGACGCCCTGCCCAAAGTAGACCGCTTCCGCGGTGCCGTTGCCGTCGTTGTTGCAGGACGTTTCGGCGTTGCCATAGTCGAAGCAGCACCCATTGATCAGGTCGCGCTGGCTGGTCACCATGTACATCGTTTGCGGCTCGTCACCCACTGCAGTCCCGTTCCCAGTCCGGGCGTTGCAGCCATTGCAGCCAGCGCGATAGCCCATACCGGGTCTAATGAGCATGCCGTAGACGTCGTGGCCATTGATGGTCGTGGGGAGATCCTCAGCGTTCGCCGGATTGTCAGCAGTGGGTTTCATGCCGCCGCGGGGCGCGGGCTCGAGGTGGTTCTCCTGTCCGGACTGGTCGTAGACGATGGTGATGGCGCATCCGGCACCGGTGCAGAACGCGTCGTGCGAGGCGGCGTCGGCATACCCGTCCACGGCCCCGATATCCAAGGCCTCCCCCTGGCAGGAACTCGGGCCCGGATTCCAGTTGCCTCTGCAGAGCTGGTAGAGGGGCCCGTCGTACGCGCTTCGGAGAACCCTCACCGTGCTGTGTGCGGCGACACACGGGTGGCCGTCGGCTGCGAGGACGTCGCAGGACAGGGGAGGGAGGCTGCTCGAGTCACCGCCCCCGGTTGCGCCGCCGGACTCATTCTGGGAGCCCCCTCCGGCAACCCCGGCTGCGTCGGGCTCGTCGTCGACCACCAGCTTCTCGCTGGCGCAGGCCACGGCCAGAGTGAGCGTCAACGATCCCAGTGCCCATTGTCGATTCATGGTCGGCTCTCCTCTCACGGGCCCGCGACGCCGGTTGGCGAAGGAGGGGCTCCGAATGTACGCGCTCGATCGACGAGCGGATTGTCCGGGTGTTGCCTGACGAAGCGGCGAGCCAAGTCCCGAGCTTCGTCAGCCCGTCCCGCTCGAGCCAGCGACTCGATGCGAAGTAGCTTGGCCTCTACTGCGAGGTGCCGCCACCCCACGCTGTGGCCGAATCGGTCGAGCTCGGCGAGCGCGGCCGGAGCATCGCCCCGACCCAACGCCGCGCGAGCACGCTGCACGCTCGCGAGCTCTTGATCCAGGTTGGCCGGCGCACGACGAGGCGTACGCATGACGGCGGGGCCCCGAGCAGCGGGCAACGCCGTGCTCGGGTGGGGTGGCGCCTCCACCGGCGCTGTGTTTCGCGCCTCAGCGACGGGTGGCGTGGGCGCTTCGGCGGAGATGTCGAGCGGGTCGGCAGCCCCATGCACGAAGATCATGGCCCCGGCCGCGAGCGCCGCCGCCGCCACGGCGAACGTGACATGCACGACGGGCCAGTGCGATCGACGCGAGTCAGCTGCCATTGCCGGATTGGGCTGGGCTCGAAGCGCAGCGGCGATACGCTGTCGCGTCGCCTCCGGAGCAGGCTCCTGACGGGCCGCCTCAAACAACTCCGCGGCGCGCTCGTCGAGGGGGTCCCTGCTCACGATCGGCCTCCAAACGGGTTTCGGGACGGATGTTTGGCCAGAACGGTACGAAACCTGGCGCGCGCAAGCCGCAAACGGCTCGCGGCAGTGCCGACCGGAATGCTTTCCAGCGCTGCGATCTCGGTGGCTTCGAGTTCCTCGATCTCCGCCAGCACGAGCACCCGGCGAAGCTTGTCCGGTAGCTTGGCGAGAAGCTCGTCCAGCAGACGCCAGGCCTCGCTGAGCGCCGCTTGCGTGTCGGGTCCTTGAATTGGCGCGGCCGGCGCATCCGCATCCTCGATCAGCACTTCGCGGCGGCGCTGCTCGGCACGGCGCGCGTGGCTGTGCACGCGAAGCGCGATGCCGTAGAGGAATGCCCGCTCTCGGCTGGTGGTGATGCGGTCGAGCTTGGTCGAGGCGATCATGAAAACCTGCTGGGTGGCGTCATCCGCGTCAGCCGGACGGAACCCCATCCTCCGAAACACGCGCCAGATGAACGCGAAGTGCGCGTTCAGTAGGGTCTCGATGTCCGAGGGCGACCCGTCCTCAGCCACAGATTGAACCGCGACCTCGCTGCATGCCGAGGCAGCGTCTCCCATGACCGGCTGATGCCCCCATCGCCGCGCCACGATCACTATAACTCGAACGAGGCCCCAACCATTGCGGATAGGCCGGCCGGTGCGGACCGGTACAGCACGGTCGAGCCCGCAGCCACCTCGTATCGGTTCAGTGGGAACATTGCCCCCACCTCGGCCTCGACACCCACCGCGCCCCCCAAGATCCACAGGCCTCGCACGTGGACCCCGAGTGCCCTCCACAGGCTGGAGTCGCGGTACGTGCTCGACGCCCGCATCTGGCCCACCTCGCCGGCTGCGCAGGGCCTGAGAAAGAGGAGGGGGCCACCGAAGTCCACCGGGCACACATCGAGACGACCCGCCCACAGCGACTGCCGAACGACTCCGCTGCGCGTGTCCCATGAGCCGACTGCACCCGCTGCGGCGGCTCTGAGCGTCAAGTCCGGCAGCAGCGGCTCGAATGCGCCTCCGAGCTCGACGAAGGCCGTGCCCCGGGCCAGAAGTCCGGGCGAGACTCCGCCCAGAGCGCCACCTTGGACGCCAATCCGCCACCGAGCGGGCTGGTGCGCTGCTGCCGCATGGTTCGCGTTCTTGTCGGGCGGCGCCACCCGCGTCGGCTTTGGCTGTTTCTGCACCGGCGGAGGCGTCTGACGCCGCGCGCTGCTTCGCGTCTCTTCGCCCCCAGTGGGTGGCTCCGGGTCTGGAGTGGCGCCGGCCACTGGTGGTGCAGGTGGCTCGTCTGCGGGCTCGGGGGCTCGACGATCGGGATCGAGCGCGAGCGCCAGATTCAACGCCAAAACTTCCGCCACGCTATCGCAGCTGGCGTCTTCGAACTCGCGGATGGCCACGGTCCCGCGGTCCGTTTCCCGCTCGAGCCGGCCGCGCGCGCCCTCGGGTGTCGCCGCGATGGTCACCACGAAATCGACCCGATCCCCCGCCTCGGCCAGGCGCACCAGAGGCGCGCGGTCACCGACTCGTGCGAGAAAACCAGGCCCGTCAGGGCATCCCTCGGTGGTCCGGTACCACAGAACAGCCGGTTCCGGAGAGGGCGACTGCGCCCAGCCCGGTAGCGTGAGGGCCAGAATCACCGCAGCGCACGATCCGCTGCACCTGACGAACCTGATGAGCATGCGGCCGGCATCATAGCGGATCTGACCGCAGGTTGTGGCGGCTCGCTTCGGTGTGCGCCGGCGTCAGGTTGCCGCGAACCGCGACGCTGAGCACGCAGCGATCAGTGCCTATCGCTCCGTATCAGAAGTCCATCACCGCGTTGAAGGCAGGCTTCGGCTGATGATACACGTCGAAGAGCAGGGGGAAGTCCTGGCGGCCCGAGCTGAACTCGGAGAGCCAGGTGTTGTCGTCGGCGATCCCCCATAGGGTCAGGCCGGTGATCACGTCGCTGTGTGCGCGGAACATGTCGAAGAACTCGCGGAAGCGCTCCGCCTGCTGAGCCTGCACTTCCGGGGTGAAGGTCTCGAGCGTGTAGAACAGGTCCGGAGTGTAGGTGATGCCGCGCAAGTACACCGAGACGTCGAGCTCCGTGATCTGAACCTCGAGCCCCAGTGAAGCGTACATGGTGATCGCCTCTTCGAGATTTGCCACCGTCTGATGGTAGGATTGCTCGGTGGGGTCCGTGCCCGGTTCCAGGTTCAAGTGGCATTGCAGCCCCACGCCGTCGACGGGCACTCCATCCGCCAGGAGACCGGCGAGCATGTCATAGATCGCTTGGCGCCGGACGGGGTGGTAGTTGTAGTAGTCGTTGTAGAAGAGCTTTGCGGTGGGGTCGGCCTGACGGGCGTAGCGGAAAGCCTCGGCGATGTAGCTCACGCCGACGATTTCGTACCATCGGCTCTGCTGGCCGTCCGCTTCGTTGCCGGTGCGGTACTCACCGGTGTCCATGATCGCTTCGTTGACCACGTCCCAGGCATAGACGTCGCCGCCGAAGTGCTGCATGACATTGTTGATGTGATTCTGCATGCGCTGCAGCACTTGGTCCCTCGTCGCGTCCCCTCCCATACCGTTCGAGAACACCCAGTCGGGAGTCTGGCGATGCCAGACCAGGGCATGCCCCCGCACCAACATGCCGTTCTGCCGGGCAAAGAGCACCATCTGGTCCGCCGTGCCGTAAGTGAAGTTGCCCTCCGAAGGTTGGAGCGCATCGAACTTCATCTCGTTCTCCGCGGTGACGCTGTTGAAGTGCTCTATGAGCAACGCTGCATAGTCGTTGTAGCTGGTGTCGATGGCAGCGCCGATGGGGAAGTAGTCGGCGTACTTTCCACTGAGGGTTTGGCTGCCCTGGCCCCCGTCGCCAGAGGTCCCTGCGGTTGCCCCGCTGCCGCCGATCCCAGCGAAACCCGACGCGCCCGCGTAACCCGAGCTCCCCCCGGTACCCGTGCTGCCCCCGCCGGTGGTTGCGCCGCCGCTGCCGGTCGTGCCGCCGCTGCCGGTCGTGCCGCCGCTGCCGGTCGCGCCACCGCTTCCCGTCGTTCCACCGTTGCCGGTTGCGCCACCGCTTCCCGTCGCGCCACCGCTTCCCGTCGCGCCACCGCTTCCCGTCGCGCCACCGCTTCCCGTCGTGCCACCGCTCCACACGCCGCCGATTCCCGTGCCCCCACTCGACGTTCCGCCGTTCAGACTTCCACCACTTGAGGTTCCGCCTGAGGGAACTGCGTCGGTGCCGCCCTGCCAGAAGGCGCCTCCGGTCGGGGGTGCGGCGCCCAGACCGCCTGACCCGCCCGAAGCGTTGAACATGCCACCCGTCGCGCCAGTTGCAGTGGCCTCTTCGCTGGAACCACTAGAGGCACTGCCGCAGGCAGATACGATGCAGGTCAGCAGAGCGATTGTCAGTCCGTCCTTGCGCATGTCGTAGCCTCGTGGCGAACCCCGACTGCCCAGACCGGGTTGTGCCTCGGAACGCCCCCGCCCGGGGGGATCCAATACCGAAAGGGTTCGCCAAGGACACGGTGCTGTCAAGCAGGCGGCCGCTTCTGGCAGGTGTCTCTCGCGGCGGAGATTGACGGCGGTCCTGGCCGATGGATGCATCGTTTGCTGGGTGACCAAGAATGAGAGCGTTAGCGACCAAGGATGAGAACTAGATCAGCGAGCGCGATCCTCGATCGCTATTGCGAGCCCCCCTGCGGGTGAGGGCTCGCAATAGCTCTGAGGGCTGCGATTGTGCTCGAAACAGATTCCTGTTGCTTCTTCGGGGTCTGCCGCAGATCCCGCCCCGCAGGGTTCCCGCGCGCCGGGCCCCCCGCGTGCATGCACGCGGGGGGTGCGCGTGGGAGGGGCCCCACCCCAAACGGTGAACTCGCGGCGCGAATGCGATCAGTGTTCGACAATTGCGCTCCCCTATTTAGCCCTCGGCGCTACAACTCATCCTTCGTGCAACCGGCTCGCGATTTCGCATCGGGTGGGACGACGTTCGCGGGAAGGACGCGCCCCTTCACCGAAGCCCGCGCCAAGTCTCGCCACGAGTATCACGCCGCAGTGTGACGTGCGCGGACAGAGGAGGGAGCCCGTACGCCCGCTCTAGCGCAGCAACTCAGCCGCCGCCCAGAGAACCGGGGCTTGGCCATGGCCGTCACCGGTTAGTCGGGTCAACGCCATGTATTCCTGGGGGGTCGCATGATACCAGGTGCCAGTGCAGATATCGCTCACGTCGCCGTTCGGCGAGATCTTGGTCTGCAATCCGGCCCAGGCGGCTTCGATGACCGGCACATAGGTCGCCGCATCCAGAATGCCGCGCCTAACCCCGGCGATCATGGCGTAGGTGAACATGCCCGTGCAGGAGCTCTCCTCCCAGTTGGCCGAGTCGTTGGGCATATCCAGGACCTGGTACCAGAGCCCGTTCTGACTTTGCAGCGGCACCAGTCCTGCCATCATGCTCATGTAGCCGTCCAGTATCGTTTGGTAGTTCGTGTGCGTCGTGGGGAGGTCTCGCATGATCTCCGCCATTCCTGCCGCAAACCAACCGTTGCCGCGGCCCCAATGCACGGGTGCCTGGGTCACATTGTGGAAGAAGAGCCCATTGGACTGCTGCACTGCCAGGTAGTCCACCATGATATCGGACATGAAGTCGAGGTACCCCATGTCACCCGTCGCACGATAGGCCTGCACCTGCAACGACGTCATCATGAACATGTCATCAATCGCGTCTCGCGTTTGATTCGTGGTCTGTTGGGTGTCTGCCGTTTGCGTGCCGAGCGGGAGATAGCTTGCGTCATCGGTTTGCAGGTAGATCTCCAGCGGCACGATGCCAAAGATGTAGCGGTCCACGTGCGCGTCCCCCCCGGTCATCGCCGTGATGAAGTCACCCTTGAGGGGATCGAACTTGGCGACCAAGGAGTCGAGCAGGCTCTGGCTGCCAGTCAAGCTCGCCACGCCGAGAGAGCCGTACCACTCACAGGCTGTCTTGTATCCATCGCCGGGGAGGTTCGCTACTGAGCTGAATGCGAGTGCCTGCTGATTGAATCGATTCGCCAGCAGGAGGCCAATCTGCTCAGCCGAAGGTATCAGGTCGGCGAGAGGATTGGTGGGCACGGTTGCCCCTTCACAGCACGTTTGTCCGCCTTGGCAGGTGCCTTCTCGTTCTGCTCCTCCCCAGGGAACGCACTGGTCCACACACTCAAAGGTACAGGGTCCAGCCCCGCCCGCGCCGGCTGCGCCGGCCGCGCCGCCCGTACCGAGGTCGCCGCCCGTGCCGTTGCCGCCGCTGCCGACCACGTCGCCGCCTGTGCCGTTGCCGCCGCTGCCGACCACGTTGCCGCCCGTGCCGAGGTTGCCGCCCGTGCTGTCGCCGCCGCTGCCGACGCTGACGCCGCCCGTGCCGACGCTGACGCCGCCCGTGCCGACGCTGACGCCGCCCGTGCCGGTGCCGCCGCTGCCGACGCTCACGCCGCCCGTGCCGGTGCCGCCGCTGCCGACGCTGACGCCGCCCGTGCCGAGGTTGCCGCCCGTGCCGAGGTTGCCGCCCGTGCCCGGGGCACCACCGCTGCTCGCGCCGCCCATCGGCTGCGATCCACCGGTGCTCGCGCCACCTGTCGACCAGGCGCCGCCAGAGCTCGCACCACCGATTGACGCGGCGCCTCCTGCGCTCGTGCCAGAGTCCTTGTCGGGACTACTGCAACCTACCAGGGCCGACACAACCAAAGCGGCGAATTCCAGCGTACGTGAACGCATGAAGACCTCCGAAGCGGATTCTACCAGTGCCAAATTCCCGCGGACACCGATTAGGATCCCTCAATCCGGCCGAAACTGAGGCGTCCCGTCGGCCGCGGAGCTCGCAGGATGGATTCTTGGCACCGCCGTGATGGACACACGTCTGGTCCGCCACAGGATCGTTGAGGATTTCCGATTCCACGAGCTTGGGGCTTCGGTGGCCCTCGGCCGGCTGGCGTCCTGCGCCGTCGACCTTCCGCCGCCGCCCTGTGGCTCCCGACAACCTCATCCTTCGCGAGTCGTTGAGTGGCAGCGATCTTGCGGAACGTACGGGATCCCGTTGGTTGGCGGGTTGCACCATCGATGCGCACGGCGAGCCGCGTAGCCCTCGGAGACATGGCTCGACCACAGGCGGGAGTGCGTCGTAACTCGCGGGGGGGAGAGTTGCGTGCAAGCGTTCGCTGGCATGGAGACCATGCCGGGCGCCACGCGGGCGGCGTCTCCGGTTCGACTCCCCCCAGACTACTCGGGGTGAGGCTTCCAGGAGGCTAGGCTCGACCTACCTCACCCAGCGCCGGAAGGCACCTGGACTCTGGTTGCGGAAGCGACGGAACACCTTGCCGAAGTGATTGGCGTTGGCGAAGCCACAGCGTTCGGCGATTTCCAGCAGGGGCAGTCTGGTGGTCGCGAGCAGGCGCGCCGCCTCGGCAACCCTGACCTCGGTCGCGTAGCGCGCCGGGCTCGTTCCTGTCCGCGCTCGGAAGAAGTGGCTGAAGGCACTACGACTCATCCCGTGCTCGCGGGCGATGGCCTCGACGGGAAGGGGATGGGTGAGGTTCTCGCGAACGCCGCGACGCACGTCCTCGAGCAGGCTCTTGGCCTCGGCACTCCTGGCCTCTTGGACCATCCGCTCGAAGGCAAGCACGAAGGCGAAGAGTGCCCCCTCCACCTCCAGGCGATCACGGAAATCCTTTTCGTAGGCTCCTCGCACCAGCCGGATCGCCCGCTTGATCAACGGACACGAAGGAGGCGTACGAACCACGGGCCCGGTAGCCGAGACTTGCTGGGTGATTCGCGACAGTAGGTAAGGGTGGAAGAGCCCGATCCACCCGAAAGTCCAACCTGGCGATTCAGGCGGGAGATAGTAGCGGTGCTGCGAGGGAATGATGGCGAAGAACGCCATCCCTGGTCCGATCTGCTGAGGAGGCCGGCCGTACTCCTCGAAGCAGCCGAAACCCGCGAGGGTAAACTGGAAGTAGACGTGGGGGAGATCCCGCGGCCCGAGCCGTTCCAGTCCGTCCCAGTAGTACCGGGTGGGATCGGCGCAGCTCTCGACACTTCCGAAGTAGGCATGGACAGGGGTGAACCACGGGGGGGCTGGCCTGGCACGGTGGGAAGCTTCGATCAACGTTCGGAGTGGGGATCCCCATCCGCGGGGAGGCTTCGGTCCTCCGGCGGACCCAGCAATGACCTCCCCTCCAGCAACGGCGAAGGGGCGTGGATCCCAACCAGTCGGGTTGGCAGGGGACGCGCGCCGAGTCTTCACAAATCGACCCTAAGCCACTGCTGGCCATCAGGCAATCGCGACAGCACCTACGGATTCACAACTGTGGTGAGCGATCGCGGTTCGACAAGGGTGCACATATAGACCCCACACCAAGAATGTTTCAGACGCGAGGGGCAAAAGATCTCCCCCTGCTGGGGGGAAGAAGTGGTGGCACCATGCTATTGCGGTTCTGACCTAGGGAGGAAGCACAGATGAAATGTCGAGACTTCTCCGGTCATGGGATCTCTTGTGAACGCGGGCCGTTTGGCGCGCGGGGCTTCGGGCGCTCGCAGGGGAGACTGATGAGCCGTTGGCAGGCCGCGGTGGCTTCGGCACTCGCGACAGCACTGGCCCCCTCCGCGTTTGCCCAGCAGACGGAAATCACCATTTCGATGGACCCGCCGCCGGCTGCGCCGCGCATCAACGGTTCGAGAGTCATCGGCTGGAGGCCGGGGACCCCATTTCTGTACGCCATCCCGGCGACCGGGCAGTCCCCGTTGACGTTCGCGGCAACGTTGCCGAGCGGACTGTCGATTGACGCGAGCTCTGGAACGATTTCCGGGACGACGCCGGCGGCCGGCTCCTATCCCATCGACGTGACCGTCGCCAACGGCTCGGGCAGTGCGACGGCCACGTTGACACTGGTCGTGGGTGACACGCTGGCGCTGACGCCGCCCATGGGCTGGAATAGCTACGATTCCTTCTACGAGAACGTGAGGGAGCAGGATGTGCTCGCCGCCGCTCAGGCGATGAAGGATGTGCTCCAGCCGTACGGGTGGAACACCATCGTCATCGACTATCTCTGGTACGACCCGGAGAACGCTATCGATGAATACGGCCGCTTGCTGCCCTCGCCGAGCAAGTACCCGAACGCGAACGGGTCCAACGGATTTTCGCCGATAGCAGACCAGGTTCACGCTCTCGGGATGAGCTTCGGCATTCACCTGATGCGCGGGATCCCGCGGAACGCATTCGCAGCCGACACGCCCATTTTCAATTCGGGCTACACCGCCCAGGACGCTGGAAACTCGAACGACGCATGTCCGTGGGATGATCACATGTGGGGCGTCAGGGGCGACACGGCGGCCGGCCAGGCTTGGTACGATTCGATCTACAGCCAGTACGCCGATTGGGGCGTCGATTTCGTCAAGGTCGACGACATGATGAACCCCTACGGAGGGAACGTCGTTCATGAGGCTGAGGTCGTGGCTGTCCACAGTGCTCTGCAGAATACCAACCGCTCCATCGTGTACAGCCTGTCGCCGGGTCCCCATCCGACTAGCGCCGTGCAGGTCCTCGCTGCCCACGCAAACATGTGGCGCACGGTGAACGACTTCTGGGACACCAACGGCCTGAGCACGATGGACGACGAATTCGATGCAGCTCATGCCTGGGCGGAAACCGAGGGCATCACGCCGGGACACTGGCCGGACGCCGACATGTTGCCGCTGGGAATCATCGGAAACCGACCGTGCGAGTTCACGCACAACCAGCAGGTGACCGTCATGACGCTGTGGTCCATCATGCCGTCACCCCTCATGTTCGGGGGCCAGCCCACCAGACTCGAGGGGGACGACTGGACGATCGCACTACTCACCAACGAGGAGGTGCTTGCGGTCAACCAGGATGCCCTGGGCAGCCGCGGGAGACGCATCTCGCAGCAGGGCAGCACGGAGGTGTGGGCCCGGGATCTCTCGGGTGGGCGCAAGGCCGTCGCATTGTTCAATCGTGGGTCGCAAGATGCGGCGATGTCGGTCACGTTCTCGGAGTTGGGCGTGTCCGGCACGGCGACGGTACGAGACCTCTGGCGCAAGGAGGATCTCACCGGAGCGACGAGTGAGATCTCGGTGGACGTTCCGTACGAGAGCGCATTGATGTACACGGTGAGCAACCCTGACGCGGGCACGGGCGGGACGAGCGGTGTCGGTGGGGCGACCGGCACCGCGGGAACGGCTGGCACCGCAGGCGCGGCCGGTGGCGCGGGGGCGCCTGACGGCGGCAGCGCCGGTGAGAGCGTCGGTGGTTCGGGTGTCGGCACTGGAGGCACGCTCGTCGGTAGCGGAGGCACGCTGGTCGGCACCGGAGGCACGCTGGTCGGCACTGGAGGCACGCTCGTCGGTAGCGGGGGCACGCTCGTCGGCACCGGAGGCACGGTCGTCGGTAGCGGAGGCACGTCCGTCACCGGTAGCGGAGGCACGCTGGTCGGCAGCGGAGGCACGCCCGTCACTGGCAGCGGAGGCACGCCCGTCACTGGCAGCGGGGGCGCGCTCGTCACTGGCGGCACAGGGGTCGTGGACGGAAGCGGCGGCGGTCCGAGCGTCGGGGGTGCCCTGGGCGTCGGAGGTGCTGATCTCGGTGGCGGCGGAGAGGCACCGAACGACGGCGACAGTGCCGCAGATGAGTCAGGGTGCGGCTGCCGAACTGCGGGCAAACGCGCCGACTCGACGCCACTCGTCGCGACCGTGATCTTCGGGCTGTTCATGTTGGGCGCACGCCGACGAAGACGAGCCCCAGGGGTCACGCGGTAAAGCCCATCCTGACGAACGATACCCGTTCTGTCGCGGCTGATTGCCTACGCTTCTGCAGGAGGAGCCTGGTCGAGCCGACGGGCACGCCAGAAGTGCCTCAGGGGGTACCAGCGAAGGTGGTGACACTCTGGGCAGCGAGGGTCGTTGTGAAGCGGGCCGCCGAGATCGAGACAGGGTTCTTTGGCGCCAAGTTGTCGGCGGCGGAAGTGACCCAGGGGGTCACCTCGCAGGGTGCGCCTCCCGAGATGAATACGGACACGGGGCTGGCGTTGGTGTTGCTGTTGATGGCGACGATGGCCACGGCACCGTCGGCAGGACTGCGGTACGCACTCACCTGCACGCCGGACGGTTGCAGACCCGAAACGCCGACACGTTGAAATCCCGGGCGGACGAACTTGCTGAAATTCCCCATCGTGTAGAGGCGCTTCGTCACTGCACCGTCCTGCAACTGAAGGCCCTCGTTGTCGTCGTTGAGCGAACGGAGCCACCAGTAGTGCCAGGCACTTGCCTCACCAACCGCGATGCCGTCGTGAATCCACTGTGCAACCACCACGCCGTTGCGAATGTCAGCGCTGGGACCCTCCTCTGGAGAGCCCGGAATTCCGGACGTCTCCGTTTCCCAGATGTGGTGCGTCACACCGGGGGGCGGGGCCACGGCAACCTGACTTCCGTACTGGTGGGTGGCCAAAATGTCGACGGCAGCACTGGCACCCGTGTCGCCGAGAATAGCGTTGCCGTAGTCCTCCCCGGACCCCCACAGGCCCGTCCAAAGACTCGGCTCTGGCGCCAGCAGTCTCACCGGGGGGGTAAGGGCGTGGAGCTTGGGTCCCAGGACCTTGACGAACGCATTCATTTCTGCGGCCGTGTAGACGCAGGAGTCGGACGCCATGACGTTGTCAGCACCGCTCTGCGCCGATACGCCGTACAGGTCGGCCCCCGTGTTGCTGCGGACCTGCCCCGCGAATGCTGCCAATGTGTCCGACCACGACTCATAGCAGGACTGAAGGAGGTGCCCGCCGTCGGTCACGCTGTCGTTCGATTTGCACTCGGCCGGAGGAGACAAGGGCGTTGCCCAGACGATGGCACCACGAGCCGCCGCCTTCTCTATGTTCAACCATGGAGCGTGGTTGTCACCGGTCGGGCTAATACCAACACGAAGGATGGACAAGCCTATACCTAGGTCCCGGTCGAAGAAGAGATCGGCGTCAGCGTCGGAGATTTCGCCCAGCCAGAAGTCGGACGCACCGAATCCGTCCATCGTCTGCCGGGTGTCGGCAAGATCGACGACTAGGTCGTTGGCATCAGGAGTCCCATCCGCACACGGGTCGGTCGCACCTCCGGTTCCGCTGCCTCCAGTCCCGGACCCGGCCGCGCCTCCCGTAGCGACACCACCGGTTCCCCCAGGACTGGCTCCGGCAGTTCCGCCCAAACCGCCCGATGCGCCGCCAGTTCCGGTCACCTCGCCGCCGGTTCCGGTCACCTCGCCGCCAGTCCCCGTCACCTGACCCGCAGCACCTGCCACCTGGCCACCAATCCCCGTGACCTGGCCGCCAGCACCTGTCACCTGGCCAGCGGCACCAGCCACTTGGCCGCCAGTCCCTGTCGCCTGACCCCCACCGCCTATCACCTGGCCGCCAGCCCCCGTCACTTGGCCGCCAGCCCCCGTCGCCTCGCCACCAGCCCCCGTCACCTCGCCACCAATCCCCGTGACCTGGCCGCCAGCCCCCGTCACCTGGCCGCCAACACCGGGGTCATCGGACGTCGCCCCGCCGCGCCCGCCGGAGCTCGAACCGCCCAAACCAGGCGCACCCGCCGTACCCACGTGGCCGCCCGCGCCAGGGCCGAGTCCGTCCGAACCGGGATAGCCGCCGGCTGCTTCCGTTCGGCTGTCGTCGAATAGGAGATCTTCGGTGTAGATGGTGCAGGCGCCAGCCGCGAAGATCGCAACGAATGCGGCAAGGTTCAGCAGGTTGCGCTCTGCGTGGCTCATCGTCAGTCCCTATGACCAGCCCATACACTGTGGGACAGCGTTGCTACAGTAGCGCCGGTGAGCGCGGGCCGCTAACCGAATCCGAGAGCGTTCGATGGGAAACGCTGTCGCGGGGGAAGCGGTCCGCGATTGCACTCCAGCTGGAGCCGACACCAAGGCGTCGACCCTGGGCGTAGACCCTGTGGTGGCTGCTTCTCTCGTTAGCCGCAGCATCATTCAGGATTCCTGAACGAAGGTGCCAGACGCGATCCACTTCATCGCGTCTGTGCGCGACGCCATCGCTTCTCTGATCGACATCCAAGGGACTATCGCCTTTTTGTATACACCTAAAACAGTGCAGTTGCAGGGGGCGATCATTCTCCCCCCCAACGGGTGTTGCGGGCGCACGACCCGTGTGGACGTCAGTGGGGCGGAGGGGCAGGTGTCCTCACGCCGCCGCCGCTGCCGGTTCGGTGATCAGAATGACGTGTGTCGGGAATCGTTGCGGGAGGAGTCCAGCGAGCAGGTCGCCATGCGCACGAGGCCCGGAGGAATGCTCGCCCTGGGTGTCGCGTCCGGAATCTGGAGCTCTGGAAGTGAAGACACTACCCCGACGGGAAGCGATGGAGGGGCTGAAAGTGGCGGCTCGGTGAATGGCGTTTGCGGCGTGCCGTGCGAGGACCCGGGCGGGGCGGACTCCAACAGCGACGAGACGGACGGCTGCGAGACGCAGACGGACACTGATATCCAGAACTGCGGCGGGTGCACCGTGCTGTACCAGTTGCCCAACCCAACGGTTCATCGCGCGGGCGGCAATTGCGCCATTTCGGAACGCGAAGACCCGTATCAGGATTGCATTTCCGAGGAACCGGGCTGCGAAACCAACACGCAGACCAGCATCACTCACACGCGACTACCTTCGCGCACCTGGAACGACGACGTAGTGCGCGGTTTTCGTTCCCGGGGATGCTCAACCTCATCAGCAACTGCGTCGCGACGGAGTGTGCAAAGTTGCCATGAGTCACCGCCCTGGTTGGAATGCAGTCCACGGAGGTCGTATTCTCTGACCCTTGAAGTGATGCACGCGACGCCAGCGGCGCGGTCGGCAAAGCCGACCCGACCAAGTTGTAGAGAGCGGGAACGACGTTTGCGACTGGGTGGGGCGGCTACGTCGAATTCGCCATCGATCCCGACTGCCTTCTCCATTCGCGCTTCGCGTCTCCATCCCATGGCTTCACCCTTGCCCACCCTCGCGTGTCGCGCGCTGTCAGCCTGCGAGCGTGAGCATCAACACAGGTAGTTCATGATGAGCCGGACGCCGCGCTGCTTCACACCTAGTGTCCTTGCCCGAACCGCATGCCTTCTCGCCCTCGGCGCCGTCATGGCCGGCGGCTGCGGGGTGCCCAACCTCACCCTGGAGGAGGTCGGCGGTGCCGGTGGTACCGACCTCATTGGGCTCGGGGGCATTTCTGGGACCGCGAACGCCGCTGCAGGTGTGGGGGGTGGCGGTGCCTCGGGCGGCACGACCGGGTCAGCGGGCACGGCCGGTATGGCGGCGGTGGCCGGCACGACCGGGGTAGGTGGTGCCGAGGACACCGGGGGGACGGCCGGCGAAGGCGGCACGGACGCCGCCGGTGGTGGCACGGGCACTGCGGGCACCGCGGGCACCGTGGCCACGGCCGGAGCGGCGGGCAGTGCGGGTCTGACTGGGAGTGCCGGCATGGCCGGGTCAGGGCCGACCGGTTGCCAGTCGAATGCGGACTGCGTGGGTAGTCTGTCAGGGGAGGTCTGCGCGCCAGACGGCAGTTGCGTGGAATGCCTGCCGGGCGGCGAGGGCTGTGACGCGGGCCTGTACTGCGACGATACCTCGAATTGCGTGATTGGCTGCGGCGCAGACGGAGATTGCCTCAGCGGTACCACCTGCGACACCGAGACGCACCGGTGCGTGGGATGTACCGACAACTCGGACTGCGCGGCCGGCACCGTGTGCGATGTCGAGAGCAGCACCTGTATCCCGGGCTGTGATGGCGACAATCCCTGTCCTGGCGTGCTCAGATGCTGCGACGAACTGTGCGTCGACGTCCAGAGCAGTGTCCAACACTGCGGCGCCTGCAGCACCACAACCGAGGACCTTGCGTGTAGCGATTTTCACGGAACACCCACGTGTGTCTTATCCACCTGTGACATCGCATGCTTCCCCGGCTTCGCCAGCTGCAACGACGAAGACGCCGAACGAGACGGCTGCGAGACCAATATTCAGAACGAAGCGCACTGCGGCGACTGC
>CAZSVU010000055.1:0-33864 GCA_964610275.1 uncultured Polyangiaceae bacterium | reverse complement strand
GGCCGCACGCCGGCCCGGACAGATTCGGGCCCGGAGCCAAGCTCGGGCCGGCCCACGTCTCGAATCGGGAGGTTCGCTACCCTCCGAACACGAAGCCCAAGTTCACGTTGCCCTGGGCGATGCGGAGCCCCTCGCTGCCGCCGCCCTCTATGCGCGCGTGGCTCATGCGGTGTTGCATCCAGCCTCCCTCGACAAACATGCCGAACTTCTTGCTGAAGTGAACCGCGCCGCCGACCAGTAGTCCCACGTTCCAACCCACACCGAAGCTGTCGAGGGTGCGGGAGCTGTCTCGGCCCAGCAGGCTCAGCGACAACCCGATGGGGACGCCACCCCAAATCTGAAGCCCAATCGGATCGACCTCAATCGGAATTCGACCACGCACGAACAGGTCGATGTCCACGTAGTAGTCGCGCGTGGGCGAGTCGCCCGGTACGTCCGGGCGCCAGGCACCGAACTGAAGCAACGGTCCCAGGAGTAGGTACCGCGCTACCGGAATGTCGGTGCGCAGATTGGCACCCAACGTGGTCACCAGATCTGTCTCGGTGCCCGCGCGCTCTCCGGTCCCGCCCAACCCAACGTGGAAGCCCAGCATGGTGTGGAGCCGCCGGGCAAACGAGCGTTGTCGTGGCGGCGGCGGCGGCGGTTCCTCGACCACTCCAGCGCCCGGGACCGGCGGTTCAGCAGGTGCCGGCTCACACCGCATCCCCTCCACACACACTTGGCCTGCCGGGCACGGCGGATTGCACGCCGATACGCATTGCCCCCCGTGGCAGACATACCCTTGCCGACACGCGGGGTAGCAGGCGGCTGCACCGGCCGCCGGTGTGGCTGGAGGTCGGTCGGGAGTGACGTGTCCGGTGGCAGGCGCAGTGGCTTGGGCCGTCGCCACTCCCGCGGTCAGTGACACTCCGACGAAGGCACCCGTCGCCAGCGCGAGTCGAACCCCGGTCTGCATGCGACCCAGACTATAGCGTCGGACCCCCTGGGGATCGGCTGCCAGCGACGCGGCGCTCGCTACTCGCTGAAAACTAGTCAACGCCACTCCCACGAACAGCTCCTCCCCCGCCCTGCTCGTCCTGGCCACAGCCGAGGTACGCGGTTGCCGCAAGGACCAGCCCCGGGTTGAACGAGAGTCCGCGCGCCATGACAACCGTAGTTGCGAAAGGAGTCAACTTCGGACAATTTCGACCATCTTCTCACTGGACGAACGCCGGGAACGAGGAAACCATGGATCCCGTCCAAGAGGGCTGAATCCATCGCGCCCGCGCGGAGCTCCAACGGGGGCCGCCAGCCGTGGACATCGGTGTGCAAGCAGGGAGGAGAACATGGAGCTGACCGGACGGCCGGGAACCGTCACCAACGTCACCGCAGAACAGGTCCGAGAGTTCACCTCATCGCACGCCGAGGCCAGCTATCAGCTGGTGGACGTGCGTCAGCCCGAAGAGTACGGGCAGGGCCACATCCCAGGCGCTCAACTCATCCCGCTCGGAGAGCTCGATCTCAGAGAGGGCGAGGTCGCGCGCCTGACCAATCGCAAGGCGGTCTTCTACTGCCGGAGCGGAGCGCGATCGGCGCGCGCTGCCACCTGGGCGGCGCAGGTCTACGGCCTGCCGAAGGTCTACAACCTCCTCGGCGGCTTCATGGGCTGGGACGGCGCGAGTGTGCCGGACTTCCCGCGCCTCAAGGCTCTCGACCTGCGCGGCGACGTGGAGTCGCTGTTGCGTCAGGCGATCGATCTGGAGAAGGGAACGTACCGACTCTACGGTCTTCTCGCCCAAGCGTATGCCGACGGACCGGTGGGGACTGCCATCTTCCAGCTCGCCCAGGCGGAAATCGCCCACGCCCGGACCGTGCACCGACTGCTGGGCGAGATCTCTCAGGCCGAAGTCCCCGGGTTCGAGCAACTCTTCGCGCAGACACCGGGAGCGCTGATCGAAAGCGGCGAATCCTTCGAGGAGGTGGTCGACCGTGCCCAGGCGCTGGAACGTCAGGGGTCGGCAGCCATCCTCGAGTTGGCGCTGGACATCGAGCTCAATGCCTACGATTTGTACAAGAACGTCGCCAGCCAAGCGTCCAACGACCGGACGCGTGCGCTGCTCCTAGACCTGTCGCAGCAAGAGAAGCGGCACGCCGATAGCGTGCTGAAAGGTTTGGGCAAGTTGGCCGCCCTGGGGTGAGTGCCGGCATCCATCCGCCGCTGAATCGCAACCAACGGAGACACCAGATGGATCTGAACGCATTCTTCGACTCGCGAACGAGCACCCTGACCTACGTGGTGTGGGACCCAGCCACACGCGACGCCGTCGTGATCGACCCGGTCATGGACTACGATGCCGCGGGTTCGACCACCTGGGGAGAGTCCGTCGCTACGGTGGTCTCCTTCCTAAACGAGCGACAGCTCAAGTTGCGCCAAGTGTTGGAGACGCACGCCCACGCCGATCATCTCTCTGGCTCTCAGCTGCTCAAGAATGCCTGCCCGGGCGTCCGGGTCGTAATCGGCAAGCGCATCACGGAGGTGCAGAAGGCCTTCCAGCAGATCTTCGGTCTCCCCAAGAGCTTCCCCACCGATGGCCGTCAGTTCGACGTACTGCTCGACGACGGCGAAGTGCTGCAGGCAGGGTCCATCCGCATCGAAATGATGTACACCCCGGGACACACCCCGGCTTGCGGCACCTACAAGATCGAGGACATGCTCTTCACCGGAGACGCGCTGTTCATGCCGGACTCGGGGTGCGGCCGCTGTGACTTCCCCGGGGGGAGCGCCACGGCGCTCTACGAGTCGGTCACCTCTCGCATCTACGCCCAGCCCGATGCGACTCGAGTGTTCGTAGGGCACGACTACCAGCCGGGCGGCAGGGATCTCGCCTTCGAGACCACCGTCGGAGCACAGAAGGCGCAGAACGTCGCACTGAGTGCCAACACGTCGAAAGAAGCCTTCATCGAGTTTCGCGAGCGGCGCGACGCGCAGTTGTCGCCTCCCAAGCTGCTATTCCAAAGCGTCCAGGTCAACGTGGACGCAGGTCACCTCCCACCGGAGCAGGCGGGCATCCGCTATCTCAAGATCCCGCTCAACGTGTTCAAGCCCAAGAGACCGGTCGAGATCGGACTTCTGGGAACCTGCGAGCCGGCGCAAGCCACGGGTTCGCAGGGCTGACCACAAAAGAACGGATGGACGGCGCCCATGACCACGGAGATTGCACTGGTCTTCGCGGTCTTGCTGGCAACGATTGTTCTGTTCGTGTCCGAGTGGCTCCGGGTCGACGTGGTCGCGATCCTGGTGTTGCTCGCCCTCGCGTGGTTGGGGCTCGTCGAGCCCGCGGAAGCGCGAGCGGGATTCTCCAGCAACGCCGTCATCTCGATCATCGCCGTGATGATTCTGGGGCATGGGATCGAGCGCACCGGCGTCATGGGTCGAATCGTGCGCCCACTACTGCGAGCCGCGGGCAAAAGCGAGACGCGCTTGGTCGGCCTGGTCACCTCGGCGGTAGGGGGCATCTCCGCGTTCATGCAGAACATCGGCGCCGCTGCGCTGTTCCTCCCCGCGCTGATGCGCATCTCGCGGCGGCAGCGCATCCCCCTGTCGCGGCTGCTGATGCCCGTCGGGTTCGGAGCGATCCTGGGGGGCACCCTCACCATGGTCGCGTCTGGTCCGCTCATCATCCTCAACGACCTGCTCAAGCAGAGCAGCCAGCCCCCGTTTGGGCTGTTCGACGTGACCCCCGTCGGTCTGGCGCTGCTGGGCGCCGGCGTGCTCTACTTCGTTCTGCTGGGCAGGTGGGTGCTGCCAGCTCGGTCGGGCCGCGAAGACGCGAGCGACCGCCAGGCGCAAATGCTGGAGGCCTGGGAGCTCCCGTCGGTCATTCACGGCTGCGCCGTTCCGGACGACAGCCCCCTGGTGGGCAAGACCGTGGAGCAGGCGCAGCTATGGAGCGACTACGGCCTCAATCTGCTGGCACTACGCCGAGACGGCGTCGTCAAGGAGGCTCCCTGGCGAAAGGCGCTACTCGGTGCCGGACAGGAGTTCGCGCTGCTGGGAGAGGCGGACGCGTTCGAGCGCTTCGTCGCCGATTTCTCGCTCGCGCGCACGGCGCAAGCGGACGAGTGGGTTGAGGAACTGCGCTCACGCGGCCAAGGCGGGTTTGCCCAGTTCATCGTGCGCCCCCGAGCTTCGATCGTCGGGCAGTCCTTGCGACAACTGGGGTTCAGGCTGAAGTTCGGCGTCGAACCCATCGCCCTGCTTTCCAGCGTGGAAGGGAAATGTCGCGATTTCTCGGATACGCCGCTGCAGGCTGGCGATGCCCTGGTGGCCTACGGAAGCTGGGAACGGCTGCGGGCGCTGGCCGCAGAAGAGCATTTCCTCCTTTCCAGCTGCATCGACGCGGAGACGAGCGATCCGTCCAAGGCAGCCTGGGCCGCTGTGATCTTTCTCGCCGCCATCAGCTTGGCCGTCGCAGGATTCCCCCTCTCCATCAGCCTGCTCACCGGCGCGGCCGCGATGATCTTGGCCGGCGTGGTTCCCATTGGTGCGGCCTATCGAGCCGTTGACTGGCGCACCGTATTCCTGCTGGCCGGGCTGATCCCCCTGGGCACCGCGATGGACAAGACGGGAGCCGCTGCCTTCGTCGCACAGTGGATGACCAACTGGTTCGCCGGAGGCTCCCCGATCGTGCTGATGCTGGCGGTCGCACTGTTGGCCACCCTCTTCTCCCTGTTCATGTCCAACGTGGCGGCGACGGTCCTGCTCGTGCCCCTGGTGCTCGTCATCGGTCGAAATAGCGGCATCGACGGTCGCGCGTTGGCCCTGCTGGTCGCCGTGAGCGCGTCGAACTCGTTCGTGTTGCCGACCCACCAGGTGAACGCCTTGTTCATGGCGCCCGGTGGCTACCGCAATCGCGACTTCATTCGCGCGGGCGGCGTGATGACGCTACTGTTCCTGACCATCGCCGTGGGGATGATCTGGTGGCTCTTCGTGGCCTGAGCCAGCCACCCCGAAATCGCCGACCAGGAGCCGGAGCGGCAACGATACTCTAGAGTTCGATGAATCAGCCGATCTCGATGGTCGGACAGCCGTACACGGTGTCGATCCGATCCACACCCTCGGACTGGATGGTGTCGCAGATAGGTCCGTTAATGATGATCATGGTGGGATCGAGCGGATCGTCGAAGAACCAGCGATCTTCGGTTCCAGCCTCGGAGCCGCGCGGAATCACCACACAGTCCACTGCCACGTTGACCTCGTTGGGATTGGGAACGTCGACCGTGATCGGTATCTCGCATTCCATGACCAGCGCAGTGGTGATTTCGAGGAACGTATCGCTGAGCTCATCCACGCCACCTTCGGCGGTCACCTCGTAGTAGCCGATGCCGCCTCCCGGCTTGGTGAATTCACCCGCAGTCGCGAACTCCTCGAGATTCCCGCGGTACACCTCCGCGCCAGGGATGCCGACCACGATGGTCTGGATGCCACTGTCGGCCAGCGCTTGAATCTGCTCGAGCGTGCCCGTGTCGTCGAGGCACGCTTCAGCTCGGTTCGCGCAACAGTTCACGGCATTGGGGTCTCCGGGCGGAGGGCAGGATTCTGCGTCCTCCAGATTGAGCGTGCAGGTATCGACGGGACAGGACAAATCCGAATTGCAGTTGGGAGCTCCGTCCGTGGCCAACAACACGTAGCGCGCTCCGCTCAAGTCGGCACCAGCTCCGTTGACGTAGTACTCGTGGGCACGCTCCAGGGCGACTGCGGTTGGAGTCCCTCCGGACGGATCCGTGGTGTTCAGCTGACGGAGGATCTCCGTAACGTTCTGCGCACCAGGGGCGACGGGGACGTTGAGCTCCGCGCTCCCCGGCATCTCACAGCACCGATCGGTCGGTGTGGAGCAAGGCGTGGGGATGGGAGTGTCGCCAGCAGTCGTCGGGAACAGCTCCAGACCCCAGGAGACCACTCCGCGCACCTGATTCAGAGCACCGCCAAGCGCGGTGTGCAGAGCGTTCCACTTGCTCTGACCCCAGTCGCCGGGATCGCCGTTCATGCTGGCGGACTTGTCGACCACCAAGAGCACGTTGATCTCGACCGTCTCGGCCCGCACCGACTCCGAGCCGCAGTCCTCGAGGCCAGCGAGCGACCGACAGGGCCCATCGACGGGTACCGTGCCGCCCGTCCCGGTGGGCGCCTCTCCGCCACCGCCGGCCATCGCACCGCCGTCGCCGCTGGGGCTGCCCCCACTGGCAGTCCCTCCGGACCCGAGCTCCTGTCCCCCCACGCCGTCGTCGCCGCTGCCGCCGGACCCGACCGTGCTGCCACCGCTCGACGTCTCTGCACCGCCAGCCGCCGCTGCGTCGTCGTCATCGTCGCTGCTGCCGCCGTTGTCGTCGCTGCTGCAGCCGAACGCCAACCCAAAGGCCGTCATGAAACTGACCAACGCGATCCTGCCAAGCTTGTTCATCGTGCCATCTCCTCGCTCATCGACAACGCAGTGATCACCCGGGGGAGCTGCCCACTGAGGAGCAACCGCCGCCCAACCTCGCGAGCCCCGCGGCGCACACGCGTCTTCGAATCGAGACCCTAGTCACGCTAATGACACCGAAGCACTCATTTCGCAATCTCGAACCCCCGCTCATAGGCAATGGCGACGACGCCAGTGGGTCGTCGCAAACGGTTCGGCGCAAAATTCCATTAGCGCTCGCGCTCATCACACGCGAACTGCAGCCTCAGCAGAACCTTTTGATGCCGCAAAACGGCGGCACCCTCCGTTGGGGACCAAATCGATGGATCCGAGTTCGTGGGCACATCGGGCAAGGCCAGGCCAACTCACCATCCGCCGGTGCAAGCAGTCCATCCCCAGCTACGACTCGGCACCAGGTGACGACCAGAGTGAGGTCGTCGTGCACGGCGCCGCTGAGGACCTGAACCGATGCGAGCACTGGATCTCGGATGTCCGTCACACCATGCGCCGCCACGTCCTCGACCGTCGTGCAGACTCACTCCACACGGAACCGAACTCGATGAACGGTGCGCGGCTCGACGAACTTCGAACGCTCGCTCGGGTCGGGGGGCGGCGGGGTCGCGAGCCGCGATCAGGCTGGAACAGCGGGTGGGATAGCCGAGCACAGTGTGTGCAGGCACCGTGAGCTGCTGCGAGTCGATCTTGCCCGCGGAGCGCGAGTCCAGGTCCGTCACCCGCGGATTGACATCCGGCTCATTCGCGCGGACTTCATGCAACCGCCGCACGGTCGAGGAACAGGGCTCGGGCAGCTCCGCACGGCTTGTGGAAGCCGGCACGTCGCCTGCCGGACGGAGAGCATTGCCGCGCCACCGAACCGTCGACCTCTCGGGTTGCGCTTCTGTGCCGGGGAGTGTCTGATCGGACTATCCTGGGTGGACCCGCCATGTCCGACGGCCCTGACGCTTGTGCCCCTCGCGTCCCGATCCTCGTCGTTCGAGGGAAGGACGTCAGCTTGAGAGACGGGCGACACTTCATCGGGCGCAGCTCGGCGTGCCAAGTGGTGGTCGAGGACAAGCAAGTCTCGAGGAAACACGCCCGCCTCGACGTCTTCGGAGAGGATGTGACCATCCTCGACCTGGGAAGCGCAAACGGCGTGAAACGCAACGGAAGGCCCCTGCCACAGGGCCCCCAGCCACTCTATGATGGCGACCGGATCGGGATCGGGCGCGAACAACTCCACTTCAAGCTGTCCGCACCGCCGACATCCGACTCACAGCGCGCCCGAGATGCCGCGCGGGCGGCCCGCACTGCCGAGACCGACCCCGCAGATGACGACGAGCCCTCGATCTCGACCCGACTGTCCGATGGCGTTCACCTGGTCCTGGAGGTCGGAGAGCGCGCACTCGACGCGGGCAACGTCGACGAAGGCGAGGACGTGACGCGGAACTACCTCCAGGCAATGCTCAGGAGCGCGAGTGAGCATCGTGCAGTGGAGCCAGGAGCGTACTCACAGTGCACGAGCTTCGCGATCAGGTTGGCGAGGATGACCCGGAAAGGTGAGTGGTTCGAGTACGCCATCGAGCTGTTGCGACTCCGCAGCGTGCCCTGCTCGGAGGCGCTCGCAGAACGGCTTCGCAACGTGCTCCGGGAGGTGGACCGGGTGGAGGTTCGTTGCCTGCAGGAATACACTCAGACCCTGCGAACCGGAGCGCCGGACCTGGAGCGGCTACGCGCAGCTCGAGCCGTCGAGGGCCTGATCGCCGATGCCCTGCACCGACCGGGAAGAAGGTGAGCGACTAGCGCTACTGCGGCTTCACGCCCGGAGCCGCTACAGCACCCGCGCCTCCCAGCGGCCGGAGCGGCGACGGGCGTCGTGTGAGGCCGGCTCAGTCCTTGATCGGACTCGCCTTGAGCGCGGCCTTGCCTTCCTTGACGTAGACGCTGAATTTGACGCTCTTCGCTCCGTGCCGCTTCATGAGCGCGGCCTGGTTCTTCTTGAGCGTCTTCTCGAACTTCTCGTACGTGAAGCCCTCGGTGGGCTCACCGCACTGCTGCTTGGTCGCGACGAAGTCCTCGTAGACCTGGTGCCACTGTGCCAGCCGTTCCGCGTCCGGATCGCCGGGTGCAGAAGCCAGAGGCGCCGACGGCAACTCTGCCGCGTCGGGGCCACTGGTCGGTGCCCCCGGGGGCCGAGGCTTGGGCTTGGGCTTGGGCTTGGGCGCCCGCGGCGCTGATGGAGCCGCTCCTCCCGAGCTCGACGGCAGAACTGCCGCACGCGGCGAGCTCACGGGCAACTCTTCGGCGCTCACCTCGGCTCCCGCTCCCGGGAAACTGAAGGCGCTCATGGCCGGCTCCTTCGGCAGGTCACCCAACACTTGCTTGAGATTCGCCGCCTTGCGTGGGACCCCACCCTTCGCGGCCACCTCGTCGATTCCGTCGTTCAGATCGGCAGCGATCTTGCGATACACGCCGCGGAACTTGCTGGGCAGCATCTGGTCCGCCTTGCCCTGCGCGAGACGGACCGCCTCGCGCCGGAAGGTTGCCAGCGGCCGGCTGTGCTCGAAGTACGTGAACAGCAGCCCGAGCAGAGCGGTGGCCAGGGCGATGCTGAGCACGAAGAAGATGTTGGCCTGCTCCTTGTCCTTGTCGTCGGCCTGCTTGAAGAAGTCGAAGGGCGTCTCGACGTGCCCGGCGCGCCGCGCCACGGCATAGCCAGCGCCCAGAGCATAAGCCTCGCCAGGTACACGGGTGTATTGGATCCCGAGGTGCTCGGTCACCATGCGGACCGTGCTGCGGCCCTTCTCCTTGTAGTCCTGGTCCTCCCCTAGGTCCCTCATGTCGCTCGTGATCAGGTCGAACTGACTCTGATCGAAGCCTTCTGGCGCCCCAGACGCCACGCGGGTGCCCTTGGTGAAGAAGGCCACCGCCGCCCCCGTGCGGGAGGACAACTCCCGGGCGAAGCGGTCATCGATGATGCGCGCCCCGACGATGGCACCGGCCGGCAGCTGCCCCACATTGAACTCCACGGGGCGAGCGGACACACGGTAGAGTCGATCCAGCACCAAGGTGTCGTCACGGATGTAGCCGTGGAGAGCGTCCGCCACGACCGGATAGCCGCCGAGCTCGAAATCCTCCATCCCGCTGGCCTGTTCGTAGCCCAGGTGCGCCACGACTCGGCCGTGCTGGTCCACGGCGAAAACAGCATCGAACGTGAATTCCTTGTCGATCCGCTCGTTCACTTCGCGGAGCGCATCCTCGACCTTCTCGCGGGCCTTGGCGGGAACCTTCGCCTCCGACTCACTGGACTTGTTCAGATACTTGGCGATATCGCGGTGCAGCGCGAACTTGGTCAGCTGAGCCGTACGCTGGCGAGCATCGTCCTTGAGGTACCAGGAGACAACCTGACTATCTGACGACAACCGCTCGGCCAAATCCCTGCTTCCAATGCGGTTGTACATGCTGGCCGCCAGGAAGAGGACGAAGGTCGTGGCACCGAGCAGCAGCGCCAGCACAACGTACCAGAATCGAGAGAGCAGCATTTTCGCCTACTTCCCCTTGTCCTTGTCCTTCTCGTCCTCGTCCTCGTCCTCGTCCTCGTCCTCGTCCTTCTTCGCCTCCTTCTTCGGCGGGGCGGCGACTTTGATCGGGGACTTGCCCAGGTCGACGTCACGCGCCTGAAGCGTCACGGGCACGGCATCCCCCACCTTCTTGCCCGAGAAGTACGCTTGCACGGTGTAGTCCCCGTCTTCCGGGAGGGACAGCATGAACTCGCCCTTCAGTGACGGGTACGCAATCGCGGCAACGTTCTGCTCGGCCACAATCCACATCCGCAGGCTGGGCGCGAGCTCGTCGCGGACCTCGAAGGAGCCCGCCTTGGGAACCTGCCAGTCGCGGGTAGCGCCCTTGATGGTGTCGTTGGCCGGAAACGTCGTCTGCCCTACGCCATACAGTCGGTGGGTAAACGGATCCGTGTTCTTGAACCGGAGGCGTGTGCCGGGCGCCACCACGATGGTGACGGGCGTCGTGCGCCCACCGCCCACTCGGATGAGCACTGGCTTCTTGTCCGCTTCCTGCTTCGCGGTCGCCAATGCGGCCACGCAAATCTCCTTCGGAATGTGAGGGAACAGCTTCCGGTACTTGGCGGGGACCGTCGGCACGATTTCCCGGAAGGAGTAGCCACGTTTCTTCGGGTCCCGAGCGTCTTCCCAGACCGGGTTCACGAGGAACATGAAATTCGTGAGCTTTCCCTTGACCTTGGCAGCGTCCGCCGACCCGGGAAGTACGGTCAAAGCAGCCAGAAACGCCAGCGGCCACAACCGAAACCGACGCCAGCGAGCGCCGGTTGAATGCTTCCTGGTCGGACCGCCGGAGCCTCGTTCGTGCACGGCAATTGACATGGCAATCGCGGACGCTAGCCGAGAGGCGCGCACAACGGAAGAGCCTCGATTCGCGGCGCACACCGGCAAGCGGGCAACTCATAACCTCGGACCGAGAATCGCGCCAGCACGCCAGCACGGACACCAGAAGCACGACGAAGGAATAGCAGCGCTATTTCGAGGAGGTGCGACGTGGCAGATGCTCGTGCCCCGCCAGCGAGCCGATGGGAGAGGGTGCCGAGGTACGCTCCGGGTTCGCACGCGGGGGCCACAGAGGAGAACGGGCCGACGGAAGCTCCGTCGACCCGTTCGCGGGCCCCCACCACAAAAACTGCTGATTCAGTCCGAAGCCCGAACCCCTAGCCTCGCTAGGTGGAAAGCTCCTCGTAGCTTCCGGCTTCCCGGTGAGTTTCGCCGGGCCCAGCTCTTCACCACGTGTCTACCTTCCGGGTTCAATGCCTTGTACGGGATTCGTTGCTTGCGGACCTCAGCGTTTTGCAGAGGGAACCAACTCGCATGGTATTTCGGTTGACGTTGCGCGTCAACGGCCGCCGCCATCGGTGAACCCGGCGGCTTGGTAGAGAGATCCGTGAGATCCCCCCGCCAGTGAGGCAACCGCGTCAAGCCGGTGGCCACCTCTCGCTTTCCCAACACAAGTGCTGAAAACTGGGCCCGAATTGCGGAATCGGGGATTGGTCTCCCATGAGCTGGGCCATTCCCGAGGAAGCAACAAACCGCACTGTTGGCGAAATCTTCCTGACCTGTGTGGAAGACAGGTCGAAGGTACTTTCCGAGGTCGGGTCGCAGGGCCTATTGACAGTGGACATTCCGGCTCCAGGTCCGGCCGCCCGTGGCCGACTGGCGCTGTTGCTGGAGAGCGGAATCGAACACGCACTCGAACGCCGCGGCAGCGCTCCTCCGGGCATGGACGCGTCCACCGATCTGGACACGTCACTCTGCGACCAACTCTATCGAGCTCGCAAGGTGGGCGCCTCGGGGCTGGCGATCTGGCTGCCGCGACTGGTTGGCATCGCCAACCTGGCCGGAGCGCTCGATGCCGAAGACAGCGCCGTGCTTCGGTGGTGGCTCCGCGCAGCCGCTGAGCGGCCGCTGCGGCTGTTCATCGACGATCGCAATCGGCGTCTAACCGTGTACGACACGCCCGTCGAGCTGGAGTCCCTGTTCCTGCCCGCGCGGCCACCCGCGCCTCGCGGCCCGCACCTGGTCGCGGACACGACCATCCGAGCACCCGCGACAGCGCCCGAAGTTGCCGCCAGCGCGGCAGCCGCTCGTGGCGAGCCGACTTCCGACTCCTGGTCGACATGGGACTCCCCGCACGACGACCTGGATTCCGCGGCACGAACGGGCCGGGAAACTCCGGAGAGTCGCCGGGAGATGGAGCAACTCGACCTCGACCTGTCCATGCTGGACGACGAAATCGAGCCGATGCTGCCGCCCGACGTATCGGACTTCTGCAGCGTCGTGCCGCCCGCAGTCGAGGACTGCCCGGTGGAGTGTGCCCCAGCGCCAGAGCTGAGTGAGGAAGAATCGGACTCGACGCAGCCCGAACCCGCTGAGCCCGAAGCCGCCGATTGGGACGGCGACGGCACCCGGGTCAGCGCGGCCGCTGACCAGACGAATGCGGCGGAAGCCGACCCAGCCGACGCGAGCTCCGCAGGCCAATCACTGGGAGACCTGGCTGGGACGGAAGGAGCTCTGGCAGCTTCCGAGCTCGACGGCGACGCCGGACAGGACTCGACCTCGGTCGGTGCCGACAGTTCGCCCGTCGCCCCGCTGAGTGCGGCTGCACACCGCGAGTGGCGGAGTTGGATGCAGGATTTGGAGAGCGCACGGGGGCCCAAACCCCTCGCGGCCGTGGAGCGGATGTTCGTGTCCAAGTACGTGCCCCTGAGCGACGCTCTGCACTGTGGTATCGCCGATGTCGAGGCGGCCAAGGTGCTCGGCGCCTGGGCAGACAGCTTCGCCCGCAGCTACCTGGAGGCGTTCAGCGCACTGTGCGTGCGCGGCAAGCGTCCCACGATGGTGCTGGATGTGCCGGACATCGCGTTGCGGATCGGGCGGCTCCACGGCGCCCGATCGACGCAACTGCTGGCGGTGGACGGCATGCGCTTCGATGTCGGGTTGCGCATACACGAGCATCTACGCACGCTGGTCGGGCAGCAGGCGGTGCTGACCGAGCGGTTGCTGCTGTGGACCGCCCTCCCAACGACGACGTCGGTTCAGCTGGGGCTGATCGGGCGTGGCCCATCGGGCCTGCGCGAACTCGACACCATCACCACCGACGAGCTGCCGGTTGCGCGCGGGCGGAGTGCCACCACCGTTCGGCGGGTCAGAACGGGATCCCGCGAGGTGCTCAAGCTGGACGTGGTGGAGGCCCGAATGAGCGAGCCTGGCGGGCCGCTGGTCGAGCGGCTCGACGCGGTCGCACGTGAGACCGCCGAGGCAGTAGCCAACTACTTCCTGCGCCTATCGCAGCGAACGCTGGTCATGATCTTCGGCGACCACGGCTTCGCCATCGAGGAGGAAGAGGGGCAAACGACGGCCGCCCGACAGGGTGGCGCCCAGCCCGAGGCGGTGCTGGTTCCAGCGTTTGCCTGGCTGGTGGGAGACGTGCACTAGCCCGCGAGCGCAGTTCGCGGGCTTCCGCACCCCACCCCGTCCCTCTGCCGTTTCCACCCCGAGTCGCGCCCCAACTCCGTTACAGCGGGCGACTCGGACAGAACCGTCCAACGGGTCCACCGCGTCGCCCACAGCTGCGAAATGTTCCGCCTGTCGTGGGACAGCAGGTCTCACGGCGACTCGAGTAGGGAGCGCCTCCGCTGCGGCGCCCCCTATTCGAGCGAAGTCACCACCGCCCGCGCCGCCCTCACGCCGAATGCGTCCAGATCGACTGAACCGGGCTCCGTGACCCACGCCAGGAGAACGCCGTGCAGGAGCGCTGCGAAGAGCTCGCCCGCGGCCTGGGGTGCGACTTGCGGGGGCAGGCGGTGCTTGGCTTTGAGTTCGACGGTCAGCTCCGCCGCCATGCGTGCCGGCGTGTGGATCAGCAGGTGCAAGGGCTGCGCGCTCGGTCCCTCACGCTGCCGGGAGACGAACTCGTAGAGCAACCTGGTGGAATGCGAGTCCCGCCGCGCCCGCCGCAAGCAGCGACTGAACAGACGCTCGAACGCCGCCTCCGGGGAACCAGCCGCGGCTGCGTCCTGCACGACCTCCGGCACCTGCCGCTGCTCGCGACGTACCTGGCGCTCCAGCAGCGCTCCGAACACGTCCTCTTTGGAGGCGAAATGCCAGTAGACGGCCCCTTTGGTCATCCCCGCCTCACTCGCAACGTCGTCGAGCGTCGCGTGTGAGTACCCTCTGTTGCCGAACACCCGGACCGCCGCGTCGAGCAGTCGCCGGCGAGTGTCGGGGAACGCCCGTACGAGCTCGGGGCGCTCGGAGACGAGCAGCCTGCGCAGATCCTCTTTGCACCCGACGTGGCGCTTCACGGTCGGCCAGCTCACGCCTGCCGCGCGTGCGACATCACCGAGCCCGATACGGTCCACGGGTTTCGACTCTGCCAAGCTGCGTGCCGCATGCAGAATGCGGGTTCGGGTTCGCGATACTCGCGACGGGTCTGGGCGCGCCATGCCTCCTCCGCTGATGCACGCAACGCGTAGCCGCTCAACGACATACTGTCCAGTATGCGCCCCGAACTCTTGGAGCAGCGCGAATCCGAGGCGCGTCGCGCCACCCGCACGACCGGTTTGCTGCCTCCGCCGGGCAGATCATTCAACGATGTCGGAGCCCCAGACGATAGGCGTCCGCCGCCAACCCCCGCTCTTCTCGTCGCCGCGCGCGCAGCAGCAGCCAGATGAGAAAGGGCAACTCGAGCGCCAGCACCCCCACGGCTCCAGTCCCGAAATCTCCAAGGAGATCCATGCCCATAGGCCCTCCCGGACCATCTAGGGATACGGTGAACGGAGCACTCGGGCCAGAAAACTGAACGCATTTCTAGCCAAGCTGGCGAGATCCCCCTATTTTTTGGCACCTTCCGCGACGGCCCCCGCGGGCAGAGCGCGGTCTTCCCGCGGCTGCGAGCGGTTGGCGCCGCCGCCTACTCTCGCCCGCCCGGCGGGCCCCCGGCACCACTGGGGATGGGGTTCGGTTCCTTCTCGAGGTAGCGGAAGATCGTCCTCGGGTCGACGCCGAGATCCCGAGCCGTCTGAGTCCGGTTGCCGTTGTTCCGCTCGAGTACCTCCAGGACGTACTTCCGCTGGAAGTCCTCTTTGGCCTTCTCGAGCGGCAAGATGGGTTGCTGCGCCTCCGGACCGAGATCGAGGTCTTCAGGGCTCAGCAGCGTCCGATCGCACAGCACCAGCGCCTTCTTGATTCGATTCTCGAGCTGTCGGATGTTGCCCGGCCACGCATACTTCTTGATGGCTGCGAGGGCCTGCGGCGCGTAGCCGCGCACGGGACACTTCAACTCGTCGGCGTATTTGCTGAGGAGGGCCTTGGCGATGATGAACACGTCGTCGCCGCGCTCCCGAAGCGGAGGCAGCCAGAGATTGACGACGTTGAGACGGTAGTACAAGTCCTCGCGAAACTCCCCGGTCTTGATCATTTCTTCGAGCACGCGATTGGTGGCCGCGAGGATCCGAATGTCACACTTCTCCGGCCGACTGTCACCAACCCGGTACACGACGTGTTCCTGGATGGCGCGGAGCAGCTTCACTTGCAGCTGCACGGAAAGCTCACCCAGTTCATCCAGGAAGAGCGTCCCGCCGCCGGCCTGCTGAAACTTCCCCGTTCGGCTCGCGATCGCTCCAGTGAAGGCGCCCTTCACGTGGCCGAACATCTCGCTCTCCATCAGATTCTCGGGAATCGCACCACAGTTGACCACGACGAACGGGCCCTTGGTGCGGTTGCTGCGGCGGTGAATCTCCCGAGCAATGAGCTCCTTGCCCGTCCCCGTCTCGCCGGTGATGAGCACGCTGATGTCGGTCGCCGCGACCTTCTCCAGCTTTCGGAACATCTCTACCATCGACGTGCAGGCACCGATGATTTCGCCGAAGCGCTTGTCGCTGAGCTCAGCGCTCAGCTTCTCCTTGTCGGCTCGCAGCGCACTCAGCAGCATGGCATTCTGAACGATCAGAGAAGCCTGTCCTGCGAAAATGGTGAGCAGGTCGAGTTGGTGATGCTCGAACAGGTGCTTGACCTGATCATTGCCCACGTACAGTGCGCCCACGGCTTCACCCTGGCTCAACAAAGGCACACACATGACGCTGGACAGCTTCAGCGCCAACACGCTCTCACTCTTGCCGAAGGTCGTGTCGGTCAGGGCGTCGCTCACGATGACCGGACGCCGGGTTTCCACGACCTGTCTCACGATGCTGTCGCTGATGACTCCCGACGGATCCTCGATGGCCTCTCGATGCACGTTGCGAGAAGCTCGAACGCGTGGCGGGCCACCGTCCCCGTCGCTCGGGTCCACCAACAGCACGACCCCGCGATCGGCGCCCGTCAACTCGATGACGTCATCCAACAGGGTCTCCAACACGACGTCGACGGAACGACTGTTCATCAGCCGCTCACTGAACGCCAGCAGTCGGCGCAGCCCGGCCAACTCGGCACCGCTGGACGCTGCCTCGCTGCCCGGCTCGTCCAGCAGCACTTCGGTAAACATGCTGAATCCGAGTTGTGCCGCTCCCAACGTGATCCGGTCGCCGTTCACCAGGCGTGCCCGTCGCTTCTTCCTGCCGTTGATGAGGATGTCGGCACCTCGGTCGACCTCCTCGAGCTGGAAATCGCGACCGTTGAAGACAATTTGCACGTGGTGCGAGCTGACGGAATCATCCGCAAGGCACAAGTCGTTGCCCTTGCCCCGACCCAGCGTGGTCACCGGCTTGTGGAGCGCATGCAGCACCGGCGGACCATCGGACGGAAAGTAGCGCAGCGTCGCCATACCGGTGCCGATCTAGTACCCCATACCAGGCCGGTGCTGGGACTTTTCTCACTGGCAGTCGGGCCCGGTGGGATCTACCGGCAAACGGCACGTTCCCGCGAGGCAGCAGCGGCTCGGAACCATCAATAGATGACACCGCCGACCTGCACGCCCGCCCCGTTTCGGAGCGGCAGCGGGGCGGCAAACGTGACGACCGGCCCTGCGCCGGGCACAGGGTCGTCGTCGAACCAGGCGAACTCGCTGGCAGCGCTGGAGGAGAAGATGGCGCCCGCTCCGATCCCGAGCAGCGAAGCGGTCCCGGTGAACAGCAGGCCGCGCTTGGCGGGCGGCGCATCGTCGCCGACGTAGAGCAGGTAGATGGGCAACGAGGCTGCTGCGCCGATGCCCGCTCCGGCCCACATCCACCCCAGCTGCTGCCACCCGGGAATCCAGACGGCGCTCAAGCCCGCGGCACCGGCAAGGCCGACGTTGAAGCCGATGAAGCCGCCCAGGCTGGCAGCGTCGTTGGCAACGGAGTAGCCCACGCCCTCTCGCGAGGCGCCGTACCCGTACATGGAGCCAATGACCGTCCCCCACATGACTCCGCTGGTCGTGAACGCAGTGCTTCGAGGCGTCGGTTCGAGGTAGTACCCAGTCGCGAACCCCGCGGCGCCGCCCAACGTGGCACCCAACGCCATCGACCGCGAGAAGCCCAGAAAGCCCCACTCCTCACCTTCGCTCGCCGTGACGTACTGATAGGAGGCAATCCCGAGCCCTTCGCCGGCACCGATGAACATCCCGGCTGCAATCGCCGCCGGCAACCCCCGCGGAAGCTCAGGGTCATCGAGAAAATACACGCCCACCGGTGCGGCCACTCCCAACACGACGGGCGCGATCATGAAGACACCGGGATCGTCGAGACGCAGCTCGGAGCTCAGCCAGACCCCCATTCCCACACCGTAGGCTGCCGACGTGCCGTACAGAGTGCCGATCTCTACGGCAGAGCGTTTGCGGGAGCGCCGCGGCGGCTGGTAGGCGGGAGGACCGTAGCCCGGCTGGCCGTAGCCCGGCTGGGCGGGCTGGCCGTAGCCCGGCTGGGCGGGCTGGCCGTAGCCCGGCTGGGCGGGATGGCCGTAGCCCGGCTGGACGGGCTGGCCGTAGCCCGGCTGGGCGGGCTGGCCGTAGCCCGGCTGCGGCTGATTCTGTGCTGAAGCCACTGCCGCGGCGAAGGTCGCCGCGCCAGCCACCAAGGCCGCCAACCATTGGTCTCTGCGCACCACTGCCACCTTTCCCGAGAGCATGCCGTCCTGGCAACTTTCGCCACTCTGCGCGGTCATTCTGATTCTTTTCGCAGTGGCCGATTGAGCACGTCTCGAACGGCCTCGTGCGGAGGCTTCCCTTCGTACAGCACGCGGTAGACCTCCGTGCAAAGTGGCAACTCGACGCCCAGGTGGCGGGCGAGAAAGTAGGCACTCTTGGCCGTGGTAACCCCCTCGGCCACGTGCCCAAGCGTGCCGAGGACCTCGTCCAGCGTTCTGCCAGCCCCCATCTCGAAGCCCACCGTGCGATTCCGCGACAGCTCACCCGTGCAAGTCAGGACGAGGTCCCCCATGCCGGCCAAGCCGGACAGCGTCCGGGCGTCTGCCCCCTTGGCTGCGGCCAGCCTGGACATCTCCGCGATGCCGCGCGTGATGAGCGCCGCGCGAGTGTTGTGGCCAAAACCCAGGCCAACACAGGCGCCTGCGGCGATGGCGATGACGTTCTTCAGCGCCCCGCCAATCTCAACCCCGACGGGGTCGTCGCTCGAGTAGACGCGCAGCCGCCGCGTCGCCACGCGCTCCCGCACGGCGATGCTGAGATCTCGATTCACGGACGCGACGACCACGCTGGTGGGATGCCCGGCAGCCACTTCCTGGGCGAAGCTCGGCCCGGACAGCGCCACTGAACGAAGGGCGCTGTCCTCCCCCAACACGTCCTGGATGACCTCGGTCATCAGCATCAGCGAGTCGTTCTCGATCCCCTTGGTGGCGCTCACCAGCGCCGCATCGGGCGGCAGCAACTCGCGCGCGCCGTTCAGCGTCTCTCGGAACGCCTGCGAAGGAACCACGAGAATCACCAGGTCGACAGCGTCCAGCGCCTCGCCCAGGTCGGAGGTGGCATGAACCGCATCCGCGATGCGCACACCGGGGAAGAACTCGCGGTTGACGCGGTCCCGCTCGATCGCAGCTGCATGCTCGCTCTGCCAGCTCCACAGGCGTGGCGACTCGCCACGCTCCGCGAGCACGTTGGCCAGAGCCGTTCCCCAGGCCCCGGCGCCGAGCACCGCCACTGGTCTCTTCACGGGCAGCGAAAGATCCAGGCACTTCGCCCCGGTGTCAACTGATGCTGTGGCCGGTGGATTTCCGCGGGCGCTCGGGGGATGCTCCCCCCATGCGTCCTCGCAAGCTGCTGGCGGCGTGCTGCGCCCCGGTTCTGGTTCTGCTGCTCGGGTGCCCGAGCAGGGAGAAGGTGGGTTCGAACGCCATGACCTTCCTGGGGCCCGGCGTGGTGAACGACCCGAAGAACAAGTCGCTGCGCTTCGACATCCTGCAGTTTGGCCTGGAGCGCTTCTGCCAAGAAATGACGCGCCGCTCTGTGCCTCTCAAGCTGGCCGACGACCAGCCGGTCCTGGGCCGATACTTCGCGGACACCTGCAGCTCTCAGGTGCTGGATGACGAGAATCGCAAGTCGTTCGCGGTGCAGTACGCCGGCAAGGGCTACGCCTGGACGAACCTGACCAAGCGCGTGGGATTCAAGGCCGCTGGACTGGTCGAGTACGCGCCGGACTTCCAGCTGCACGAGGGCGCGATGTACGTGTACTTCCGACCCCGAAACATCGACGCCACTTCGTTCGAGACGCGAATGGTCGAGTCGGTCGCAGCCCAGACGGGCATCGCGGTGACGGGGACCGACGCCGACGAAGTGGGCCAGAACATCTTGAAGGAACAACTCCAGCGCGGCTTCACGGTGATCCGGTACGACGCCGACGGTGCGACCGAATTCGGGCTCGGCTACATCGCCCTCGGGGCGCAGCCTTTCAAGCCCTACCGTGTGGAGAATTCGGACAAGGTCGTGCTGGCCAACGACCGCACCGAGGTCCACAGCGAGCAGCAAGACTACATCGGAGGATTCGAGGTTCTCGAAGCAGGACAGGCCCTCTACTTCACCCTTGATCTCGATGGAGCACCCGAGGTCGATGCATTCATCGTGCCCAAAGGAAACGGCGACCTGATGATCGAAAGCTACCTCGGCAACCCGGGCCCAACCCGGCTGACCGCGCCTCCGGTGCTGGACGAGCCCATCCGAAGCGGCGCGGCTTGGAAGCGCTTCTTGCCGCTCCCCCAAGGCCTCTACTACTTGGTCATCGACCACAGCACCCAGGTCGGCCACGTGGCCCCCCCGGCGCAGGCCGGGGACGACCGAGCCGCCAAGCTGGACTACCTGGTCCAACTCGGCGATGCGCCCTGAGAGCGGAAAGCCGCCCCGATGCGATCGCGCCGCAGTGCCCGGATCCACATCCGAACACGACGTTGGTTGCCCGTCGGGACGGTGGCGGGTACAAGTGCCCCGCCCCGCTGAGGCGAAGCACCGTGGACAAGGCGAAACTACTCCGATACGCGTTCTGGACCGTCTGGTTCGTCCTGGTCCCGTTGGCGCTGGCCTGGGCTACGGTCTCGCTGCTGAAGCCGAGCGACCTGGAGGTCACGGCCGATGGCTTCGACCGGCTGCGCTGGTTGGTGAAGGACCAGCAAGTGCCGGCGGGCATCGTGCTATTCACCGTCTTCGAGATGGTGCTCTACCACTGGCGCCACTACCTGCCACTGGCCGGCCGCGTGGGCATCGGCGGACGCCCAGACCTTCCGCGTGAACTGCGGCGCGAGTACGAACGGGCGGCCCAACTCCTGGACGAGGCGGGGCGCATTCTCCACAGGCAGCAGCGGTCGATCCAGCGACACGTTCCAGCGCGGGCTCGCGAGGAACTCACCCAAGCGTTGGAGGACCTGCGGGAGGCAATGGATACGGAGGGGTTCGATGCGAACGCATTCGATGACGCGTTCGAGAAAGCGTCGACCCTGGTGGCGCGACATGTCGGACGGTGGCGCAAGGGTGAGCTGCGCGAATACGCCGAGTCCATCGTGATCGCAGTGGGAGTGGCGCTGCTGCTCAGGGCGTTCGTGGTCGAAGCCTTCAAGATCCCCAGCGGATCGATGCTCCCCACGCTGCAGATCCAGGATCACATCTTCGTCAACAAGTTCGCCTACGGCCCCAACGTACCGTTCACTCAGACTCGCCTCTTCCAGCGTCTACCCCCCAAGCGGGGCGACGTGATGGTCTTCCAGTACCCGGAGAAGCCCGAGGATGACTTCATCAAGCGGGTCATCGCGTTGGGGGGCGACACGCTGTTGGTGGACGGCGGCCACCCGATCATCAACGGTTGGCCGGTCCCGAGTTGCCTGGTGGGCAGGTACGAGTTTCGGGAAAGCAACAGCTCGCAACCGACACGCGGAGACCTCTTCGTCGAGTTTCTGGGCGACTACTCGTATCTGACCCTCTACGAGGAGGGCCATTTCGAGGGCCGCCAGGGGCCCTATCTCGTCGAACCGGGAGAGGTGTGGGTGCTGGGCGACAACCGAAACAACAGCAGCGATTCCCGAGCCTGGTACAACCAGCGAGGGGGTGGGGTGCCGTTCCCACTCATCAAGGGGCGTGCACTGTTCGTCTGGTTGAGCTTTGGACGCGACGGAAACGTCACCTGGGACCGCCTGCTCCACAACGTGATGGGGACCCCAACTCTGCCCAAGGGGGCTCGACCGGAGCTCGTCGAAGGCATCAAGAAGTGCCTCGCGGAGCGCCCCGCGCAGACCCTCCCGCCGGATCCATAGGCGGCGTTCGTCGGGTCGCCGGTCGCCCGACGTGCCTCGGCCAAACAGCCGATACCCTCCAGTGAGTGGGTGGGCTCGCAATCGGAGCTGTTGTACGCTGCACCCGGCTGGCGAGGAGGACCCCATGGGGCGAATGTCGGAGAAGTGGATGAGTGCATGCTGCGCGGCGGTGGTCGTGACCGCCCTCTTGGCCTGCAAGAAGACCGAGGACAAGGCCCCGGAGCCATTGACCTCGGCCGCGCCGGAACCGTCCGTCGCAGCAGCGCCAACCGAGACCGCGAGCGCGGCCCCCGCGCCTTCGACGTCGGCTTCCGCGGATGCCGCCGTCGAGGTGAAGCGCTACGGCGACGAGGAGAAGACGGAGAGCGGTACCGTCAAGGTCAAGGTCGACACTCTGGACGTCTACCCGGAGGCGGACGAGAGCACGGAGAAGCTCACCACGCTGTCCAAGGACACCGCCGTGAAACTCAAGGCCAGCTACGGCGAGTTCTACCTCATCGAGTACCCGTCCGACGCTGGTGAGCCGCCGCTCGGCTGGATCAGCTCACGCGATACCGTCGCCCGCCAGGTGGTTACCCCGAGGCCAACCGCGGCCCCGACCACGCCGGCGCCGGAAGAGCCGACCCTTCGCCGTCGACGGCGCCGCTGAGCCGGCTCGGGTGGCGGAGCCCGACTCCGCCCCCCCACGGACCGGCTCGAGAGTCGAGCTGCCGGACGGAGGAGGCTGCCGGACGGGCACCGACCCACCGAACAGCACGCGGCCCAGTGCGTGCGTGTGCTCGGCTTCCAGAAGGCCGTGAAGCAGTATGCCGAGGGTGGTGCTGCGGATGGGCTCGCCCATGACTGGTCTCATCTGACTGTACGCCATCGGGTTGAGCGACCTTCCCGCCCACCTATCTTTGGGCGCGCACCGAGCCCCCGTGCTAACGATGGCGCGCGAGAGAGAGGCACCCGCCATGAGCCCTCCCCACATCCATCCCAGCAAGCACCTGAACGGCGTCCACTACGAGATCCGAGGGGGACTGGCACGCAAAGCCGAAGAGCTCGAGCGTGCCGGGTTCGAGATCATCAAGCTCAACATTGGCAATCCGGGCGCGTTCGGGTTCCGGATGCCCGAGACGATGCGACGAGCGATCGTCGAGAACCTGGCTCAAGCCGAGCCCTACTGCCACCAGAAGGGCATCTTCCCCGCCCGCGAGGCGGTGGTCATGAAGCAGCAGGATCGCGGCGTGATGGATGTAAGCGCCGACGAAGTCTTCATCGGCAATGGGGTGAGTGAGCTCATCATGATGTGCACGCGAGCCCTGCTCAATCCGGGTGATGAAGTGCTCATCCCGAGCCCGGACTATCCCCTCTGGACCGCTGCCGTGACCATCCACGGGGGCAAGCCGGTGCACTACCCGTGTCGCCCAGAGCGCGGTTTCGCGCCGGATCCCGCGGAGGTCGAGGCGCTGGTCACCGACCGTACGCGGGCCATCGTGGTCATCAACCCGAACAACCCCACCGGCGCCGTGTACAGCCGAGAGACGCAGACCGCGCTGGCCGACGTGGCGAATCGACATCATCTGGTGATGTTCGCCGACGAGATCTACGACGAGATGCTGTACGACGGTGCTGAGTACGTCCCGATGGCGACGCTGGCTCGCAGCACGCTGTGCGGGACGTTCTCCGGGTTGAGCAAGGTCTATCGCGCGTGCGGGTTGCGGGTGGGCTGGGTGAGCTTCAGCGGAGAGAAGGCGCACGCGCGCGACTACTTGGACGGCATCGAGCTACTGGCTAGCCTGCGCCTGTGCGCCACAGTGCCCGGTCAATGGGCCGTGCAAACTGCGCTGGGTGGCTATCAGAGCATCTTCGAGCTCACTTCGCCGGGCGGCCGGCTCCACGAGACGCGGGCAACGCTCCTGGAAGGCGTCGCCCAAAGCAAATACCTCGAGCTCGCGCCTCCGATGGGTGCCATGTACGCATTCATCAAGGTGGATGGCAGCCTGACCAACGGCTTCGACGACGAACGATTCGCCCTCGATCTGCTGGAACGCAAGCACGTGCTGATCGCTCCCGGCCACAGCTTCAACGTCGACTACCGCACTCACTTCCGCACCACCCTCCTGCCGGAAGCTCCCGTGATGAAACACGTGCTGGCGATGGTGGACGAGCTCCTCAACGAGTACGCCGAGCAGTGAGCACCCAGCCCGCGCGGCGCTCGTGAACGCCGGGACCCCGATGGTGGGTGTGGATGTGGGTGCGGGTGTGCCACGCAATCACCGTCCGGGTTCGTGGCATTTCCACATGGCGAGCAAGCCTGCGCCACGGGAGCCAACGCCCCGGCAGCGGCTCCGCGCAGCGTCAGTAGCCGGGCCGGTGAGCCGGGACCAGAAAAGCACGGCGCGCCGCTGAACGCTAGTCGTGCCGCGCGCCGCAAGTTGGCGTAAGCTTCAATGCTATTTTCAGATGCTTGGGCCATCCCACCGTAGCTCGTCGGGGAAAGTATTGTCCCCAACTGCCGTATGAAGGTGGGGACCGCGTTTCTATCGAATCCACCTGGAGGAACGAATCATGGGTGTCCGTCGCTTCGCAATCGCCGTTTCAGGGGCAGTTCTGGGCAGCTTCATCGTCGCCGGATGCGGTGGTGGCGGCGGAAGCGGTCGGCTGCAGGAGCTCAACTGCACCGACGGCCAAGACCAGGATGCGGATGGGCTGGTCGACTGCGACGATCCCGACTGCAGCAACACGCCGGAGTGCGGCGGGACCGGCGACGTCGAAACCAACTGCACCAACGGGCTCGATGACGACGCGGACGGCAGCACCGATTGCGACGACGCCAACTGTGCCAGCTTGCCCGTGTGCGGGGGATCACTGACCGGCGACTGCGCCACCAGCGCGCAGACCCTGGCGGTGCCGAGCGACGTGCGCGCCGGCGCGCTCACGGCGACGGACCCGGCCAACAGCCCGCGTGGCACGGGCAACTACACCGACAGCTACGTGTTCACGGCGGCGGCGGGCACTGCCGTCACCTTCGAAATCACGCAGGGCGACTTCGACACCTACCTGTACTTGCTCGACGACAACTGCGCCGAGCTCGACTACGACGACGATGGTGGCTCGACTGGCCTACTGTCCATGCTGACGTACACGTTCACCACGACGGGCACCTACGTCTTGCAGGTAACGTCGTTCAGCGGTTCCACCACCGGGACGTACACTCTGAACGTGAGCCCAGCGGCAGCGACGGTCGAGACCAACTGTAGCAACGCAGTGGACGATGACAACGACGGCTACACCGACTGCAACGACGCAGACTGTGACGGCAACTCGGCGTGCACCCAGGCGGAGAACTGCACCGACGGCATCGACAACGACCAAGACGGCTACATCGACTGCGATGACTCCGAGTGCAGCGCGACCACGGCGTGTGCCACGCTGTCGTGCAACGTTGGGGTCTGCGTGTGCAATCCCACGACCGGGTTCAGCGCCACCGCTGGCACGGTGTCCGGCAGCCTCGCGACGACCGATCCGACCGAGGCCAACCCCCGCGGCGGCACGAGCTACTACTACGATGCCTACGAGTTCTCCGGCACCGCCGGCCAAAGCGTCTATTTCGAAATGACCGATGCCAGCTTCGACACTTACCTCTATCTGCTCGGTCCCAGCTGCGAGACGGTGGACTCCGACGATGACGGTGCCGGCTACCCGCTGTCGTTGATCTCGACCACGTTGTCCGCCACCGGCACCCACACGCTGGTGGTCACGTCATTTGGTGCCAGTGCCACCGGCACCTACACGCTGCTCGCCGGCGGCTAGTCGAGAGACGGGACACGCATCGAGCCCGAGGGAACTGGCAACTGTGGGCACAGAGAGGACGGAATCATGAGCATTCGTGGCTTGGCATTCTTGGGTTTCGGAGCACTGTTGGGCAGCGCGCTGCTGGCCGGCTGCGGTGGCGGTGGCAGCGGCAACAGCCGCATGCAGGAAATCCAGTGCGACGACGGCGTCGACCAGGATCGGGACGGGCTGACGGACTGCGAGGATCCCGACTGCCGGGGCACCGCGGCCTGCGGCGGACCTGACAACGCCGAGACGGACTGCTCCAACGGTCTGGATGACGACGACGACGGAAGCACCGATTGCCTGGACCGCGATTGCGCCGACAGCGCCGAATGCACGGGGGTCGAGGTCTGCGACGACGGGACGGACAACGACGAAGATGGCCTGACCGACTGCAACGACAGCGACTGCGCCGACGACGCGAGCTGCACGGGTATCGAGATCTGCGACGATGGCACCGACAACGACCAGGACGGCTACACGGACTGCAACGATAGCGACTGCTCCGCCAGTGCCTACTGCAACGGTCCCGAGATCTGCGACGACGGCGTCGACAACGACCAGGACGGGTACACCGATTGCGGCGACACGGATTGCGCAACCGAACCGGGGTGCGCGCCGGCCGATTGCGTCGCCGGCCAATGCCTGTGCCTGGCACCCGGCGTCATTTCGCTACCGTCGGACAGCCTGAGCGGCGTCCTGACGACGACGGATGCCCAGGGCGGGCCACGCACTACCAGCAGCTACTACGATGCGTACGAGTTCACAGCCACTGCAGGAGAAGCCGCCACGTTCGAGCTCATTGACGGTGACTTCGACACCTATCTCTATCTCATTGGACCGGACTGCACATCGGTGGCGTACAACGACGATGGTGGGGTGGGCACGCTCTCCCTGCTGTCCCACACGTTCACGACCAGTGGGACCTACACCATCGTCGTGACGCAGTACAGCTCAGGGACTGGCGCGTACACGCTGGAGGTCAGGCCCGGGCCGACGTCCACGTACGAAGTCGACTGCGGCAATGGGGTCGACGACGACGACGACGGCTACGTCGACTGCAACGACGGCGACTGCACCGGCACTGCGGACTGCATCGAAGCCAACTGCGCCAACGGCGTTGACGACGACTCCGACGGCTACGTCGATTGCGGCGACAGCGATTGCACCGCGGATGCCGCGTGCGCTTCGAGTTCCTGCACCACGGGGGTGTGCTACTGCGCGGAACCGACGAGCATCTCACTCACCAGCGACTCGGTGAATGGAGTACTCGCTGCTTCAGATGCAACCGGTGGCCCGCGTGGAGCCACGTACTACTACGATGCGTACCAGTTCACGGCCAGTGCCGGACAGACTGCGACCTTCGAACTCGTCGCTGGCGACTTCGACACCTACCTGTATCTGATCGATCCAAACTGCACGCAGGTCGCACTCAACGACGATGGTGGCAGCGGTCTCCTCTCGCTGATTTCGTACTCGTTCACGACCAGCGGGACCTACACCATCGTCGTCACGCAGTTCGGCGCGGGCACCTCCTACCTCGGCGCCTACACACTACAGATCTCGCCGTAGCGCCGGCGGATGGCTCCAGGCCACGGCCCTGCGCCGTGGCCTGGCTACGTCTTGAGCCGCGGATCGATCGCGTCGCGCAGGCCCTCGCCCGCGATGTTGTAGACCGTCACGGTGACGAACAGCGCCAGCCCCGGGAAGATGGCGATCCACCACGCCGAGGGGTTGCCCCGGACCTCCTGCAAGAGCCCTCCCCAGGAAGCCATATCGGCCGGAATGCCGAATCCGAGGAAGGACAGGGCGCCCTCCCACATGATGGCCGTGGCCATGGCAAAGGTCGCGGCCACCAGCACCGGACTGATCGAATTCGGCACCACGTGCCGGAGAATGACGCGGGTGTTGGTGGCGCCCTGCGCCCGAGATGCGGTCACGTAATCCAGGGTCTTGACCCGCAGGATCTCGCCTCGGATGAGGCGGGCCACGCTGGTCCAACCCACCGCCCCGATCACCCCCATGATGGCAAACACGGCGCCCCAGCCCTCCGGGGCGATCACCGCCAGCATCACGACCAAGAGCAGGATGGTCGGCAGCGAGTGAACGATCTCGACGATCCGCATGAGCAGCCCGTCGATGAGCCCACCGAAGTATCCGGCCAAGCTGCCGAGCAGCATCCCGATACCGACCAGGAGCGTCACGGCCATCACCCCCACGGCCAGGCTCACCCGGGAGCCATGGATGATGCGCGACAGCACGTCTCGGCCGCTGGCGTCGGTTCCCAGCCAGTGCCACTCGCTCGGTCCCTGCAGGACCTGGGACAGGTCGTGAGTGTTGTATCCCCAAGGTACGATGGGGATCGCGGCCCAATCTCCCGGCTGCATCGAATCGAGGAGCAGCCGCATGTCGTAGATCTGAAGCTCGGGGTAGTGAAAAAGGTTCGGCAGAATGAAGATCTCTCCGCCGAAGGAGAGGAGTATCGGCTGGTCCGAGGCGAGGAAGTCTGCCAGCAGCGCCACCAGCAGGATGAACCCAATGATGATGATCGCGACCCGGTTCACGCGCCGCCGCCAGAACTGCGCCGCCACCAACGCATAGTAGCCGGGCGAAGACTGGGCGGGCGGTGCCGGCGGCACGGAGGGCTCGTGCTGCTCCGCCTCAGTCATTCTTGGCCTCCTCCCAACGTGATGCGTGGGTCGACCACCGCGTAGAGCACGTCGCTCAGCAGAATGCCCACCATGGTGATCACCGCGGTGAACGCCACGATGGTGATCACCAAGGGGTAGTCCGGCATGCGGAGCCCCTCCAGGGCCACCAGACCCATGCCGCGAATCCCGAAGATCATCTCCACGATCACGGCGCCACCGATCAAGAAGGGTAGCTGGAGCCCAAACAGAGTGATGATGGGAATGACGCTGTTGCGAAATGCGTGCTTGAGGATCACCGTCCGTTCGGTGAGGCCCTTGGCGCGAGCCGTGCGGATGTAGTCTTGGCGGATGGTCTCGAGCATCCCGGTTCGCATGTACCGCGATAGGCTGGCAAAGGACGCATAGGTCAGGGTGATGATGGGCAAGACGATATGCCAAGCCACGTCGCCGACCTGCTGGAAGAAGCCCATCTGCTCGAACCCCTCGAAGGAATGCCAACCCTGGAGGGGAAAGCATCCCGGCGTGTCAGTCCAGGAGCAGTTGACGTACCCGCCGCTCGCCAGAAACACCAAGAGCATGATCCCCACCCAAAAACTGGGCAACGAGTACAGCATGAAGAGGACCACCGTGATGATCTGGTCGCTCAGGCTGTACTGTCGGACGGCCGAATACATCCCGATGGGGATGGCCACCAGGTAGGACAGGCCCAGCGAAAGGAACGACAAGAGCAACGTGACCGGAAGTGCCTCACCCAGGATTTCCGCGATGGGTCGCCCATCTTGCCACCGCGTTCCGAGATCCAGCGTGACCAGTCTTCCGACGAGCTTGCCGTACTGGACGTACCAGGGCTTGTCCAAGTCATACAGCTTGCGCAGGTGCTCCAGCGCCTCCTGGCTCACTTGATAGCCCCGCAGACCAGATTCCAGGTCTGCCGTGACCGGATCGGTGTTGGCCATGCGCATCAGCAAGAAGCAGACCAGCGTGACGCCGAAAAAGGTCGGAATCATCAGCAGCAAGCGTCGAAGTATGAAGCGCAACATGGTCAGTTCTGCGTCGGTGGGTCCTCGATCCACCAGTCCTCGTATTGCCAGAACATCAGGGTTTCACGGACTCCCCGCAACCTCCGACTCACCAGGGAGAGGCGGGGGCGAACGTAGAGCCAGGTGTAGGGCTGTTCTTCGTAGAGGAGCCGGCTGAACTGCCGGTAGATGGCGTTGCGTCGGTCGTCGTCGAAGATGACCTTGGCCTGGTCCATCAATGCGTCGGCCTTGGGGTTGGAGAAGCCGATGTAGTTGGAGCCGCCCTCGATGGAGCTCGAGTGCCAGATCTGCGTGGGATCTCCGCGCGGCCCCCCGCCCCAGATCAACGTGCATGCGTCGAACTCCTGGTCGCGCAGTCGCCGGGTGAAGGCCGACCACTCCACCTTCTGCACGACCAGGTCGATGCCCGCGCGGGAGAAGTCCGACTTCATCAGGGTGGCCATGCGTTCGGCCCACACGGAGCTGGCGGGCAGCATGAAGAAGAAGCGGAAGGCAATCCCATCCTGGTCTCGGATCCCGTCACCATCGGTGTCCCTCCAGCCCGCCTCTTCGAGGAGCTTCACGGCAGCCAGCGGATCGTGGGGCGGGGGTTTGAGCTCGGGATCGCAGGCTCTGCTCTTCCAGTAGAAGTGGCAGGTGGTGGGCATGGGAAGCCCGTACGCGAGCTTGCCGATGATGCCGGGCCGGTCGATGAGCATGGTGAGCGCCAGACGCACTCTCCGGTCCTTGAAGAAGGGGCGCAACTGGTTCCAACCGATCCAGGCGTAGTTGGCGTCGTAGTACTTCGACCGGTAGAAGTTCTGCCGCAGCTTGGGGCTGTCCATACGCACCCAGGCTTCGTCCAGCACGCGTGTGACCACGTCGAGCTCGCCTCGTTCCGCAAGCTGCAAGGCCACGTCGAGCTCCTTGACGATGCGGAAAATCAGCCGGTCCAAATGCGGCCGCTTGCCCCAATAGTCGTCGTTGCGCGTGAGGACGACCTTCTGATTGCTCTCCCACTCGACGAACCGAAACGGACCCGTGCCGATCGGATGCCGCATCAACGGATTGGTGGAGGCTTCGTTGTACTGGGTACCGGAGAGCTTCTCGATCACGTGTGCCGGCTGAATGAACAAGCCGGCGAACGGTTCGGACATGGCCAAGAAGTAGGGCTGCTCCCACTGGAACCGCACGGTGTAGTCGTCCAGCGCCTCGTACTTCTTCAGCCCCTTCATGTAGGCGCGGATGTGAACCGCCTTGGTGGTCGGGTCCATCACCTTGGTGTAGGTGGCGATCACGTCGCGGGCCGTGAACGGCTTGCCGTCGTGCCAGCGCACTCCCTTGCGCAGGTGAAAGGTGTAGGTCAGGCGGTCGTCGCTGATCTCCCAGCGCTCGGCCAGTCCCGGGGTGTAGCGGAAGTCGGGATCGTCGTAGGGATCGATGTCGACCAAGGCGTCGTAGACGTGGTCGACGAGCACGGCCCCCCACCAGTCGCTGTGAATGATAGGATTGAGCGACGGCGGCTCGGTGTACATGTGAATCGTCACCTCGCCGCCCGGCTTCGGGATGCCCTCGAGGATCTCCGGAGGCAACACCCCGTCGACCCAAGGATCCCCGCTCTCGCGCGCCGCGGTCGTCTGCGCCTCGGCGGGTCGCTGCCGCCGCTCGGCCTGAAGCTCCTCTCCGCTGACGCACCGACAGCCCTGGGTGGCGAGCAGGACGCCGAGAACCATCGAGATCGGTGCGAGTCGACCCATGCCTGGGCTACTCGGTGCCGCACTCTGGGCGGCGATGCAACACCAGAGCAGAAACTCCCCCGCCGGTGAGTGCCCCTGCTGTCCCCTGCCACCCGAGCGGTCGAGTGACGACGAAAGCGACGACGCAGCGGACGATGCCATGGCCCAACGACGCGACCAGTTGAACGAGCCCGGCCTGCTCCTGACCTTGGTGCTGCTGTTCGCCACACCCCTGCCCGCGCTGCCGGCCAACACACGACCTTGGCCGCGTAGGGGCTCGTCCCACCTGCTGCGACCTCGACTCCCACCGCCCGCGGACCCTCCCGGACACCAGGCCGGCCCGTCTGACGGCGCCGGGGGATCGTTTGCGCTGGTGGCGCGTATTCCTGAGCTGGAGGTCCGGAGCATGTTCGTACGTTGGGTCGATCCACACATTCGTTCGAGCGTGGCGGTGGGGGTGCTCATTCTCTGCATCGCCGGTCTGGTCTTGGCCAAGCGCCAGCCGTTGACGTCGGATGGCCCGGAGGCAGCGCAGGTGGCGTCGTGGAACCTGCCCTTCGGGTCCGCGGCGTTCGGCACCCCAGACCCCCGCACCGCCGTGAAGTTCGACGGCACGGGGGTGCAAGGTCGATTCGCCTTGAGCCACGGAAGCCTGCTCGCGTCGGGCCGCCGCGAGCTGTTCGCGCAGCTGAACGTCACGGCCACTGACTCGAATGCCGAACGGACGCCGGTATCCTTCGTGCTCGTGCTGGACACGTCGGGGTCGATGGCCGGCAACAAGCTGGACGAGGCGCGCGACGCCATCTTCTCCATGCTGGACCAAATGCGCCATGACGACCGCGTCGCGGTCGTCCGTTTCGCCTCCAACGCCAGCGTGGCGGTGCCACTCACCCGAGTGGGAGACGGGACCAGCGGTATCCGCCGCCAGCTCGACGCGATGCGCGCCGGGGGCAGCACCAACATCGCCGAGGCGCTGCGCACGGCAGCCAGCCTGCTCTCGTCGACCGACGACTCCAACCAGCGCATCGTCTTGGTGAGCGATGGCCGCGACACTTCGGGCTCACCGCGGTACCTGGGCCCGAGCTTGGCGCGACGCGAAGCAGATCGCGGGGCGACGGTCTCTGCGCTGGGTATCGGCACCGACTACGACGACGCCTACCTGGCCGACGTCTCCAGCTCGGGCCGAGGCAACTACGAGTTCATGCGTGACACCTCGGCGCTCTCCCGATTCGTGTCCAAGGAGCTTCGCGAAACCGCCCGCACCACCGCGCGTCGGGTGGTGGCCGAGATCCGCGTTCCCGAGGACGCCCGCATCCGCTCCGTGTCCGGAGCCAACTGGGAGATGCGCGGCGACCGCGCCGTGCTGACGTTGGGCTCGCTGTTCATCGGCGACGAACGGCAAGTGGTCGTCACCTTCGACGTGACTGCTCAGGAGGCCGGCAGCTCGTTGGCCTTCGACACCGAGTTGCGCTGGGAGCCCGTGGGCAATTCCCCGGTCACGGTGTCGCTCCCCACGGTGCGAGTCGCCGTGGTGAGCGACCCGGTCGAAGTCGAGCGTTCGCGGGACCACTCGGTGTTGGCCAATGCGGCCAGTGTCTCGGCGTCGCAACTCGAGCTCGAAGCGGCCCGGGCGTTCGAACGCGGCGATCACCAGCGCGCTCTCACGTTGAACCGTCAGAGCCGCGACAAGGTCGCCAAGGCAGCCAAGGCAGCCCCCAAGGTGGTGGCCCGTCGGCTGCGAGCTCAGGAGCGTGCCTACGCGCAAGACGCCACGATGTACGAAACCAAGAAACCGGCGCCCGCAGCCGCCCGGTCCATCGGGGCACGCGAGGTCGTGAACATGGATCGCGCCGCCGCTTTCTGAGAGCTCGAGGATCCCATGAAGAGCGTCGCGCTATCACTACTCCTCGCGGCCATCCTGGCAGGCCAGGTGGCGCTCTCGAGCGTGCACTCCCCGCTGCTGTTGCTGGCGCCGGGCGCGGTCGTCCTGGGCATCGTCGCTTCGGCTGGCTTGCTCGGTGAGCTGACGTGGCTGAGTGTCGTGGCGGGCGCGTTGTCCCCGGTCGCCCTGACCTGGCTCGGCGGAACCTCGACCACGCTGGCCGTGGGTGCGATGTGCGCACTCTGGACCCTGCCGCGGCTCGGCCTGGCCAGGAGCTCCACCGAGCTCTGGCGGATGGGGGTCGTGTCCGCGATCGCCGTCGCGTTGGCAGGGCTGGTCACGGCACACTACGTGGGCGCGGGTCCGCTCTACCACTTCACCGCCTGCGTGTTTGGGGGCGCGACCCTGGCGCTCGGCACGGTCCTGGTGCCGGCAGACACGGTCATGGCGAGCTCGCTCCGCGCGGCCGCCGCGCTCCTCGACGGCACGGTCGCTGAAACCCTCACCCGAGCCGCGGACATCCATCGCAAGAGCCGCGGCATGCCCTCCCCTCCCGGCACCAAAGAAGGCGACTGGCGCGCGCTGCTGCGGTTGGTCGAACAGCGCCTGGCGCTGCGCAACGAGACCCCGCGCGACGACGCCGAGCGCGAGCAGAGTGAGCTCGATCAGAAGATCCTGTCGGTCGCCCGACCCCTGCTCGGCAAACGCCCGGCCCAGAGCGACCACGAGAACGCCGCACCACCTGCCGACGCTTCCACGAACGATTCGGCCACCCCAGGCGAGCCCAGCGAGACGGCGCCCACGGTTGCGCCCGCTCCGGTGGTGGATGAAGCGCCCGCGGAGTCGCCGGCAGCAACCGAATCGGATCTGGACGAACGCGAAACGTTGCCGCCGGGGGCCGAGGCCGATGACGGCCGTCGGGCGCATCCACTGGCCGACGCACCCGTCGGAGCCCCCGAAGGCGCGCACCGGTAGCCGTCACGCAGCCCAGGGCCGCGCCGTCGGGTGAGCCACCAAGCCACCCTGGCTCGGAGTTCGGGCCGGGCAGTGTGAAGAAGATGGAGCAACGTCG
>CAZSVU010000054.1:2818-33904 GCA_964610275.1 uncultured Polyangiaceae bacterium | reverse complement strand
CGCTGCTCCTGCCTCTCGGTGGGATGAAGCTCGTGTTCCAGGTGGGCCTTTCACCCCTGCGAGGTCAGAACCGCGAGCCGGCCTTGACGATCGCCTCGGCCCGGCGCGCGGCGGGCACGACTGCAGGCATTCGTCAGATCGTCCCACTGTAAGCCAGCGGCCGACACGGTCGAGAGTGGCAGCGCCCCAGCCGCAACGTCTCTCTCGCCTACTCGGGCAGACGAACGCAGCAACCCGAAATGCAATACATGTCTGCTGTGCACGGCTCCTGGCCAGGCTGCCCACAAGGCTGCGCCGACCCGTCGCACTGGGCCGCCTGCCCGCCGGCGCCTCCCCCGCCGGCTTCCGAGCAGTCCTCGGGCAGCACCGACCTGCCAACGCACACTTCGCAGCGCTCACACTGGTTGAAGCACGATGGGACCGGGGTGCACGGTCTGCAGAGTTCGGGATCGCCCAGGCTGGCCTGGTCACAGCTTCCCACTCCGTTGGCGGTCGAGCCCAGCCACACGAAGCTGCCGGAGCCAGCCGGGAGCTCGCAGCATCCGAAGCAGTCACATCCATTCGGGGTCAGCGGCAGACAGTAGCTGAGGCACAGGTCCGACTGGGTCTGTGCCGCCTCTGCGCACGTCGCGTCCGTACCCGGAATCGCGGCTGCAGCGTCGTAGCGGCACGCGGCATCTCCGCTCGGTGGATAGTCCGGAGGTATGGCGAGCGGATCACACTCGTGGCTCCAATTGCAGTCGTCATTGCCGGATCCGGTGTCGCGGTCGAAGTAGCAGTCCTGCTTGCAGGGCGCGGCGTTCTGACCGGGAATGCCACCGTAGAAGGAGTCCTCGGTGTTGTCGCACGCCCCGAGGCAGTCGGGGTCGAGCGAATCCGTCAGCCCGTCGGCGTCATTGTCCCAGCAGTCGCCGCACTGAAAGATGCGCCCCAGGCAAGCCGTCTCGACACATGGAGCCGCACCGGCCGAGCCGGCGCTCGTGCCACCCCCGGCACCGGCGAGCGCGACCGGGAGCAGATTGGCGCCCACTTCGACATCCTCGCCGCAGCCGCCAGAAGCGACGGTGCCAGCGGCCAGCGCCATTACAATCGCGACTACGGCCCAGCGCCGAGCTGCCGTCCGCCATGGGGCGATGCGAGACACCACACATGGAGCCTAGTGCTGTGTCCGGTGAGTAACGAACAGAAAACGCCAGCCCCCGCGTATCAGGTGGTCTCACGGTCGCTCTCGAGGACACAGTACGCGGCACCGAAGGTGCCCCAGAAGATTGGGGGTTCTGGCCACACCGCAGCGGAGCTGTCCTCTGCCGGGCCGCCACCCCCGCGTTCGGCCCGGCAAAGGACATCGATTGCGACTGTCTGGGACAGAGCACTAGCAAAGGCGGGCGCGCCAATCAGGGGTCGGCGACGGCACTGCCGACTTTGCGCTGGTGCGCCGAGTTCGGATACCGCTGTTTGAAGCGTCCCGCCCGGCCGCGCGCGTCGTCCGCACGTCCCAGCTTGCTGAGCGCCTCGATGGCAATGACCTCTCGCTCCTGGACGAGGGCTCCGTTGGGGAAGCGACGCTGATGCTCGCGCGCCAGCGCCAGCGCACGACGCGGATCGGAACGCAGCGCCGCCTGCGCGGACTGCAAGAGGTCGGCTTCGGACGCCCCGCTGCTAGTTGGCACGCCAACGCCCCGTTTCGGCGCTTCGCTCACACTGGGCTCGGGCTCCACCTCACTCGGTTCGGGCTGGGGCGTCGCACTGGCTTCGGGCTCGGGTGTCCGGGGCGCTCGGTCGCTTGCTGGCTGGGCGGAAACGCTGGGCGTTGCAGGCTGCGCGCCGCCGGTCCCGGGCGCCGGCGAGCCTCCGAGTACCCAGGCCCCACCGCCCACCAGAGCACCGCCCACCAACAGAGCCCCGATCGCCTTGGCAGCCGTGGCCGTCGTGATGGTCGTGGTCGCCGCCAACGGTGCCAGAGCAGCCGCCAGCCGCGTGAGCTCGCGATCGGTCGGCACGTCCTGTTTGGCGTGCTCGAGGAGCGAACGCAGCTCCTCGGGAGCATCCGAAGCACCCTCGCTCAGCCGCACCGGATCGCGGGCGACGCTCACGACTTCACCTCGTCGTTCGACGCCAGCTGGTCGATCATCTGGATCACGCGATCCCGCGCTGCGTGCAGCCGCGAATACGCTGTCTGCAGCGGACAACCGACGATCTTGGCGACTTCCTTCATGGAAATCTCCTCGATCTCATAGAGCACGAACACCGCCCGTTTGTCGTCGTCGAGTTGATCGAGAATGGCGGCCAAGCGCCGGCGCGCCTGCTGCCGCTGAACTTCGTCGTGCTGTTCCGGTGGCTGTGCGCGCGGCGCGGGATCCTCGACGGCAAACTCTCGACGCACGTGAGCCCGACGGCGATAGTCGGATGCGGTGCGCAGACAGATCCCGTAGAGCCAGGTCCGGAGGGAAGAGCGCCCTTCGAAACCGCGGAGCTTGCGGTGGACCGTGAGGAACACCTCCTGGCAGACATCCTCGATGTCTGCCTCCCGAACGCCCAGGTGACGAACGGTCCTCCAGACGAAGCGCGCGTAGTCATCAAATACCTGCCGCAGGGTGGGCCGCGGGGGCACCTGCCGTGGGGTCGTGGCGGCTGGATCAGCAGCTGCCTGCTCAGTATGTGGGGAGGATCGCGCCAACTTATCAGTCAAAATCGCAGTCCCAGACCGAGCTCGCCCGCAAGTGACACCGGCGGAAGCCGATACAGCCGCTCCTGGGTACCATCCCCCTCGGTGAACACGAAGCGATCCCGCACCAGGGTCGCTTCCAGCTCCAGACCAGCCCGCAGGGTCAACGGGCCTGCCAGCTGGATCGACCCGCGGGCCCGAAGGGCCAATCCATAGGTAGTCCGTGCGCGATCGCGGTTCGCGTCGAACCCATACCCCTCCGCCCGGATCCAGCCCACCTGCTGCCCCAAGCAGGCGTGGGCACGAACCGGAACCATCCCGAGCGAGAGTGGACACACGAACAAGCCAACGCTCTGACGTCGGAGCTCCGCACCAGCACCGGCATCCGACGCGTCTCGTGCGGGCCACCACGTCCACTCAATCTCAGTCAGCCAGAAGACGAGCGGCTCGACCGCCAGGGAGAGGCGGGCTCCCGGGGCCGCGCCCGGAAGTACGCCCACCCCCAACACGGCGAGCACACTGCCCTCGAACGACCACGGTTGCCGACGCGGCGGCGTGTCCTCGGGGAGTTGCACCGGAGTGCTCGGCGGAGGTTGGCTCGGTGCGGGCTCGCGCGGCCGGTCGTCGGGCGGAGGACCCTCCGCGGCCATGACCTCTTCGCGCGGCACGTCGAGCATCAAGGCCAGCGCCAGTGCCACCGAATCGTCCAGTGCGGAACAGTGGGGCGCCTCGGTGGAGAGTTGCCGTGTGCCAAGCTGACGCCCACTTGGGGTCTTGAGCGCCAGGTCCGCAGCCCAGCCGGATCGGGCCCGCCGAAGCGTGGCCTGCACGCGGACGTCCGCCTCGGGCTCGGTGACGAACACGGGGCGCCGTAGGCGACTCTCCACTGCCTGCCGAATCCCGTCGGCATCGATGCAATCTGCCGCGTCCTCGCTGCGTTCGACCTGCAACGTGGCCGTGATCCACTCGGGCGCTGCGCGAACCGTGCCCGCAACCGTCAGGCACATCGCCAGGCCGAGAGCCGCCAGCGAGGGTCGCATCCTGACCGACTGTCTCGCGGCCGCGTCGGTGGGGCAAGCCACTACGACCCGATTGCGGTGCCATTCTCCGGCCGTCCACCCTTGCCGGACGCACGTCCCCGTCTCGGGCAAACGTCCGCCATCCTGCCAAGGAAGTCAGAACAACCCACCGCAAACGTCGGCGGACGTGGTCCACTCCGACCCTCAGCCCTCGTACCAGAATACGCCCCTGAGGTCCTCGGTGCTGGAAAGGGGGACCCCGTCCCCATCGTAGGAAGTCGCTCGGAACTGGTAGTACATGCCGCGGTCGAGCGCCGGCCCGGCATAGGTCACCTCCACGTCCGCGTTGCCGCCCGGATCGAAGTCACCCTCGGTCTCCCAGACCAAATCACCGAACGCATCATACACGACCACGGTGTAGCCTGCTTCGCTCGAGTCGTCTTCGAAAACGAACGTCGGCGTGGCGGTGGTCACCGCTTCGGCCCCCTCGGCTCCGGGCTCGATCACGTCGAGCGCCTCGGTGACCTTGAAGCCGCCCAGCGGATCTGGCGTCACGACACCGCCGCTCACGCTGAGGTGAACGATGTCGGTCCCTCCGATGCTGGTGTCCGGGTCCCGCACGAGGTCATCGTTCTCGAACGCAGCCAACGCCACGTAGTCCCCGTCGGGCACGTTCTCGATCTGCCATTCGCCAGTGACGTCGACCGCACGGAGCCCAGGCGGCGCCTCGCCCTTGGCGGAGTTCTCCACGAAGGTTTCCTCCACCACCAGAATCACGGTGGTGATCGACCCGCCCGGCGCGTTGACGATCTGCACACTCCCACTCACCGTTGCCGTGGCAGCCCCCGTCGCTTCCAGGGTGACCTCGTCCACCACCTCACCCGCGGTCACGTCAACCGTGGTCGAGCTGAGTTGCGTGCCCGCAAGGTATCCGCTGACTTCGACCGATCCGGCAGGCACGTTGAAGACCGTGAAGTTGCCATCTCGGTCCGCAATCGCCGTCTGGCCTCCCACCACCACCAGGGTTCCGCCTGGCTCATCCGCCTCGATCGTCCCGGCAACGGTGCCCAGGTCTTCCGGCGAAGCGGGCAGCGGGATCAGTGCCACCTGAGTGGCCGCGGATTCGACCACCGCCGGATCGCCAGCGGCGGCCGTCATGTCCACGGGAAGCGCGACTCGCGGCGGCGTCGGAAACGTCTGGAACCCGAGCGCATCCCCCCGCAAGGTGTACGACGTCTCGTGCGCCGGATTGCCGTCCTCGTCTCGCGGGACCGACACGGCGAGCTCGTACTCGCCGTTCTCGTCGGTCACGGCCACGCCCGAGACCGCCACCCCATTGGCATCCTGCGCCACCACCGTGGCCCCTTCCACCGGGCTCCCGTCGACCGTGCTCACCACCTGGCCGGCAACGAGGATGGGAGCAAAGCAGGTCGGGTCGCCGCCCACCACTTCTTCACACGCGTCGCCGTCCTCGCAGCCGGTCTGCCGGGCCGTGGAGCAGAAGCAGCCCGGCTCCCCGTCCACCCCCTCGAGACAGACGAGTCCTTCCTCACAACCGCTCTGCTCGGAGACCGAGCAAACCTCCGACGGCGGCTTGTCGTCGTCGTCGTCACCGCAAGCGGGAAGGCCGAATGCTGCAGCTGCTAGCACGCAGGGAAGGAGCTTCGCGAATCTCATGGGGTGACTCCACGTTCGTTGTGATGCCGGCGGTCTGCTCTCTGTATGTGGCTGTCGCCTGAGTCCATTATCAACCGCGGCTGCCCAGGACCCGGACCACTGGGGCGCTCCGGCGACGCACCGCGGCAGTGGCTCCGGATCCCCCAGCAGACTGCCGGCCCAATGGTCTACTCAGGCAGGACGGTGGGACAGCCAAAGGTGATGCCCACCGACTCCACGCCCGCCTCCTGCACGTGCTGACAGGTCATCCCCACCAGTCGCACGGTGGGCGGCGACGTCGAGGTGTCCAGGACCCAACCATTCTGCTCTTCCTGAGGCACGATGTTGCCGTCGAGTTCGACGTTGACCTTGTCGAGGTCCGGAGGCGTCGAGTCGAGCTGCAGCTCACAGCTCGTGATGAGCTCGCGCGTGATGTCGATGAGCACGTCGGTGAGCCCCTCGGTACCTCCAAACGCCGACACGGCATAGTAGGAGGTGTCGCCGTTGGGATTCTCGTAGCCGCCGCTCTCCGCCATGTCGCTCAACACCGCCACGTATTCATCCAGGTCGCTGCCCGGAATGCCCACCACGAAGGTGCCGATACCCGCGTCCTGCAGAGCCTGCACCTGCTCTACCGCAGCCGAAACGTCGAGGCACTCGGCACCGGCGCCGGGGATGCTCTCGTCGCAGCAGTTGTCGTTGGGCACGCCGTCGGGGCAGACGCCGTCCAGATTGGTGGTGCACGCTTCGGGCCCACAGCTGAGGTCGGCATTGCAGTTGGGTCCGCCATCCGTAGCCAGCAAGACGACCTTGTCGCCGTCCAGGCTCGCGCCGGCTCCATTGGTGAAGTACTCCAGAGCCGCGGCCAGCGCTGCCGCGGTGGGCGTCCCGCCACTCGGCGTGACACCTCCCACCTCGGCGAGAATGTCCGGGACGGTGCTCGTTCCCTCGCCCACTTCCACACGGATGGCGGAGTCGTCGGTGGCCATCTCACAGGCCGTGGCGGTGGTCTCGGCCGGGTGCGGATAGACGATCAGCCCCAGCCACAGGTGTTCCTGCACGGCGGTCAGCGCGTCGGTCAGCGCCGTCTGCATGCTCGACCACTTCACCGGGTTGTCATCGGTCTCGGGACCGTCCGGATCCATGCGGTCGTCCATGCTGCCGGACTTGTCGATCACCAGCAGCACGTTCACCTGCGTGTGGGTCGCGGTCAGGGCCTCGGCGCCGCACGGCTCGTCGCCGGGCGGGGCGTCGTATTCCGGGATCCCTCCGTCGCCGGGCATCCCGGCGCCACCCGACTCCCCCACCAGCGGATTGCCCCCGGTGCCGTCCTGCCCGGTCGCCCCACCGCCGCCGTCGATCTCACTCGTCTCGACGACTTGGGGGTCATCCGAGCAGCCGTACGTCGACGCCACCACACCTGCCAGCACCAGGCCGGCGCCCACATACCACCGTCGAATCAGCATCTGATCTCCTTGGGCTCGTCTCCATCAACCAGGCGGAAGCTTGCAGATCCCGTCCGTGCACGGAACGCTGTTGCAGCAGTCCCCGTCGACGTCACAGATCTGGCCGTAGAGCGCGCAACTCGGGGGAGCGCCGCCAACCCCGGGCGTGCCACCTGCGCCCGGGGTCCCCGCCGTGCCGCCACTGCCCGGCGTGCCCGCTGCGCCGCCCGAGCCCGGTTGACCTCCGGCCCCGCCGGTACCCGGAGGCACCAGGGTGCCACACGTGCCCAGAATGGACCCTACCGGCCGGATGCAGCTGTTGGGTGGACAGCAGTCTGCGTCCACCGTGCAGGGGCCACCCACCACCACGCAGGGATCGTCGGTGGGCGGCTCGTAGCACCGCAGCACGCCGAACTCGTCGGGCACGCACGGCACGTTGTCGCAGCAGTCTTCTGGCGAACTGCACGTGTCCCCGTAGACGCGGCATTCAGTCAGCGCATTGCAGCGCGGCACTCCGAGCGCATCCAACTGGCAGGCGTCGGACGATGCGCCGGGCGCCCCACAGCAACTCGCCGGCGCCGAGGACGACGTGCAGGCATAGGTTTCATCCGCCTTGTAGTGGCAGACATTGCCCTGCGGGCTGCAGCCAGGACTGGCAGGATTCCGGCACACCCCGAGCACGGCCTCCGGCGACTCCTTCTGGCACTCCACGTTCGCCCCATCCAGGCCGGGCATGTCGATGCGGTCGTCTCCGCCGCAGCAGTCTTCGTTGCGCCGACAGAGATCTCCCAGGATCCGGCACCCCTGCGCCGGCTGGCAGACCATGACCCCGCGGGTTCCATACGGTGCGCACACGCGGCTGCAGCAGTCGTTGCAGGTGCCACAGATGGTGCCCTCCACTCCGCTGCAACGGGTGGATCCGGAGGGAGGCTCGGCGCAGGTTCCCAGTCCGTTGTCACCGACCAAGCACAGTGCCGAGCAACAGTCCGCGGACTGCGAGCAGATGTCGCCGGATTGAATGCAGAACGACGACGCCCACGCGCACACCCCATCGTCGCAAAGTTGCGAACAGCACTCGGAATCCTCCACGCACGAGTTGCCCGCGGTCAGGCACTCGGAGTTGAGCGGCTCACACGCGCTGTCGGTGCACGTGCCACTGCAGCATTCCTGGTTGGTGTCACAAGCCTGGTTGTCGGACACGCACTGATCAGTCCCGCAGCTTCCGTTGTCGCAAACCAAGTTGCAGCACTCGGTGGCCACCGAGCATGGTTCGCCCTCGATTCGACACTGGGTGAGGCTGGACGTGCACTGATTGGTGGCTGGATCACAGACGCCCGAGCAGCATTCGTCCCCGCTCTCGCACTGCTCGTTGAACGTCTTGCAGGTCACGTTGGGCAGCGCTCCATAACCGCCCCACCCGAACCCTGCGGCGCCCCCCGCCTCAGACCCGGCCATGCCGAAGCCGGCGACTCCCGCTGCCCCGGCCACCAGGGGTGCACCGCTACTCCCGGCCATGGCAGTCGTTCCCGCCGTTCCGAGGCCGGCCGCGCCCGCGCTGTCCGCACCCCCGGGTCCCGTTCCGCCCGTGTCCGCACCCCCGGGTCCCGTTCCGCCCGTGTCCGCACCACCCACGCCACCGGTTCCGCTGCCCGCAGCGCCGCCGGATGGGTTGCTCTCGCTGCCGCCAACGGCGGACTCGCCAGCGATACCGGTCACGCCGGCGCTCCCGCTGGCACCGCTGACGCCGGACCCTCCCGTGGCGACCGCGCCTCCGCCGTCGTCGCCGCCACAAGCCCCTCCTACGAGCACTACGATGGGAAGACAGATACCTAAGGCACGAATGCTGCGCATGGGAGCTCCTCCTTGACCCGAACCATTATGCGGGTACGTGGCACGCAGTCCGACAAGTTATCAGTATTTTGGGGGAACCGTGGGGAGATTGCACCTCCCGGCACCAGGACACGTCGGTGACGGCCCGCCCGCACGGTCGAGGTGCGACTGGCGGGACTGCCTGGGGGAGATTCTGTGTCGGGCGGAAGCCGCGGATGTCGCTGCCCACGGGACTCGTCCGCTCGTGTGCGCCTTTGTCCCACCTGGATCACACCGGGACGGACTTCGTCGCGACCATTCGCGGGTCTCTGTGCATTTCGTTCACAACAGCTCACGCACGACCACGGCCGCCGCCGCGTACCCCATCGCTGCGGGCACCATCACCATGCTCGGCTGGATGACACGCTGGCGGCCGCGAAACAAGTCGTCGGTCATGCGCGGCCAGTCCCCTTCAGCGGAAGCGTGCGGACGCTCGACGGAGAACAGCGCCCACACTCCGTCGAGCCCACCCCGGCGCCGCATCTGTTTGCGCACCGTTGCCGCCAGCGGACATCCTCGAGTCTGGTCGAGAGGCGCCAGACGAATCTGCATCGGATCCAACCGGCCTGCGGCACCCAGTACCGTCAAGACACGAAGCCCGCGTTGACGGCACTGTTGCAGGAGCTCGACCTTCGGTCCCGTCGAGTCAATGGCGTCCACCACGTAGTCGAGGTTCCCCCCGAGCAATCCTTCCGCGTTCTCCGGTGCGAAGAACTCGTGACGGGCGTCCACTTCCAGCTCGGGTGCAACGTCCAATAGGCGCGAGCGCATCACGTCGACTTTGCGTTTTCCCAGGGTGGACTGCAATGCGTGCAGCTGCCGATTGCAGTTCGACTCGGAAACCGTGTCGTGGTCGACGATGCGCAATGCTCCCAACCCCGATCGCGCCAACGCCTCGGCACAATGCGAGCCGACACCACCCATACCAAACACCGCCACGCGTGCGCGGCCGAGCCGACGCAGGCCAGCACGCCCCACCAAGCGGGCGCTTCGTTCCCACCGCCTCTCTTTCACGCACCGCTCCCGGCCGCGGTCCCGGGCCACGCTCGGGGTCCCAGCAAACGCCGGACGTTGGCGTCGGTCTGCCGCTCGACTTCTGCCAACTCCAACCCTCTGAGGTCGGCCAGTGCTCTGGCCACTCGCACCACGTGTGCCGGAAGCACGTGCGGGGGCTCGACCCCCTCCATGCCGATGGCCGGAGCATCGGTCTCCAGCACGATCGCGTCGAGCGGCAGTTGCTGGGCAGTCCGCCGCACCCGCTTGGCGCGACCCCGCGTCACTGCACCACCGACCCCGATGAAGAACCCCAAGTCGACGAACGCTCGAGCCTGTTCGTAGGAGCCGGAATACGCATGCAGAGCGCCGCGCAAGCCGGAATGGTTCTTCAGAACGGGAAGCAAGCCGGATACGGCCTTGCGGCTGTGCAGTGTCACTGGCAGGTCCAGTCGAACCGCCAACTCGAGCTGGGCTTCCAGAATCTCCACCTGTCGCCGCCTGACAGCGAGCTCCGGTTCCTCCCAGAAGTCCAGCCCGGCCTCACCGACCGCTACCGGATGTCGAGTTTCGATCAGACTCAGCACCTCGGCCACGTCCTCCTCGGCGAACCACGGATGCAGCCCCAAGGCGACTGGCAACTCCGGATGGCGCTCCCACAGCGCACAGACTTGGACGTTCGAGTCGTGGTTGTAGCCGCACGTGAGCATTCCACCCACGCCCAGGGCGTGAGCCTGGCCGAGCGCGCCGTCGGGATCAGCCAGATCGGTCAGGTGGCAGTGCGAGTCGAACACGGCGGCTTTGAAGTGGACGGCACCCCGACGGCAGCAGCCGTCGATGGCCCATCAGAAGGGCCAGATCTCGTAGGTACCGCGTGCCCCGAACACCACCCATTGGTGTAGGGATTTGGCACCCAGGTCGCGCTCGAGGTCACACTCTTGATCCTCGCCTTCGACCTCGACGTTGCAGGCGTCGTACTGACCCGTGGAAAGGCTCACAAAAGGGCCCAATGCGAAGCCAGAACCCACACGGAAGTTCACCCCGCCCTGCAAGTTGAGGAACTCGAAGCCGCTGAGGCGCGCGTTGGTGCGAGCAGCACGACGTCCCATGAGCGGGTAGTCGACCGGACCGCGCCCACGCGCAACCTCGTAGCCGATCCCCAACCCGATCCAGGGACTCAGGTCGTCTTCCGGCGAGACGTCGTACTGCGCCTGCACGCCGAAGCGGAACACGTCTCCGCTGCACCGGTCGTCGTCCGAGCAGACACCGCTGGCCATGAGCGCGTAAGCGTATTGACCGTACAACCCAACCAGGACGTTGGGAGTCACCTTGAACCCGAGGTCGAGCCAGAGCGGGATCTTGGCCAGATACGTATCGCCCAACGGATGGTCCTCGTCCGACTCTCCAATCGGGATCCCGTAGCCAACTCTGAAACCCACGTGCAGCGCGTTCGGGGCGACGCCAGACGCATTGGCCTCGAAACCACCCGCGGTGGTGCCCTTCGACCCACTCCCCCGGCCCGGCTCCGAGGACGACGATGACGTCGCCGGCGATTCCGTCGGCGCGGGACTCGCCGTGCCGCCAGAGGGATCCAGTCCGGGATCGGCGGGCTCGACCTCACCCGCCAACGCCGGCGAGCGGCCGGAGGGTGCGGTTGGCGGCGGACTCTTCGTCGCCGCGGGCGGCTGGCCGAGCCCGCTGGGGGCGAGGAGGAGTACCGCCACGTGCCAGCCGAACGCTGAATTGCATCGTCCCATGCTCCGCCCTCCAGTCTGCGAGGATCATCCTCGCTCAGATGGGTCCTGCCACCAAGCTGCTTCCGCTTACGGGTAATTCGTGCAGCCACACTGCACTCGTCCCCACGGCTCGCCCTCTCTCGCTGATCACCCCCCGAACCGCACATAACGAATTCCCAAAATCAGTGATCAGCCATCGGGGCACCGGGAATTCATACTCGTCTAGCACTTCCGCCGTCGGCGCCGAGGTGTCTGCCCACGCCTCGGCGGCCGGCGGCGTGCTCGTCTTGGGGAGACGAGGTGGACGCTGGCCTCGCCCGGTTCGTTCGTGCGACGCTGTGCGACGCATGACCAGGCACGTCGTCGGCGCCGCGCTGTGGCTGGCCGCCGTTCTAGCGCAATGTCCCGCGGCACTCGCCGTTCCCGACACTGCGCCGGAATCGAGCGGTACCGTCCCGGTCCGCGTGGACTATCGCGCGCCGCCCGAGTGTCCTGACGCAGTTGCCTTCATGCGCGGAGTGCGTGCGCGTACTCGTCGGGTTCGCGTGGCGGAAGAGGGCGAAAGCGCGCGCACCTTCGTCGTCGAGATCACCCCGGTCGAAGACCGCATCCTCGGCCACGTCCGCGTCACCGAAGAGGGACAGGAAACCGACTCGCGAAGTTCTGAGGGTGCCGACTGCGCCGAAGTGGTCGACGCGCTGGCCTTGACCACCGCGCTCAGCGTCGACCCCGACGCACGGCTGGTTGCCGAAACCGAGCAGGCCGAACCAGAGACACCGCCGCCTGCCCCACCACAACCTCCGGAGCCGCCGCCGTCACCACCCAAGCCGCCTCCACCCGAACCGCCGAGGCCCCCACCTCCGTCTGGCCCATGGCGGGTCGGTGCTCAGCTGGAGGCCATGGGTGTCGTGAGGGCGTACATCCTGCCCGGTGCCGGCGCCTGGGTTGCTCTGCACGACAACGCTTCCGAGTGGTGGGCCCCTTCCGCGCGCCTCACGGTACACCACGCTCGCAACGACCTGGCCGAGGATCCGCCAGAAGCACTGGTGGTGTGGACGGCGGTGTCTGCAGAGGGGTGTCCCCTTCAGCTCGGTCCTGCCGGATCGGTCGAGCTGCGCGCCTGCGGCGTAGCCCAGGGCGGCCTGCTTCACCTGCGGGGCCTCGCGGTGCAGCACCAACGCTCTGCCACTCGCAGCTGGTGGAGCGTCGGGGCACTGGCGCGAGTCGAGCTTCCGGTCAGTCGGACGGTTCAGCTGGACGCGGCTCTGGGAGCCACAATCGCACTGGTGGAACGGCGATTCGTCACGGAGGGACCGCGCGACGTGGTCGCTCGCACCAATCGTGCGGCGCCTTTTGGTACGCTGGGGGTCTCAGTCCACCTGTACTGAAGGTTTTCGTGATCAGGCCTGCGCCGCCCGGGAATTCGAGTGAAGTTGCGGCAATTCGCCGCGCCGATCACCAGTCCAGTGAACGAGGAGGCTTGTCAGCAGGAAGAGCAGCCGTCAGCCTAGACCCAAGAGCTCCGATGGTGTCGATGGGCAGCCCATCATTGCTGTGCGACGAAGACTCGCGCACTGGCGAGAAACGTACTCGTCTGCGGCGCGATGCGCGGCTTCGCTCGTTGGTAAGCGCACACTGCGATTTCCTGGCTCGAGCCCTCCGCAATCTGGGCGTACCTGAAGCAGATATTGATGATGCAGTGCAAAGAACCTTCCTGGTGGCAGCGAAACGCCTGGACGGTATCGAACCCGGCGCCGAGAAGGCTTTTCTCTACCGGACTGCACTGCACGACGCGGCGCACGTACGCCGCACTCTCGCCCGACGCCGCGAAGTGGCCGAGGAGCGTGCCGGCGATCGCTCGGACTTGGTCGCCACACCGGAGCACCTCGCCGATCAGCGGATGGCCCGAAAGCTACTCGATCAGCTCCTCAACGAGATGGATCCGCAGATCCGTTCGGTGTTCGTGCTGTACGAGTTGGAAGAGATGACCATGGGGGAAATAGCCAATTTGCTCGATATTCCTGGCGGAACCGTCGCCAGCCGCCTGCGCCGGGCACGCACCGAGTTCAAGAAGCTCGTTCGTCGCCTGCAGGGCCAACCGAGTCGGAGGGCCGAAACATGACCGAGCCGCGCCGCTTGATCGAAGAGACGGACAACGAGGTCGAGGCCTTGCTGTTGCGCGCTGGCCAGGCGTACCGCCCACCTGCCTCCATTCGAGCCGGCACGCTGGCGGCCTTGGGCATCGGTGGATCATCGTTGGCGATGGCCAAGAGCGCAACGGCGGCAATCGCGGTCTGGTCTCTCAAGGGCTGGATCGTGGCGGGTCTGGTCGTCGGCGGGAGCGCGGCCGGGCTGGGCCTGGCCGTGACCGAGGCGGACTCGCCCACCGTGTTCGAGCCGAGCCGTGTGTCGGCTGCGCCGGTTGAAGTCGGAGTCCGACCGCCAGCACCGGTGGAGAAGCAGATCGTCCCGGCCACCGAAGCCCCCGAAGAGGCGACACCACCCGAGGCGGAGCCGGCAACGCCGACCGTCGCCCAACACAAAGCGCAAACGGCCAAACCCACGCTGACGGAAGAGTTGACCGCCGTGGACGCTGCCAGCAGCGCGCTCAGGGCCGGCGATGGGGCAGGCGCCATACGGCTGCTCGACGAGTATGCGCGCCGATTCCCTCGAGGGCGCCTGCGGCTGGAAGCGTCGGTGCTGAGGATCGAGGCACTGGCCAAGACCGGCCAGCGCGCGGAAGCCTCCCGGCGGGCCAAGGCATTCTTGAGGCGATATCCAAACAGTGTTTTGGCCCCCCGCCTGAAGCGCTACGCTGGCGGGTGAAGCCACGCAAGATGCACTGCGCGAATGGGCAGGTTCGCGAGCTGACGAGGACCTTCGGCAGCTTCGTCATCGTCCCGTCCCTCCTCTGGGGCTCGGTGGCGTGCGCGTCGACCGAAGACTCGATCGGGTACAACGACGTCCCGATCGAGATCCCCGCCGGGGGTGCGGCCGCCACCGGCGAGTACCCCAACGCGGTCGGCGACGAACTCGGTATCACCGACGCCGAGGTGGACGAGAAGCTGGAGAGCTACTTCCAACAACTCTTCCACGGAGATCCCGACACCGAATCCATCTACTACGAGGTCGACCCGGACTCCGCGTACATCGAGGACATCAACCACGGGGACGTCCGCACCGACGGCATCGGCTACGCGATGATGATCACGGTGCAACTCGACAAGCAGGAGGAGTTCGACCGCATCTGGACCTGGGCCAAGTCGAACATGGAGTTCGACAGCGGTCCCTACGAGGGCCTGCTGAGCTGGACTTGTCTCGCCGATCTCACCACCTGCTCGACCACGCCAGACCCCAACGGAACTTCCTATGTCGCCACCGCGCTGCTGTTCGCCGAGTCTCGGTGGGGCGCCGGTGACGGGATCCTTGCCTACGGTGACGAGGCGCGTGCACTCCTCCGGCGGCTGCTGCATCTGGAAGACGACAACGATGGCGTCGTTGACTCGGCACACAACCCAATCCATCAGGCCACCTCACTGGTAGTGTACTCCCCGCAGGGAAGCGCCTCGACCTACACGTCACCGGCTGCCCTGCTGCCCGCCTTCTACCACTACTGGGCACTCACTCTCCCCGAAGACATCAGCGAGTGGTACGACGTCGCGACCGCCAGCCGTGAGTTCCTTCATGAGGTCGCCCACCCTGACACCGGGCTCGTTCCCGAACGTGCCGAGTTCGACGGCACCCCGCGCGCAGGTGAGGACAGCTTCGGGGACGAGGCGCTGCGGGTTCCATTGAACCTGACCTTGGATCAGGTCTGGTTTGGCGCTGACCCGTGGCAAATCGAGGAAAGCGATCGTCTGCTCGAGTTCTTCTACGGTCAGGGCATCGATACCTACGTCTCCCAGTACACACTCGATGGTGTGCCGTTGGTCACCTTCCGCGAGCTGGCCCTTCAGGCCACGGCCGGTGCTGCCGCGGTGATCGCCACCATTGACGAGAGGACAGACTTCCTCCGCGACGTCTGGGAGTTGGAACTCGCCACGGGACAGTACCGGTACTACGACGGCGTGCTTCACCTACTGAGCCTGCTCGCCGTAACCGGGCGACTCAGAATGTACTGAGCTAGTTCGCGGCGCGAACCGGAGCTCCGGACGACCTGCGCCCCCGAGCGGGTGAGGGCAACGGCGACCGCTGCGCCGGGCCTACCGCGTCGATGACTGCGCCAGCTGATGCGCTGCAGCCAGCACCGCTGATTTCGCCAATTCCACGTCGCGGTGCTGCGGCCGAGCCAGCCGACCTTGGGTAAACTCGCGCAAGACGGGCGCGACCCGAGCCAGCAGGCCGTCGGCGTCCAGCCCAGACTCCCGGTTCCACGAGCGGCGGGCGGCGGCAATCGCCGCAGCCGTCTCTCCTTCGGCGAACTGGAGCGCGCCAACGACCTCGTCGTCTGCCAGTAGCTCGGGCTGATCGAGAACGGCTCCCAACAGCTCCCGGCCGAGCTGGTCCACGAGTGGCTGGGCGGTGCTCTCAGCAACGCGGAGCGCGTCGTCGTCCGCAGGCCAGGCCGCCGCTCGCCGCACGTCTTTCAGCTCGCGCTGCACCAGTGCGTCCAGGGCCCTCAGCGTGGTGGCATGCTGCACGCCCAGGCGTTGAACGACTCGGTCTGCATATTGCTCCGCCATGGCCCGCACCAGGGGATCCGACTCGTTCTGCAGCAGCCGGGTGACGGCCCTCAGTCGCGCCACACGGGTGGTCGCGTCATCGGTCAAGAACGGGCTACCCAGGGCTCGGTCGATCAGATACTCGGGCAATCCGCGAGCCGCGGCCAGCACGCCCTGCAGCGCAACTGCCCCGGGCCCAGCCAGCACGGCAGCGGGACCCCGATCGTCGGGGACTGGGGCCAGACTGACCAGCAATTCTTCCCGCCGGCAGATACCGCCGGCTTCGACCACACCCCGAACCCCCGACGGGTCAGCGACGAACAAGAACGTCACTCGCTCCGTGAAGCGCTTGACCAGCCGCACCTGTTCGGGGGTGACGCTCGGGCCCAAGATCGCCACGGCGTTCTCGAATCCGTGGGCATGCATGCACAGGACGTCGATTGGCTCCGGCACGACGACGCATTGCCCACTGCTGCGCAGGCTCTGTCTCGCCTGGTGCAGCCCAAACACCGACGCCCGCGGTGCGTACACCGCCGATTCCGGAGAAGCCAACTGCACAGCACGGTCGTGCTGCTCCCCAAACACCAGGGACTCCTGAGGCGCCTCTGCCGCCAACGTAACGTCGACCGGATCCAGACGTCGAGCAAGGAACGCTACGGCGCGGCCATGCAGGTCGAGGACAGGAAGGACCAGGCGGTGACGGAAGCGGTCACGATGTTGCCCCGTGTCTGCGTCACGTACCAGCAGACCCAGGCTTTCCGCTGCTCGAAGGCTCAATCCGCTCTGCCGCAAGTGCGTCACCAAAGCGTCTGCCTGTGGCGGGGCATATCCCACCTTGAACCCGGTCAGTGTCGACGCGACCGGGTCCGGGGGGCTACTCGGAACGAGCCCCCAGCGTGCGAGCTCCGTGCGTGCACCTTGCGCAGATTCGTGGTCCTCGAGCGTGCGCACGAAGAATTCCACGGCGGAGCTGGCCACATCGAGTAGCTCCTGGCGGCGCCGCCTGGCCTCGTCTTCACGACGGCGTTCGGGTTCAGACGTCGTCTCCTGGATGGGAATACCGGCGCGCTCAGCCAGGCGTCGCACCGCTTCGGCGAAGCTCAGTCCGCCATGCTGCTCCATGAATCTGAAGACGTCTCCCGAGGCCCCGCAGCCAAAGCAGTGGTAGAAGCCACGTTCGTCATCCACGTTGAAGCTGGGTGTCTTCTCTTGATGAAACGGGCATAGACCAATATGGTTGCGACCCCGCTTGCGGAGCTTGATCGACTCGCCGATGACCGCAGCGATGCTCGTCTGGTCGCGGATCCGGTCGATCGTATCGCGGTCGATCATCGTTGCACCCGAAGCCCGCTCGGGCCGGAGCCACCATGACCCATTCGCGTGGCGGCGGCCACCTTGCTCGCCGGACGCTGCCCGGCCCCTCCGGCTGCCGGTCAGGCGCCCCGCTCCCGGGTGGCTCCCGTCCCCCACCCGCACCCCGAAGCGGGCGATTCGTACGGCGCCCGCGTTCCCCGCGGCAAGTAGCATCGAGCCGTGCCGCAGCCCGTCACGACTGGGTCCGAGGCCACGAGGACGCTCTGCAACTGGGTGAAAATCAAGCGAAGCTGGACCGGTTCGCTGGTTCGTGGCTAAAGTCATCCCGCTGGACCCAATCCGGCACGCAAGTGACCCAACACGAACCGCGGGTGCTCTCTCGGCTGGGCACCCCATGAGCGGCGATTCGGTCGTCCGATGGACGACATCTGCCGCGTAGCGAAGACCTGGCTCAACGGTGGCACCTCCTCGAGGGAAACTTCCAAACCTGATCGGACGCTACCAACTGGTCTGTGAGCTCGCCCAAAGCTACCTTGGGGAGCTCTGGGCGGTTCGCGTGGGCAGCGGCGAGGGTGAAGGGTTGGTCGCCGCCGTACGCCGAGTGACCACCGGAGCCTCGGGCGGACAGGAGCTCGTGGACCGTCTCGCCGAGGCCGCATGGACTGCGATGGAGATCCAGCATGACTGGATTCCCAAAGTCGTCGACGTCTTCGTCAGTGAAGGTGAGATCGGCGTCATCTCGGACTACATCGAAGGTCTGCCGCTGCGTGGAGTCTGTCGTCAGGCAACCATCTGGCGAAAGCCGACACCACCCGGCGTGGCCCTGCGGATCGGCTCGGACGTGCTGGAGGCACTGACCGAACTGCATCGTCAAGCAGAAGACTTCGGGGAGCTCGGAAACGAAGTGTACGGCGGAGTCACCCCTGACAGCGTATTGCTCGGGGTCGACGGACACGCACACCTTCTGGACATCGTGCTGGCTGGGGTAGCCGCCACCGTTCCCGCACTTCGAGACGATCCGGAACGCGTGGCGTACGCCGCACCCGAACAGCTCGGTGCCGGCGGCAGTCCGGATGCTCGTACCGACCTGTTCTGCGTGGGCATCCTCATCTGGGAGATGCTGGCGAACCGACGCCTGTTCGTGGGATTCGGAGAGTCGGCTGCCCAGAAGGTGTTGTTGCAGAAGATCCCGCGCTTGAACGAAATCAAACGCGCCGGCGAGGCGGAGTTGCCCGCGCCTCTGGTGGATTTGGTTGCCAGGACACTCGACCGCAATCCAAACAACCGACCCCAATCGGCCGACGAAATGCTCCAGGCGATACGGAACTTGGAGGTGCCGATTGCGGACCCAGCAGAGACCGCTTCGTTTCTCGAGCAGGTCGCAGAGCGCGATCTGACTCGACAGCGGAACGAGCTCACCCTGGAAAGGGGCGAGGCGCCGAGCCGACGGCTCAGTCTGCGGTTCAAGAGCGTGCGGCCCCCCGGGTTGCCCGTTCGCCGTGTCGCACCGTCGCCGACCCAGCAGGAGGCCGCGGCACCGAAGCCCGCAGACGCGGCACCGAAACCCGCAGACGCGGCACCGAAACCCGCAGACGTGTCACCGAAACCCGCAGACGTGTCACCGAAACCCGCAGACGTGTCACCGAAGCCCGTCGACGCGGGACCGGCGCAGCCGCCCCCGCGCAGACGCGAGCCCAAGCCGACTCTGCTGGGCATTGCCCCTCCGATGGCAGAGTCACCCCGGCCCAAAGCAGCGTCTCAGCCGGAAGTCACGCCTGAGACCACCGCGGCAGTGGGCAAGGAAGCCGGCAGCACCGCTGCACAACCGCCGCCCCCGCCCATCCGAGATGCCACGAAGAGGCCCGGACGCAAGCCGACCATGCTCGGCATCGCGCCCGTGGCGCAGCCAGGTCCCGGCGCCGCACCGAATCCCCCACCCGACCAGGGGCCCAGCGGAGCTCCGGACTTCGATGAGGCAGAGCCGGCATCGCTCACCGACTTTGCCGTCACCCTCGAATCGGAGTCGGTCAAGCAGGAGGCCACCATCGCGCAGGCCCCGGACGCCATGGGACAAGCGGCAGACGCTTCGGCCAGCGCCGCGAGACCCACGAGCGGTCGGCAGAACGCCACCACGCCGGAACAACCCAAAGCCAAGCGGCGGCGCGCGATCGCCAAGGAGACGCTCTTGGGGGTGGCACCTCCTGCCGCGGGCTCGCACTCTCCGTCACTTCCCGATGGCCCAAGCGCCGCAGAGATCGCCGCCGCGCTGGGTCGCCCCGGACCCGAGCAAGCCACCGAGCCTGCCGAAACGGAGCACGACGACGAAGAAGAGCCCACCGCCGTGCTCGGGCCGACTCAGATGCCCTGGATGGCGGCAGCAGCCAAGGCCCTGGCCAAAGCGGACGGGCAGGGTGCCGGCGCGGAACCGATTGATCTGGACCAGATCGGTCGGGGCGGCCGCGATTCACTGCCCAGCGACGCCGAATGGGCCGACGAGGGCCCGGACGTGCCAGGGCCCAAGACCGACGTGGAGGAGTTGGCACCAGCCAAGGCATCCATCGCAGCCGCCATCGCCGAGGTCGCCGCTGACGCGCCCGCCGTTGTCGAAGCGCGCACCTCGTCAGCCGAGGCCGTCGACGAGAAGGTTGCCGGCACTGACACGCCCCCTCCTCTGCTGCACCAGAAGAAGCTCGACCAGGTCGTGGCCCCGGATCCGGTCACCTCATCTCGATTCGGGATCGGATTCCTCGCCGGGGTCGGCACCACTCTGGGTTCGGTCGGCATCGGCGCTCTGGTCGTCGCTCTCATGGGGGGCAAGCTGGGCGGCGCAGACGCTGTGGACGCGACGCCCAGCGCCACGGCCGAACCCTCCGCGGCCGCGGCGGCGCCTTCTTCGGCTGCGCAGCCCGTGCCGACCGCAAGCGCCGCGTCCAGCGCGACGCCTGTCGCCTCGGCAGAGAAGCCCGACGCGGGCGACGAACCCGACGCTGCGGCGAGCGCGAGTGCCTCCGCGGAAGCCGCGCCTGCGCCACCCGCACCGGTGACGCCCTACGTTCCGCGCCGTCGACCCCAGCCACGAGCGACGAAACCGACCTACGTACCCGACGATATCTGAGGCACGCCGATGAGAACCGAGGTGGGCATGAGATGGAAGCTCCTGAGGCCGTGGGGGGCACTGTCCCTGCTCGCGGCCGCCACACTCTCTTGGACGCAGCCCTGTGGCGCCGAGGGCGCAGCCGTCAACGAAGCCTCCTGGCAGGAAAAGGCCGAAGCCAAACGAAAGTACCAGGCGGGCAAGACTGCATTCGACGATGGGAAGTTCGAAGACGCCTTGAAGCGCTTCAGCGAATCCTACGACGCAGTGGCTAGCCCCAACTCGCACCTGATGGTGGCCAGGGCGATGATCAAGCTCGGACGCAAGCTCGAAGGCTACCGAGAGCTCGACGCAGTGATCCTCGAGGCCGAGGCCGCGCGCGCGGTTGATGCCAAATACGGCAAGACGGCAGAAGCAGCACGGGCCGAGAAAACGGAGCTCGAGAAGTCCCTCGCCTTCCTGACCATCGACATGAGCTCGTCGGCCACCATTGCCGGAAAGGACGTCCCTGCCGACCAGTGGGGAAAGCCCATCCCGCTCCTCCCGGGTAACTTCGAGGTCGTTCTTCAGACCAAGGCGGGCGGGGAAACACGCCGGCAGCTCACGCTGAAACCCGGCGAGAAAGTCACGGTGACACCCGAGCCTCCCAAGGCCGTTGCACCAGTGCAAATGACCACGACCGAAGACGGCAAAGTAGTGGCGATCGCACCGCCGGAGCCCGGCGTCCGCTACGAAACGCTGGCCTGGATCTCCGGTGGCGTCGGTCTTGCGGGCCTGGCCGCATTCACGGTCTTTGGCCTCGCCAACAACGCCAAGTACGACGACATCACGGCGGAGTGCCGAGGCAGCCAGTGCCCCGATCGGATGGCGGACAGCGCAGAAACCGGACGCACCTACCAGACCTTGGCCAACGTCGGGCTGGGTGTCGGCATCGTGGGCATCGGCACCGCAGCCGTGCTCTGGTTGGCGGCTCCATCTTCCGCTCCCGCCGAAGCAGAGGTCGCATCCAGTCGACCACGCGTCGTCGTCGGACCTCGCTTCGTTTCCGTTTCGGGGGACTTCTGATGCGCATGACGAGACTGATTCTGGGCGTGTTGGGCTTCGCCGCCGTCGGGTGTACGAACGACTATGGCAGCCTGCGCTTCGTGGACGATTTCGAGCTGGTTGGCGGGGCAGCCGGTGCTTCGGGGTCGGCTGGGGCTGGCGACCAGAGCAACGGCGGCCAGACCGCAATCGGGTCCGGAGGCTCGCCCTCCGCTGCAGGCGCAGGCGCCGCGGGTGCGGGCTAGATCGGATTCCTGCTGCTATTTCGGGGCCTTCCCAGGCCCTCGCCCCAAGACTGGGCCCCCACCCCAAGCGGTCTCCCGATCGAAAGGCACTCGAACGCGCCGTCCGTGATCTGCGCTGGGTGACTTGGCGCCGGCCCGGGCACCAAGGCGCCCCGGGGCCCGCTCGATCGCCGGCCACACGACGCGCCGACCGCGGACCAAGCAGGACCGGCCTGCGTTCGCAGCATGCTACTCTGGACTGCATGGTGACCCGCAAGCCGCCGCCGCCCACTACACGCCGGCCCCCGGCGGCGGGTCGTGCCCGTCCGGAGCCCGTCTTGCGGCCTCGGCCCCCGTCGACAGGCGTGTCTCGGCCCGCGCCCCCGAAGCTCTCGAAACTCCCCAAGCTACGGGAGGACTCCTTCTCGGGCGTGACCAAGCCGGACGCCCTGGCACCGTCGGACCTCGACGCGGACGAAGTCACACTCCAGCGCGACAACCCCTACGCACTGCCTCCCAAGAGCGTCCCCCCAACAGGGGCCACGCGGGTCCCCTCCGAGAAGCCGGGGACAACGTCCTACGACTCGGCTGCTCAGCCCACCGTACCCGGAATTCCTCTGTCGGCCCGCCGCAAGCTGGAGAGCCAAACCTTCGTCGACACGGCCCCTCCGGAAGGCGTGCAGGTCGAGCGACAAGCGGCCCAGCTCTACGATGAGCTCTACGACGCGGTGAACACCGAAGTCACGCGCACCGAGGTCCTCTTCGGACTGACCCAGTTTGCACGTCGGCGCTTGCAGTCCTTCACCAAGCGAAGCCGCGAGCAGCGCGCTGCCCAACTGAAACGGCTCGACGGTTGCAGCGCACGACGCGCGCGACCGCTGAGCGCCACGCTGACGATGTACGTCTCGGTGCTCGGTTTGCCCATCAGACTCTGGCTTCTGACGCTCCTCGTGCTGGGCAGCCTCGCGGGCATGGCCGTACTGGTGGCGCTCGATCGAGCACACGGCGACTTGAGCTCATTGCCGCTGCCGGGGAGAATCGCCGGCAGCCAGTCGGTGGTCCCATCCGCCACTGCACCGACCGTTGCCGAGCCACCCGTGCCGTCCGCCGCCGCGTCGAGCAGAGTGCCCGAACGCGTGCTCACCCTCGCCGAGCGTGCGGCCAGTGGCGACGAACAGGCCCTGAGGGAGCTGGGCGCGCGCCCCGCCAACGAGCGCGCGGCCGAGGATTCCGTGGCGCTCGACCGCGGCAAGATCGCCAAACACCTCCAGGCACTCGCCGACATGCAAGAGCAGTTCGAGAAGAAGCCCGAGCTCCTGTCGGATACGGAATGGCTGAACACGCTCCGGGCCTTCATCAACTACGACCGCACGTCCGCCCGAGCCCTGTTGGTCGCCGCCCGTCTGCCCGGCTCCGCCGGACCGGACCTCCTGCATCGGATCTCGACCGAGCCCGGAGTTCGGGCTTCCACCGCGGAGTTGGCGCGTCAGCTGCTGTACGCGACCGACGTGCGGGGAAAAGCCTCCAAGGCACTCGCGGTGGCGCTCGACCTCAACGAGCTCGTCGAAGCCCGTGATCCCGAACGATGTGACCGCGTGGTCGCGGTGCTGGAGCGAGCACTCGAGGTCGGCGACGACCGCTCGCTCGCACCGATGGGGCGGCTCCGAAAACGTTCCGGTTGTGGCCCCAAGCAGCACGACGACTGCTTTCCGTGCCTGGGCGGTCGGGCGTTGGTTGCCAAGGCCATGCGGGCAGCGCGCCGAAAGCCCCAGCCGGAGTCCCAGTGAGGCCGTACTACGGCCAAATATTCGATGAGCCGGTTTGGCCACCCGGCCACACTGCAGAACCAGCGTGAAGTCCGTACCCCGCATCCCGCGTGCACGAGCCCGTCGCCCGGCGGCCGGTGCGGACGTGGTCGCGCTGCCCCGACCTGCCTGCAGCGACGAGGAGCTCGTCCACGGTCTGGTGGAGCAGCGCCCGGCTGCCGTCGCCGAGTTGCTGCACCGTCACTCCGACCTGGTTCGAGGCGTGCTCGTGCGAACGCTGGGGAACAGCCACGACGTCGACGACCTGTGCCAGGAGACGTTCCTCACGATCATGCGGCGATGCCACACGCTGCGGGACCCTTCTGCGCTCCGGAGCTTCGTGGTCAGCGTCGCCATCCGACTGGCCAGAAACGAAGTTCGCAAACGCGCGCTCCGCCGCTTCGTCGGACTCGACGCGAGTCAAGATCTGCCCTGCGCTCACCCACACGACGCCGCAATCGCACAAGGCATTCGGCACCTCTACGCTGCGCTGGACCAACTCGACGCCAACAGCCGGGTCGCGTTCGTAGTGCGCTTCGTCGAGGGGTTCGACTTGACTGAAACCGCTGCGGCCTGTGGCTGTTCCCTGGCAACCGTCAAACGCCGGCTGGTCCGGGCCCAGCGACGCTTCGAGGCCATCGCTCGCCGAGATCCGGTACTCCGATCCTTCGTCGCCACCGAAGGGGGGAGCGAATGACCCAGTCACGGCTGGCTCGCGCCGGTAGGCTGATCCGGCAGCACGTGAGCGTCCCGCCCAGCGGGCAGAGCGAGACTTCCCTGCGCGTCGCCCTGCTGGAGACCCTGAGTCGAGACCGAACCTGGCGGCCACGACGGTGGATCGCTCTGTTCGCGCCGGCAGTGGTGGTCGCCGCCGTCGTCTTGCTGTGGTGGCTTCCCCGTCCGACGCCGCAGAGCATCGCCTTCACGGTTGGCAGCCCGGGCACTCCCGGTGAAATCGGCGCCTACGTCGCCACCAACGGTCAGCAGCCTCTGAGCCTGCGCTTCTCCGAGGGCAGCTCCATTTCGTTGTCGCCCGAAACACGAGCGCGCGTGACGGAGACGACGCCGCGAGGCGCCGTGGTGCTGGTCGAGGCGGGGCGCGCGCAGGTCGACGTGGTCCACACTCCCGATTCGGACTGGCGCATCCTGGCTGGCCCCTACACCATCGCGGTCAAGGGGACGTCCTTCGAAGTCGCGTTCGAAGCGCCCACGCAGACTCTCGACGTCGTGATGCGGGCCGGCGTCGTGTCGGTGACTGGCCCCGGTATTGCCACGCCGGTGGAGATCCGCGGGATGCAGCGCTTCGTGCACACCATGGCGGCCCCAGGCGAAGCGAGCAGCGCCGGTCTCACCCCGAGGGGACCCACACCCGGCCCGGCGGTCTCTCCCAGCGCGTCGCAAACAGAAGCCGAGCGGCCCGAGGCGGCCAGCGCACCGGCGACAGGATCCGCAGACACCCGCCCCGCACCCGCCCGTTCCGACTGGCCGAAGCTCGCCGCCAGCGGCGAGTTCCGCCGAGTGCTGGACGAGGCGGACGCACGAGGTCTCGACGCCACCCTGCAGGAAGCGCCCCAAAGCGAGCTGATGGCGCTGGCAACCGCCGCGCGGTTCGCTGGCCGAGCGGGTCTGGCCGATCGGGCGTACCGCCGAGTCCGGGAGCGGTTCGCAGGAAGTCGTGCTGCGGCGGACGCCGCTTTCCTCCTGGGGCGTATGGCCGAATCAGCAAGCCCCGCGGCCGCCATCGGCTGGTATGATCGCTACGTGATGGAGGCTCCCACCGGATCGTTCGTGGCCGAGGCGCTGGGACGAAAGATGATCGCGCTCAAGAAGGCCGGAAACGCTTCGGCGGCGAAGGACGCGGCGGCAGCGTATCTGAAGCGGTTTCCTGGCGGACCGTACGCTGGTGTCGCGAGTGAAATGACGACACCTTGACGTTTCGCTCCGTCTGGTTCGCGCTCGTCTTGGTTGCGACGTCGCTGCTCACGTCCCCAGCGGCAGCGCGACAGACTGTGGTCCTGATCCTCGCCGGGGGCTCCGCGGCCGAGCTCTTCCCTTATGAGCTGCGGGTTCGCTCGGAATTGCTCGCGTCGGGCTTCGCGGTCACCTCCGTGCAGGTCCCTGATGCCGACGACACCGGGCAGCTGGCGCGGACTGCCGGCGGAATGATGACCCAAGCGGCGGTCACCATCGTGCTGAGCCAAAACTCCGTTTCCGGGGCGGTCTGGGCCACCTCCCACGACAGCCAGCGCACGCTGCTCAGAACCATCCACCCCGTACCCCTGGGCGACGACGCCGCCGCGGTCTTCGCAATCCGAGCAACGGAGGTCCTCAATGCCGTGCTCATCGAGCTGGGCTATCCTCGCCGAACTCCGGCTGAGCCACCGGACCCGTCGCCCGAACCGCCCCCCGCGACACCATCGACCGAGGCTGCCGAACGGCCGCCTGCACCGCCGGCTGCTTCGGCCCCCCGAGATCCACACCCGGCACCGGCCGGTCCTCGAGGCTCCAAGCCGCCTCCGGCTCCCGCCACGGAGGCGGGATCGGCGTGGCGCATCGGAGCTGGCGTCGCCCTGCTCGCGGGTCCCGGCGGTGTGCCCGTGGCCCCGGCCCCCAGCCTGGCGCTGCAGCTCGCTCCCGCGTCACCGTGGTGGCTGGAGCTGGCACTGGCCGCACCCGCTCTGAACAGCCTGCGCGACGACGCAGGGAGTGCCAAAGTGGATCAGGAGGTTCTGGTGCTCAAGCTCGGCGCCAGCGCTCCGCTCGCCACCTGGGGCCATGCCTTCGTTGCGCTAGGCGGTGGTGCGTATCGGTTGGGGGTCCGCGGCAGCGCCGCGCCTCCCCACTCCGGCAATCGTGATCACGTCCTGAGTGGGGTCGGGCTCCTGGGCGTGGGGACGCGCGTCCGCCTGGCAGACGCTTGGTGGCTCCAGCTGGACACGGCCGCAATGCTGACCACACCGCGGGCCGAGGTCGTCTTCGCAGACCGTGTGCGGGCCCGCAGCGGTTTGCCGCTGTTCACCGCGGGAATCAGCCTATGGGTCGACCTTTGAGTCGGGGAGCCGGGAGGCGCACACGCGATTGGCTGAGCCGCGACCGCCTCCTGTCGACACTGCCTGGCCATGGAGTCTTCTCCTCGATGACCACCCGAGGCGCGAGATGGGTCTGGGCCGTGCCCATCGCAGCCCTCGGTGCCGTTGCACCGACGAGCTGCGGTTCGGATTCGGCGGTCGCCGTCGTGGCCGATGGTGGCGACTCGGGCACTGCCGACGACTGCGCCGCCGTAGGGGACACGTGCTCCGAAAACGACGACTGCTGTTCCGATCGCTGTGAAGCCAGTCTCTGCCTGGGGCCCACCGGCCTCTGCACCGCCCTCGGGGAACCCTGCTCGGCGTCCGGGGAGTGCTGCTCCGGTCGGTGCGAAAGTGTCGGCGGCGAGCCAGCGACTTGCCAGAACAGTGGCTGCGGCTCCGAGGACGAGGTCTGCACGCTGTCCACAGACTGTTGCTCCCTCTTCTGCGTGGATGGCCGCTGTGACGCTTCGGCAACGTGCGCCATGGTCGCAGAAGACTGCGCGCAAGACGCCGACTGCTGCAGCAACGATTGCCTCGACGGCACCTGCGCTGCCTCGGAGTCAACCTGCGTTCCCGCTGGAGAAGCGTGCAGCGCAGATGGTGCCTGCTGCTCGGGCAACTGCACCAACTTGGACGGCGTAGACCGCTGCGTGGTGATTTCGACGTGCCGAGCTGGGGGTGAGCTGTGCAGCACCGACGGGGACTGCTGCAGCGGGGTCTGTGGCTCCGACGGTCTGTGCCCGATGATGTCGCAATGTCAAACCGTCGGTGAACCGTGTACCGGGCACCACGAGTGCTGCTCGGGCACTTGCGCCGACCCCGGCAACGGAGTTCCCGTATGCCAGTACGTCAGCGGTTGTCGACCAGTCGGCGAAGTGTGCACGTCTCCGGGCGACTGCTGTTCGAATCAGTGCGATCCCTTCCTGGACACGGGTATCAATCGCTGCATGCGTCCCACCGGATGCCTCCCCACCGGGGAAGTGTGCTGGACCGGCCAAGCCGCCAATTGCTGTCCTACCGGAACCGACGGTGGCCAGACGCTATGCGACGAGACTCTACCCGGTGTCAGCCGCTGCTACGGACCCGAAGCGCACGACGAATGCCTAACCGATGGTCAACCCTGCCGCTTCGGCGACGAGTGCTGCAACGGCTTCTGCATCCCTGACGCCGACGGTGCCCTGCTCTGCAACGGCTCGTGCGCCTCGCTCGGGGCCACCTGCACCGCCGACAGCGATTGCTGCGACGGGCTGTGCATCCACGGCCAATGCGAACCGAACTCCCTGGGCTGCGCGCCCCTTGGCACCACGTGCGAGGTCTCCGAAGACTGCTGCTCTGCACTTTGCGACCCAGATCGGGGAACCTGCATCGTACAGCCGAGTGAAAGCTAATCCTCAGAGCCCCCCCATCCTCCCCCTCCGGTGTCCCTCAGACTTTGCTTGTCGACTCAGTGCCCTTCATTCAGTCCTTCCAGCAAGCACCAAGCCATGGTCACGGGTGACCCGAGCGCAGAGCGCGGTTTCCCCCCAACCGCGCTGGCTCTCGGGCCCCGTGGCCATACCTTATGGCGTCCTCGCTTCGGACTGAAGGCGACGTGTCACTGACGCCGAATGCCCCTGGCGTCTGAGGTAGCCCGCAGCAGACACACGCCTCGGCTGCCGTCATATCCGTCCGGCAGAGGACACGGTAGACTGGATGCCGTGACGGACGAGAGTGCAGCGCTGGATGCCGCAGCCGAGGCCGTGGCGACCTCGGATGCGTTGGTGGTCGCCACGGGTGCCGGTATGGGCGTCGACTCGGGCCTGCCCGACTTCCGCGGAAACGAAGGGTTCTGGCGCGCATATCCTCCCCTGCGCAGGCTGGGCATCTCGTTCGTGGAGATGGCCAACCCGGCCTGGTTCGAGCGCGATCCGTCCTTGGCTTGGGGTTTCTACGGACACCGCCTCCAGCTGTATCGAGCCACCCAGCCCCACGGAGGATTTGGCATCCTGCTCGAGTGGGGAAGACGCCTTTCCGCCGGCTACTTCGTGTTCACTTCCAACGTCGATGGACAGCATCAGCGGGCTGGCTTCGACGAGACCCGCATCGTGGAGTGCCACGGATCCATCCATCATCTGCAGTGCAGGGACTGCACTGCAGACCCCCGCATTTGGGACGCCGACCAGACCGGAGTCTGCGTGGACGAAGCGACCTTCCGCGCCGCACCGCCGTTGCCCCAGTGCCCACGCTGCGGCGCGCTGGCCCGACCCAACGTGCTGATGTTCGGGGATTGGGATTGGGTGCCATCGCGCACGGCGGCCCAGGAGCGACGCTTCGAAGCCTGGCTGCAATCGCTTGCGGGCCAGCGCCTCGTGGTCGTCGAAATCGGCGCGGGGAGTGCCGTACCGACGGTGCGCCACACCGCCGAGCGACTCGCGGCCAGACTGGACGGCAGGTTGGTGCGGATCAACCCCCGGGAGCCTGCCGTGCCGCAAGGTCAGATCGGGATCGCCGCACCTGCCCAACGAACCCTGCAGGCCATTCACGATCGTCTTCCCCAGGGGTGGCTCTCAGGCAACTGATCACGAGAGAACCCGGAGCACACTCCGCCCCACCGCTCCGAGTTGGGCTGTCTCGATGCGCTCCGGAGTATCGTTCAACGTGTGCGCGACTTGACCGCCCCGCGATCGGGCAAACACTGCCGCCACGCGTGTCATGCCCGCGGCCACGAATGGGGACAGGTCAGAAAACCCGTCCAGCGCCAGCGAATGCATGCGGACCAACGGAGAGTCGCCGCCTCCGTCGCGTACGGGTAGTCGCAACCGCGGAAACTCATGGGAGCAGAGCCAGTCGATTCCGTCCCGACGAGCCCCCCCCACCTCGTCGACGTTCACCGCTGCTTCCAGAGAACTCACACACGCGGTGTTCTCCCGGACGAATTTCGCTGCCCCGAGCAACCCCACCTCTTCGGCCGAGGTCAACAGCACGATGATGCGGTGGCCCACGTCTCGCGCCCACGGCGCGAGGACACGGGCAACTTCCAGGGCCACGGCCACCCCGGCAGCATTGTCGGAAGCTCCCGGGAAGTAGCGGCCGTCGGGCAGCGTGCCCAGGTGATCATAGTGGGCCATCAGCAGCAGTCGCACGGACCCGGTGCCCAAACACCCCATCACGTTCCCCGCGCTCGCGACCGTGCGGTACACGAGTGGGACCTCCAACTCGACACGTCGACCGACCGTGCCAACGCTTCCAGGTGGATGACTGCCAAACGCGGCGCGGACGACTTCGGGCGTCACATCGAGGGAAGGCAGACACGGCTCCTCCCCGAGGTGGCACATCACCTTGCGCAGGCCCCTGACGTGACCAACTCGCAGCACGGCCTGCGCACCGGCATCGCGCAACCGCCGGTGCGACTCCAGGTAGGACTCCAGCGCCTGAGAGACGCTGACCCGAGCCGACGGGTGCGCCCCACGCACCACGGCCACGCGCCCGCGCACCGCACCAGAAGCGAAATCCCTCTGCACCGGTCCCAGCCACACCGTTTCGGCGTTGGCGCTTCCCGCCCCTGCTGCGCCTTGGACGTTGACGCCAAAGTCCTGCAAGTACTCGAAGGCTCCCTCGCAGTCCGTCCTGTGAACCCTGAGGGAAGGCTGGGACCCAAGCTCGGGAACGACCACATCGAATGGCTCGAAGTAGTCGCGTCGTCCGTCGAGCGGCACAGCGCCAAACGAGCGAAGCGCCACCTCCAAGTAGTCTGCGGCTCGCCGTTCTCCGGAGCTACCGGGCCACCGCCCCGCCATTTGCGGGGCACACAACGCCAGCAAGTGCGCTCGGGCGCGCTGCGCCTCGAACCGTTCCGCCGCCCACTCGGTGTGTCCTTTCCTCACCCTCGAGCCACCCGTTGCGAGCCAGCGAACTCCGAATGGGGCTAGGAACAGCTGGGATCGGCCGCGCAGTCTTCGTCTTCGCAGTCGATCAGGCCGTCCAAATCGTCGTCGACCTGGTCGGTGCATTCGGCAATGCACCCGTCCCCGGAGCACGTGCCCTCGCCCACGGGCCGAGATGACTGACTGTCTCCCCCACAGGCGGCCACGCCGAGCGTCATCCCCAGCACGAGCGGACCACCCAGGCGGCGGACCACCCAGTCGGACCAGGGAACGACCGGGGCGACCCCAATTCGTTCAGAGGTTTCTTCGAGGAACTGTTCGAGCAGCTGCGCGTGTCGGTTCTGGCTCATGAGACCTCCTGACCCGCCCTGAGGGAATGCAACTCGCGGTCCATCCGGGCGGCAGGCAGCACCATGCTAACACACTGAAATCGTTCGGCTGCTCTCTGGGCTTCGGGGGGGTCCTTTCCGCCGGGCGGCACACTTCTGGCACACCAGGACCGCGGGATCGCGGTCCTCGATCCCGCACCGTGAGGCTTGACACGCGCCGCATGCAAGGCATCCCTGAGACATGCTTGGTGGACGGCCAGCCCTGTGCGCGACGCTCATCGGGGTGGCGACTTCGCTG
>CAZSVU010000054.1:0-2808 GCA_964610275.1 uncultured Polyangiaceae bacterium | reverse complement strand
CAGGCAGCGCCTCGTTGGCCCAAGTCGCCTGGGAAGAAGGACCCCCATCCGATCAGGCGGAGCAGCCCGCGGCTGCTCCGACGGTGGGACCCGAGCCGGCAGAGGGGCAGCTTCCCCCACCCCCACCCCCACCCGAACCCGAGGACACCCAGCCGACGCCCGCACAGCCAGCGCCGCCGGCGCCCCCTCCTAGGATGGTCCTCAGCGTGCCTCCTCCGCCTCCGCCGGTCGCTCCGAAGACGCGTCGGCTTCATGACGGCTTCTATCTGCGCATGACCAGCGGACCAGGATGGCTCTCCACCAGCGCGGATTTCGACAGTGGGGCACATGCCACCTTCCGAGGGACGGGACTGAATCTCGACTTGCTGCTCGGGGGAACGCCCACCCCCGGGCTCGTCATCGGCGGCGGAGCCTGGCTGGGCTCGGCAGACGAGCCCGAAGTGGACTTCAAGGTCTCGGGGAGCACCGAGGAAGAGCCGACCTACCGTAACTCGATGGGCTACGGCGTGTTCGGCGCCTTCATCGACGTGTACCCCAACCCGAGAACGGGATTTCACTTCGGGGCCGGGTTTGGTGTCGGATTCGTCGCCCTGCCGGCCCGCCAAGGTGCGCCAGCAGACGATCCCGGCAACGGCGCGGGCGGCGGCGGTGCAGTCCTGTTCGGCGGCTACGACTTCTGGGTGTCCTCCAACTGGTCGTTGGGCGGCATGTTCCGTCTCATGGCCATAGAAGCCCGCAACGGGTCCGCGGAAGCAGAGATGCCTTTCGAGGCCAGCGCCCGCTCAGCCGCGGTCCTCTTCTCGGCGTTGTACCACTAGACAGTATGCTAGCGCGGCTTCGCTGCGTCCCCGGACTGCCCCTGCTCGTCGAGAAAGGCGGCAACCCACGCCAGCGGCGCGTTCCAGTTGATGGCCACCTCGTTCACGCTCCAGGCCTCGACGTGGTCGAGATAGCACTTCTGCGGCGCGCGTCCCCGAAGCCGATTGCCGGAAGTCGGGTCCTGCAGCTTCGAGTTGGGTCCACCGGCTAGCGCTCCAGGATACGGCGGCGGCACTCGACTGGTCTTGCTGTGCGCCCAGAATCGGTGGTGGGGATTTTCGAACGCGTAGGTGCCGTAGCCCGCCACGTAGGAGATGTTCAGCGGATTGCATCCCAAGAGGTAGTCCATCGCCTGCACTACCGCGTCGAGGTACTCCCGCTTTCCGCTGAAGTCGTGCGCCAGCGCCAAGATCAGAGCGTTGTTCGCGACAAATGAGTTCGAGCCCCAGGGGTAGTGACCATCCGTTCCAGCGTGAAACGGAACTCTGTAGCCCTGGTGGTTGGCCAATGCCAGGTAGCTGTCGGCGACCCGGATCAGGCTGCGACGTATCCGGGAGCGTTCGTCCTCGGGCAACTCGCTGGTCACCACTGCCAACGACATCGCCCCGAGCGCCGCCGTGCTCTGCCAGGTCATGGCCGAGTGCTGTTCGACGCGCTCGTGACCCGTCATCGGGCTGACTCGACCGTGGTGGGGACTGCCTCTGAGATAGGCCAACAGCGGAGCGCGCCGACGCGCGTCCAGAGTCAAGTACATCTCGGCCGCTGCCCAGTACTGCTCGTCGTCGACTCGCGAATCGTCGTAGGGCCCACCTCCTTGACTGTCGGCAGACGACGCGAACAGGTCCGGATGCTGCCGCGCCGCGTTCCACGCGCGTGTCGCAGCCCGAAGACAGCGCCGCGCAAACTCGCGGTCGAGTTTCGCCCAGATGCGTGCGGCCTGCGCTGCGACGGCGGCCAGATTGAGTGTGGCTGCCGTGCTTGGCCGATGCAGGAAACGCTCTTCCCACTCCTCGGGCGGAATGAAGGGGATCGGCGACCAACTGGTGTCGTGGACCTTGTGGTGCACCATTCCGGCATAGGGGCGTCCAGCAGGAATCTGCATGCGCAGCAAGAACTCCAACTCCCACCGAATCTCGTCGAGCAAGTCGGGGAACCCATTGTTGCGCTCTGGAATGTTCAGGGCTCCGTCTGCAAAATCGCCGATCTGCCCGCCTCGGTGCTGCGCCCTCTCGTAGAGGTTCTGGAGCGTCCACACCGCAATGCCACCATTGACCACGTACTTCCCGTGATCGCCCGCGTCATACCACCCGCCTCGCACGTCCAGCGTGTACGGTTCCTGGTCGGCGATGTACCTCACGGATCGGTCGCTCAGATGCCCAGCGCGACGCGTCCATCGTTCTTCGCTGGCGTAGGGCAACTCGATCCGGATGCCACTGCGGTTGTGATAAAAATACGCCAGGCTGTCGTACTTGAGCTGGTGGTAGACGTCGGTCCCCACCCGAAACGGAAGGCTCGTCTCCTCGCCAAAGCTGAGTTGGTAGCCGTCGCCGGTCCGGGTGATCTGGGAAAAGTCCGCCCAATGCACCGCGTCGCCGGACTCGGGGTCGAACCCACGCACGGTGGTCATTCCCTGCGCCATGAGCCGACCGGTCGGGTCGGTGACCTTCCATGCTCGCGGGACCTGGGAGTCGCTCTCGATGACAGCGACCTTGCTGGACTGCGGCAAGTAGCCAACCTGATTGATGTGCACAGGTATGGCGCCGGCGCCGCCACACGCCCCGGCGCCCAGGGCAGCCACAAACACCCCGCCAGCGACACTCACGCGGCGCGTCTGCATCGTGCATGCGTTCGTGCCCTACTTCGGAGAGTGGCGCAACTTCGACGTGGCGGGGCACCCTTGCTCGGAGTTCGGGCCGGCCGGGGTGAAGAAGATGAAGCAAGGTCGCTGAGTTGAGTGCTGCGGAGGGGAGGCGAAGAGGAGGCGCACAA
>CAZSVU010000053.1:29095-34409 GCA_964610275.1 uncultured Polyangiaceae bacterium | reverse complement strand
GGCGGCAGGTTCCGTCCGGGTCGCAGACCCAACCGGGTTCGTACTGACAGGTCGGTGAGCAGCCATCGCCGGAAACGGTGTTGGCGTCATCACACTGCTCACGTCCGAGCACCACCCCGTCGCCGCAGATGGCCCAACACGCAGCGCCGACCACCGGGCAGGTGAATCCCGACTCGACCTCACAGCTCTCGGAGCAGCCATCGCCCGACACGACGTTTCCGTCGTCACAGGTTTCGGGGCCACTCCGTTTCTGGTCGCCACACTCGACCGTGTACTCGCACTCCGAGGGGGCGGTACCGGTGCAAGTCCAGCCCGATTCGATCCGGCAGGTCTCCGAGCAGCCATCTCCCCCGGCAGGTTGATTAGCCGGCGGGGCGATGAGGTCGTTGTCGCACTGCTCTCCTCGGGTGAAGTTGACCACGCCGTCCCCGCAGAACTCCAGCGTCTGGCACGGGGCACCGGGGGTGGGGCACACGTAGCCTGGCTCGACCTGACAGTCGGCGCTGCAGCCGTCGCCGGACGTCATCGGGCTCTGGCCGTCGTCGCACTCCTCACCGTCGTCCAGCATGGCGTTGCCGCAGGGGCCTTGCGCTGTCGTGCAGGGTCCAGTGGGGGGGCAGCTGTACCCTGGCTCCACGGTGGTGCAATCTGCCGAACAGCCGTCACCGGACACGGTGTTGCCGTCGTCACAGGCTTCATCAGGTCCGGGCAAGCCATCGCCGCACACCAGCGTGCTGACGCAGGGCTCCCCTGGCGTTTCGCATATGAACCCGGATTCAGCCTGGCAGGTGCCGTCACAGCCGTCGCCGGGAGTGGTGTTGCCGTCGTCGCAGGTCTCGCCGTCTGCCAGTTCGCCGTCACCACAGCGTGCCGTCGGTCCTGCACCGGCGCTGCCGCCGGAACCCAAGCTGCCTCCGCCTGTGGCGATGTCGACGGTTCCGCCACTGGCGATCAGATCGGGTGAACCAGGCTCGCCAGCGTTCCCTCCGGTGCCGCTGTGGGCTGAGGAGGGCGCATCTGCAGTCTTGCTCCCGCATCCGAGCGCGATAGAGATTCCCAACCACACCGCTAGCGGCGCACGGCGCCGCAGCACATTGCACGTCTTCATGGCTGCCTCGAAGGTAGGGGCCCCGATCGGCGACCTGATAAAGAATATCGCTCAGGGTCCACCTGGTCAACGTGACGTGCAGTCGAGACGGAATCCGTTCATTGCGGATTGTCGTCGATGCGGAATCGAGTGCTGAGCCGCGGAATCGGATCAGCGACTCCGGGCGTTGCGCGACTGAACCAGGAACGCGGCACGGCGGCTGCCAACCGATCGAGACGCGTGCCAAGGGTTGGTCCGCCGTCTGGCCGCCAGCGGAGCGATGAAGTGTCCAAGAGCGGTACGACCGAGCGGCAGGGGCATCTGACTCGCCGCGCCTTCGCGGTTTCCCTGCTTGCGAGTGCCGTGGGTTGCGCGTCTCATCGCGACGAGCCGGCCCGCCCTGCCTCTAGTCCAAGGCACAGCCCGCGGCCTGCTCAACCACGTCCGCCGCCGTCAACCCGACGGGGTGCCACCGCCGCGACATCGGTCTCGTCTGCCACGTTCCCGGTCTTCGACCGGTTTCCAGCGCTGAAGCAGTCGATTGCGCGAGTCGAGCTGGCGACGCTCCCCACCCCCGTCCAACTTGCCCCGAGCCTGGGGGCCGCGGTCGGCATCCCCGAGCTGTACGTCAAACGCGATGACCTCACCGCCGAGTCGTATGGTGGCGGAAAGGTTCGCAAGCTTGAGCTCCTGCTCGGCGAAGCCACGAGCCGCGGTGGCCGCCGGGTCGTGACCAGTGGCGGCGCAGGCTCCAATCACGCCGTGGCCACGAGCATCTATGCGCGTCGGTTGGGGCTCGAAACGACCCTGCTGCTCCTGCCACAGGCGCCGTCTCGCCACGTGCGACGCAACCTACTTGCAAACGTTCACCAAGGGGCGGAAATGCGTTTGCTCGGCAGCCAGCGAGCCGTGGACGCCGTGACACGCCGGATGCTCGAAGGCGGTTCGGCCGCACCAGCGCCATACGTGATTGCCCCGGGCGGCTCGTCACCGCTGGGCAATCTCGGCTACGTCAACGCAGCCCTCGAGTTGGAGGAACAGGTGCGCGGTGGGCTGCTCCCTGCTCCGCACCGTCTGTACATCGCCATGGGCACGATGGGCTGTGCCGTGGGGCTCGCACTCGGGCTCGCGCTCACCGACCTGCCCACCCGACTCGTAGCAGTCCGAGCCTCCAACCGGCCCACCTCCACCGCCGCCCGCTTCCAGGCGCTCTTCGACGCCACCGTCACTTGGTTACGGCAACGGGATCCGACGTTTCCGCAGCTGCGGCTCGACCCGGCTCAGATCATCCTGGAGGGGAGGTATCTGGGTCGTGGATACGCGCAGCCCACCGAGCTGGGACGACGTGCGATGCAGGTTGCGCGCGAACGCGGTGACCTCGGCTTGGACCTGACGTACACGGCCAAGGCGTTCGCCGCCGTCGCCGCTTCCACCGCCGAAGCGAGCGGTGAGACGGTGCTGTTCTGGCATACGCACAGCCGAACCGAGCCCACCATCGGTGCGGGCGACCAGCAGGCGCTGCCGCCGGCTTTTCACCCGTACTTCGCGGGACGTCGCTGAAACGCATTCTGCGTCACCTCCCAGCTTCGACTGCGCTATACCCGAGATCGAGCGGAGGAGAGGATCTTGACGAAGTGGCGTGTCCTGCTCGGTGCAGCTCTGCTGCCGTTGGGGATGGGGTGCAGCGAGGGACACGGAACCCTCGCGGGCGGGGTGGGGCCGACGAGCAGCGGCGCGGCGGGCAGTGGAGGGGCGACGGGACCCGAAGCGCTGCCCCCTCCCTGGAACGAGATCACCGGTGACCCTCCGGATCTGTTCTCCATCGATCACGTGCCCCAGTTCGACTTCGTGCTCGCGGACGAGGACTGGGAGTCGATCTTGGCCAATCCGCTGGCAGAGCGCTACGTCCCCGCCACGGTGAGCTTCGACGGTGCCCTGCTCGGAGACGTGGGCCTCAGGTTCAAGGGTAACTACGGAACGCTCGACAGTTGCGTCGACGAGCAGAATCGGATCACCTGCCCCAAGCTCAGCATGAAGGTTCGCTTCGACGAGTTCTACGCCGGGCAGCGCTTCTACGGGCTGAAGCGCCTGAACTTCCACTCGATGGTGTGGGATCGCAGCAAGCTGCGTGAGCGTATTGCCTACGACCTCTACCGGGAGATGGGTGTGCACGCGCCGCTGAGCGCCTGGGCGGTGCTGAGCATCAACGGCGAATCCAAGGGACTCTTTTCCATGGTGGAGCAGGTCGACGGGAGGTTCACCGATCACCGTTGGCCTGGCAACGGAGACGGGAATCTGTACAAGGAGGTCTGGCCGATAGCGAGCTCCTCGGTCTACTACCAACGCTATCTCGAGAACAACGATGAGACAGCCAGTCACGCAGGCTTCATTGCATTCCACGAGGCGCTCGACGCCGCTGGCGGTGACCCCGCCCCGCTTCGCCAAGCGCTCGCGGGCAGCGCAGACGTCGACGCTTTGCACCGGTACCTGGCGGTGGACGATGCCATCGTCAACTGCGACGGCGTCACGACGATCTACACCGCAGACGACCGCGGGTGGACCTCCAACCACAACTTCTACTGGTACGAGGAGGAGAATCGCCCGTTCTTCTGGCTGGTGCCCTGGGATCTCGATGCCACGCTGAGCCCCAGTCGTGCCCAGACGCAGGTGCCGCACTGGACGATGGTGCCGGACGACTGCTCTCTCAGCTACACCGTGTTCAGTGGGCAAGCCTTCGTGGTGGCGCCCGGGTGCGATCCGGTCTTCCGAGCGCTCAGTGCCGATCTCGGGACCTATCGTGATGCTGTGGACGAACTCTTGAGTGGACCCTTCGGCGAGGCAGTGCTTTCGAGCAAGATCGAGTCGCTGGTGAGCTTCATCAGCGACGCGGTGGCAGCCGACCCGCTGGGGGCAACGCTGGAAGTCTGGCGGTCGGAAGTCGACCGCTTGAAGCGAGATCTCCCGGTCTTGCGTGCGCGTCTCGAAGCGCTGCGCGATGGACGGACCATTCAGCGCTTCGCCCTGCGTCTGGGTGCGGCGAACGACTTCGACGCCTATCAGGCACTGGACCTGTCGCTGTCCGCTGCCATCTACACGAACCCCAACAGCCTCGCAGAGATCGGACTGGCGGCGGACGCAGCCTCGAGCGACCGCGCTCAGGTCCTGCGCGTGGACTTCGACTACCGCAACGAGGTCGAACCGTGGGGGCAGTACGCCGTGCTGGTTCTGCCGGTCGCGGAAGACTCCACGGATCTGACGTCCGTCGCCGGCGTGCGGCTCTGGGCGCGGTCAGACCGAGCGCGTGAGCTGAGAGTTGACCTCGTGAGCCCTGTGGTCGGCGCCGACGATGAGGTTCGCCAAGGTTGGGATGTCGACGTGGGCGCGAACTGGCAGCTCGTCGAGTTGCTCTTCGCCGATGCGGCCGTTCCGGACTGGGCCTCCGAGCCCCCCGAGCCGCTTTCCACCCTGCGGGCCGACGTCCGCGAGCTGTACTTCATGCCCCGTTGCGAGGGTCGAGACTCCGAGGGACAGCTGCCTGAGGGCTCCAGCGACGTGGGCTGGATGGAGATCGACGGCATAGAGTTCTTCGCACGATAGCCGGCTGCCTGGGATAGACTGCGCGCAGCATGAAGGAGGTCTACTACGCGCAGTCCCCGCAGGGCGAGCTCGTGCCGGGCGAAGCTGCACCGGTGTGGCCCTGGTACGTCGCGTACGCCATATGCATGGCTCTGCTGTACGTCCTCACGGCGATCATGGGAGCCGCCTACCTCGCGGGCGCGGGGTTCCTTGCCGTCGAGCAGGCAGATCAAGCGCTGATGGGGTTCTACGGAATCTTCATGCTCGGGCTCGGAGTGGTCTTCGCGGCGCTCTATGGCGCGGCGCCGTTTCTGCCGAAGAAGAACTGGGCCTGGGTCTATCACCTAGTGATGATCTGCGTCGGCCTGACCAGCTGTTGTTGCCTGCCCGTCTGTATCCCCCTGCTCATCCACTGGCTGAAACCCGAGACCAAGGCGATGTTCGGTGCTGGACCACGCGGGGGACCGCTGGAGGTACTACCGGTGGACGAGCGCCGGTTCGGGTGAGGAGGGGACGCGCTGGAACGCGTCTGGGCGAGTTGCTCGTGGAAGCCCGGTGTGGCGCAGGTGGGGGTGGAGCAGAAGAGGGTTACGGAAGGTGGTGAGGAAGCCCGGGAGCGGCGCGCCCCGGCGGTGGGGGTGGGGGTGGAGC
>CAZSVU010000053.1:0-28995 GCA_964610275.1 uncultured Polyangiaceae bacterium | reverse complement strand
AGAAGAGGAGTTACGGAAGGTGGTGAGGGAGCCCGGGAGCTGCGCTCCCGGGCGGTGGGGGTGGGGGTGGAGCAGAAGAGGAGTTACGGAAGGTGGTGAGGGAGCCCGGGAGCTGCGCTCCCGGGCGGACGCTCCTCGCTTCCGTCCGCGTGACGTGCGAAGCGGCCAGCGTCTCGGGGATGCACCGGGTCGTCGCTGGGCCATGGCCAGCCCCCGAAGCGCGTGCGCTGGTAGTCCCGGAAGGCTTGGTCCAGCTCTTTGGCTGTGTTCATCACGAAGGGACCGTACTGGGCCACGGGTTCACCGATGGGCCGTCCCTGCAGGAGCAGCAGCTCGCACTCGGTGTCCCCGGCGACGAGCTCCAGGTCACGCCCGGACGGAACGAGATACGCGCCCTGCCGCTCGCAGCGCTCGCCGCCCACGAGGAGACTTTGACCAACGAAGAAGTACACGGTGCGGATCGTTTCCGAGTGCCTGGCCCGGGGCAAGGTGCAGCGCGCTCCGGGGTCCATGCGCACGCACCAGACGGCGACTTCGGAGTCGGGATCGGCAGCCCAGGAATCCGGTGGCGGAGATGGTGGACGGTGCTGGTGGAGCTGCCCTGCGACCACCATGACGCGCGTCACTCGACCGTTTGGGTCTGCCACTTCCCAGAACGGGACGTCCGGGGCCCAGAGCATGGCGTAGTGCGGCTCGACCATCTTGTTTCGGGCGGGCAAGTTGAGCCAGATTTGGAACAGCTCCAGCGGGTTGGGCGCGTCCTGCCGAAGCAGTGGAAACATCTCGGCGTGGACGATGCCCGCCCCGGCCGTCATCCACTGGACGTCCCCTGGCCCATAGCGCCCCGAGGCGCCCAGCGAGTCGGAGTGGTCCACCGCACCTCTGCGGACGATGGTGATGGTCTCGAAGCCGCGGTGGGGGTGCTGAGGGAAACCGGGCACCGCACGGCCGTGGTACATGCGCCAGCCATCGAGCCCCTCGAAGTCCTGCCCCAGTCTGCGGCCACTCAGCGGGGCGTCCGGCCCGAGCTTGGCATTGCCCGAGGGGTAGTCGTCCAGGTGGTGGACGCAGAACAGAAACGGATCGCGAGTGGGCCACGGAACACCCAGCGGCTGAACGTCCAGAATCGTTTCTGACATTCGGATCACCTAGCACCACGATCGCGGAGGCGGGAGCGGGGGCGGCAACTTGCCCTGGAAGCGCTACTGCCAGCAGTCGTAGAAGCGCACGGTGCAGGTATCGGCGGTGCCGTCCGCGTCGCTGTCTTCCGCGCTCACCAGGATGTTGCCGTACGCGGTGTACCAGTTGCGGTTGACCCAGTCCGGGACTCCGTCCGGCGGCGACCCATCCTCCCCCTGCACGTCCCGCCGCGTTTCTATCTCATTGCCCTCCGCGTCGTACTCGTGTTCCACGACGCGGTAGGTCACCCAATCGCCCTCGACCGCGTTCTGGTAGGCCTCACGCAGGTGGAGTCCGTCCTCTGTGTACTCGTACAGCACGCGAGACTCGACCGTGCCATCTGCTTGACGGCTCTCTTCGAGGCGGATCAGCAGGTCCCCGTCATAGAAGTAGTTCGTGACCAACGGCAATTGGCCCTCGCCCACCGGGCCGGTGATGGATTGGACCAAGCGCCCGTCTTCGTAGACGTATTGGTTCTCCCAGCTGGGGTTTTCCCCTTCCACCCCGGTCTGCTGGGATACGGTCTGCCCGTCGTCGTCGTACGTCGTGGTGGTGAAGTAGACGACGTTGGACTCGGTGGCGACGCTTTCCGTGCTCGCCAATCGTCCGAGATCGTCGTAGGTGTGCTCCCAGATCGAGTCGATGATTCCGTCGAAGCCTTCATCCTGCTCGGTACGACAGGCTCCGGGATACAGCCGCGTCGCCGAAGAGAGCATGGTCTCGGTGGGCTCGCATTCGGTCATGACTTCTTCCACTGCGGGCGCACCCCCAGCCCCGGTGCCAGCGCCACCTACGTCTTCCGACCCGTCAGGGACCACGGGATCACCCCGCACGCTGCCGTGGTCAGAGTCCACCTTGCCCCCACAGCCCTCCAGCCCGGCGCACAGAGCCACCGCTGCCACGGCCAGCGTGCTGGTCAGGGTCGGGCCCACTCGCCCGCGCTGTTGCCATCGAGAACCGCGACCCGCCACGATGCGCGAGGATACCACGATCTGAGTCCGGCGCTTGGTAGGCCGGTATCACTGACAGCGTGCACAGGGACGACGTGTGCAGGGTGCGGGACAGTCCGTCGGCGACCGTAGCCGCGACAGCTGGAAAGTTCCTCCCCGGGCCCAGGGTGCAGATGCCCGTTTCGGGGTGGAATCGAGCCCACCCGCTTCGAGACCTGCCGCCCGTTGGCGCCTAGATATAGGGCAACTTCTTCTTGGCTTTGACCTGGCGACCGTACTCGCGGATGAACGCGAGCTCTTCCGGAGGGAGCGGACCAGCGCTGAGCGCGTCGAGATTCTCGTCCAGCTGGGCACGGGTTTTGGGTGCGGTCCAGGCGACGTGCACGTGTGGATTGGTCAGGCAGAAGCGATAGCACTGTCCTGCGGTGAGCGGAGGGGGTGCCTCCTCCTGCGCCCCGGGCCACGGCGGCAGGTCGAGGCCGGACACCGGGCGCAGCAGCTGTCGCCACGACGTGACCGTGTACGCGACGATCAGCGGGTCGCGCAGCCCCACCTGCGGAAAGATGTCCTCCTCGGCTCCCGGATGCTTGGCGTTGTAGCGGATCATGAATGCGTCCAGCACCGAGTCCCGGGCGAGCTGCCCAGCACGCTTCCGATCGTGAATGCTGGTGCCCACGGCGCGCACCTTGCCTTCGTCCTTGAGAGCGACCAGTGTGTCGGCGATGCCCTGAGTCAGCAGCGAGGCTCGTCCCAGCCAGGGCAGAAGCAACAGGTCGAGTTGGTCGATGCCGAGGGTGCGCAACGCGTTTTCCGCCCCGCGCCGCACCATCCCGCCCGTGTACGCCACCATGCCCAAGACGGCGATCACGTGCCGATCGCGCTGCCCCTCCAGGATCTTTCGGAGGGCGCGCGTGATGTGGCCGTAATGCGAGTTGTAGAGCCAGAATCCCGCACCACGGTCTGCAGCGTGCACCAGGTCCGACTCGGTGAGTCCGTAGTTGCCCGCGATCCCCAGACGCAACACGCGTTTCTCCACCTGCGGTAGCTCGACGTAGGCGAACGAGTCATCCATGGGCAGTGAGCGTAGCCGCGCTGGCGTGCTGGCGCACGCCACGGTTCAGCACCAGGTCTAGGCACTCCTCGAGAATCCTCGCCATCTCGTCGATTTCGGCCTCGGTGACGCGCAGCGATGGCATGAGACGCAGCAGGTGGGGGCGTGGCACATTGATCAGGAGCCCGCGCTGGAAGCACGCGTCCCGCACCTGTTCCGCCACGGGGTCGGGCAACTCCAGCGCACACAGGAGCCCAGCGGCCCGTACTCCCGGACAGCCGTGCCGCCGTCCCAACGCGTCGAGGCGATCGCTGAGCCACCCGGCCCGGACGCGCACACCCTTCAGAAACGCAGGGTCGCTGATGGTTTCGAGCACCCGGAGCGCCACCGCGGTGACCAGGGGGTTGCCGTGGTAGGTCCCGCCATGATCGCCTGGTTCGAAGACACTCGCGCGCTGGTTGGCAACCACCGCGGCGATGGGCACTCCGCTGCCGAGGCCTTTGCCCACGGTCAGCACGTCCGGGGCGATCCCCGCTGCCTCGTGGGCGAACAGGGTTCCAGTTCGACCCAGTCCGGTCTGCACCTCGTCGAGAATCAGCAGAAGACCTTGCTCGTCCGCCAGTTCTCGCAGGCCACGCAGGTAGTCCGGCGGAGGCACCACCACTCCGCCCTCGCCCTGCACGGGCTCAAGCATGATCGCAACGGTGCTCGGCGAGACGGCCCGGGCCATGGCTTCGAGATCTCCGAACGGCACGCGCCGGAACCCCGTCGGGTTGGGTGGAAAGAGCTCGTCCCAGCCCGGCTTCCCACTGGCCGCCATGGTGGCCAAGGTGCGCCCGTGAAACGCGTTGTGGGTGGTCAGGACCTCGTAGGCTCCCCGCCGATGAAGCCGGCCCCACTTCCGAGCCAGCTTGATGGCGACCTCGTTGGCCTCCGCGCCACTGTTGGTGAACGCCACCTGGCAGAGACCGGTGAGCTCGGCTAGGCGAGCCGCCAACTCTAGTGCCGGTGCGTTGTACAGCGCCGGGCTGGCCGTGAGCAGCCGGGCAGACTGGTCACGTAGTGCTTCGGTGACCTCTGGGGGACAGTGCCCCAGGGCGTTGACGGCCCAGCCCTGCAGGAAGTCGAGGTAGCTCCGACCGCTCGTGTCCCACAGGTACGAGCCCTGGCCGCGCACCATGACCGCCTCCGGGCGGAGCACGATGGGCATGAGATGGCTGCTGTTTTCCGGTTCCATTGGTTGCCTCCTTGCCGGACGGCGCCACTGGAACCCTGACCAGCACAACCGCCCGGCTCGCACTATCGGGCGGCTGCACGGGGCAGCCTCGCAGGTGAGAAGGAACTACAGCGAGACCGCTCCGCGACCGCCCGGACTAGCGGCGGCGCGTCGGATGGCAGCGGTAGCTCGCAAGAGTTTCATCTCGCGGGAACGAATAGCACAGGCGGCGGGCGGGTCAAGCATTCTGAGCTCGGACGCTTGGCCCCCACCCCCATCGGATCCTGCACCCCGATCGAGCCTGGAGGCGCCCGAGTAACCTTTTCGCGCCCGCTGCGTAGGGGCTGTTGAGCTGGATACGAAGACCAATTCCCAGTCCGGCCTGAAGGAGCAGCGCGTCATGCAGACCATGTCCACCCAAGAGTTGAGCGACCGTCTCGAAGCTAGTCCATTGGCGCTGTTCGACGTGCGCGGCGACGTCCTGTACGAGCAGGGTCACATCCCTGGTGCCAAGACTGCGCCCCTGGGGTCGCTGTCCTTTCGGGTGGCCCACGTGATGAACCCAGAATCCACCGTGGTCGTGTATTCCAGTGGTGGAGACTGCCGTCTCGGTGCCGACGCTGCCGAGCGCCTGGAGAATCTGGGGCTGCGCAACGTGCACTGGTACGAGGCGGGCCTGGAAGGCTGGCGCGACTCCGGCCGCAGCGTCGAGGCGTCTGCCAACGCCAAGCTCATCACCCAGGGACCCGTGCAGGACGTTCGCCCCTTGGTCGTAGACCGCGAACGGGCCTACGGAGGCGCGTTCCGTGACGAGCCCGTGGATGTGGAGGGTGCGGGAGGCTGAGGCGACCGTCGCGATCCGGCTCGCCGCGCTATCGGTAGCCAATTGCGTAGCTCTGGCAGCGAGGATGAGCTCGTTGCGGCTCACCCCGTGGGCTTCGGACCAGCCAGCTCGACGCACCTGGATGTGAGCTTCCGTTCCGACGAAGACGCAGCGCTCGGGAGGGACGAGTCAGGTCGCCGTCCGCGCTGGGTTTGCGCTTGGCAAATCGCGCGTTTTCTGACAAAATTACGCGGCTTGGCGCGGCGAGACCGGGGAGACCCGGAGATCGAGCAAATGCGAAAAGGTTGGTGGCTGGCCCCGCTGGTAGGGCTGGCACTGGCAGTGGGCTGTGACCCTGGATCCGAGCGGAGCAGCCTAGATCCGTCCACGGGTGGGGATTCCAGCGTCAGCCACGCCGGAGCGTCCGGCATGCTCGGCAGCAGCGGTGCCGCCGGGACCAGCGGCGCCAGCGGCGCCGGCGGCGCGGACTGCATCGTGCCGATCGGCGCGTGGACCGGTGAGGGACGCTACGTGGTCTTTGAGGCAGAATGCGCGCACGGACCGGACGTCGGCGAGTGCGATGGCTGCACGCAGGGCAGTCAGAGCGGAACGCAGCTTTCAGCCGAGCGCACCAACGTCGTTCGCTTCGACGAAGGTGACCACCTCAGGTACGTCGGGTTGGACCTGACCGACCTCAACACCGTCACCGCCCGTTACGCGACTCAGAATGGTGGGTTGGTGGAAGTCAGGCTCGACGCCGTGGACGGTCCAGTGGTGGGGACCTGGGATCCCATGCCCACGGGCAGCCGAACCAGTTGGTACGACGGCAAGATCGCCATCGAGCCCAGCGAGGGAGTCCACGATCTGTACTTCGTGGGCGCCGGCGGCGACCGCATCGCGGACCTCGACTTCATCGTGGTGGGCATGTGCACACCCGACTGCGACGGCAAGAACTGCGGTGCCGACGGCTGCGGCGGCATCTGTGGCAGCTGCGCCGCGGGCGAGTTCTGCGACGATACCCAGAACTGTGCACCGTGTGTACCCGACTGCGAGAACAAGGAGTGCGGCGACGACACCTGCGGTGGGATTTGCGGGACGGGATGCGCTGACGGCGAGGTGTGCGACGCCGCCCGGCAGTGCGTGCCGTATGACTCACTCGGGGGTCCCCCACGATTGCACGTGAACGGCAACGTGCTCGAAGACCCGGCTGGGAACCCCGTGGTGGTGCGCGGCGTGTCGTTGATCGACATTGGCGCGCAGCATGTCTGGCGAGCAGGCGTCATCGACGCTATCGATCGAATCACCGGTGACGGCTGGCACACCCAGATCGTTCGCTTGCCCGTCTATCCCACCAATAACCCGCTGCCCTTCCCGGTCGACGACCATCTCGCGCGCGAGCAGTACATGGCCGAAGTCCTCCGTCCTGCCGTGGACCACGCCACCGGGAAGGGGCTGTACGTGATCATCGACTGGCACGAGATCGGGAGCATCACCGACCGCCGGGCAGAGGAGACCAGCGCCTTCTGGCAGTACATGGCCGCGCAGTTTGCCGACTACCCCAACGTGATCTACGAGCTGTTCAACGAGCCGATCGACTCCACTCGCGCGTGCGTGACGGGCGACACGGACGATTGCTGGCCGCCGTTCAAGGCGCACGCTGACGGCTGGATCGAGATCGTCCGCCAGTCAGCGCCAGACACGCTCCTGCTCGTGGGAGGACCCAGCTGGTCGCAGGTGATTGGGCCCGCCGCGGACGATCCGGTCATTGACGGAAATGTGGCCTACGTGGGGCACATCTATCCCGACCACGTTGCCGACGGCACCCACGTGGAGAACCAGATCGCCCGGTGCGCCGCCGTGCATCCCGTGATCCTCACCGAGTGGGGGTACGGCTTCGAGGCCAACGATCGCGACCCCTACGTGGACAGGGTCCGGGCGCTCATGGACGAGCACGACCTCAGCTGGACCGCGTGGGTCGCCGACCACGAGTGGGGTCCACCGATGTACGCGGATGCCGACGGCACCTTGAACGACTTCGGGACCTTTGTGCAGAGCTGGCTCGCCGAGTAGCCGCGAGCTCGGGGCCGTTCTGCGCGGCGCCGGCGCGCCCTTGCTAGAACTTGAACTTGCAGATCAACGTCGCGTTGCCGGAAGCACTCACGATCTCGCGCCAATCGTCGGTGAGGTGACGACCGGTGCAGCAGCGGTAGCCCGTGTTCTCCTGGTTGAAGCGGGCGACCTGACCGGGCGTGGGGATCTTCTTGGCCGAGCACCTGAGCACATCGCCGTTCTTGTTGAAGACCGCCTGGTTCTTGTCGGTGGTTGGGTAGAGCTTCCCGTACCCATCCAGGATGGTGCACTTCGAAACGTCCAACACCTCTGCCCCTTCGGCGGACGCCGAGTTCGACGCCAGCCCCAGCGCTAGCGGCGCTGCAACGGCCAACGAAACGGACACCCAGAGCTTTTTCATGTGTGGCCTCCTGAGGATGGGGCTGACGTCGGGGCTCCACGCCCTGCCGTCGCGTACCGTCCGCTCGCCCCGAGCTGGGCCAGTCCGGAGAGGGCTAGCCTGAAGTCGCAGTCTAGCTCCAAAGCCCGGCGGCGGCGAGTCAGCACCAGCGCCCGGTTTGTCCCCGATCATCCCATTTCCCCGCCGGTCGACCCGGGCTACCCGCCTCACCAGTGGGTGGATGTGCTCAATCCACCTCCCCCGCTCGGCCGGAGGCCGCGACGACGCGGGACGCAGGCCGCATGCCCGCGAGTCTGGCTCGGGCGCCCGTGGCGCTACTCCGCGACCGGGATGTGCAACGTCGTGGCCGAGTAGGGGGGGACCTCGACGGTGAAGGAGTTTCCGACCTCGTCCACCGCCACCGGACCCACCACCGCGCCGTTCTCCGCGTCCCCTTCGGGGCGGTAGTGGTAGAGGTCGCCGGCGGTGTGTAGAGCGCGACCGTCGATCTCGATCGTCACCCGGGCCAACGTGGTCCGCGCCGTGTTGATGAGGAGGAGGCCGGCTGCGTCATCTTCGCGGAGTGCGGCGTGCACCGTGAGATTGTCGTCCGAAGACGTGGCTTGAACCAGCCGGTCTCCTGGTCCTGCCAGCAGGTGAACCATCCGTATCCCGTTGTACGCAGGCCCCGTCCGAGCGCTGCGTTCGGAGAGGAAGCTGCCGTTGTGTAGCTCGAGCCAGTCGATGTTGGCGACACCATGCTCGATGAAGCTGGCGTACACGTCGGCCGCAAAGAGCCCGGTGACCTGCATCGAGTTCCAGTTGATGCCCTCGGTGAGGGTTGGCCCGAGCTCGGTCACCGCGACCTCGATCGGCGTGGTGTTCTCCGCGCGGTGCTCGGCGAACGAGTCCTCGAGTTCTTCCATGATCAGCGGGAGCTGCGTTCGTGGCGCCCGCAACAAAGATGCTACGTCCCTGGCTGCGTACCAGTGCACGATGGCGAAGTCGATTTCCTCGCCGCATTCGGTCAGCACCTCGTCGTTCCATTCCGGGGCCCAGCCGTAGTCCATGGGCGGCGTGACGAGCACGGCGCCGACTTTGATGGTCGGGTCCACAGCCTTCATGGCTCGGACGTACTCGACCACGCCTCCGCCGTAGGTGGCTGGCGATAGATCTGGATGTCCCTGGCGTGTGGTTCCGTCATACGGGACGTGCAGGTCCAGTTCGAATTCCCGACCGTCTCCGTAGTAGCCGTTGCCGAACACCTCGTTGCCCACTTCCCAGTACTGGATGCCGAGCGGCTCGGGATGGGAGATCCTGAGGAAGTCCAGGGGCTCGGCGGGCTCTGATCCGTCTTCCGGTGGCGGCAGCGGATCGGCGGCACGCAGGCTCGCCCAGTAGCCTACGGTCTGCCAATCGTACCCGGTGCCGTCTTCGCCGATCACCGTGTCGTCGTCCGGATCGCCGTTGGCATACGCGACCCACGCCGCAGCCTCCTTGGGTTCCCCCGGCCCGTCGCTGGAGAGGTTGGATCCGTAGTTGACCGTGATCATCGCGGCGGTAACGGTACGTTCGAGCACCGAGACGTAGCTGCCGAAATCGCTGCGCGGGGCCAGGTAGCCCGCATTGCCGGGGCTCCAGGACGTCATGGTGTGGGTGGACCAGTGGTAGTTGTCCGAGTAGCCACCGCCCGGATAGCGCAGCAGGGCGATACCGGCGGCTTCCAGCAACTGCGGGAGCTCTTCGTCATGCAGCGCGTTGTCGTAAACCGATGTGTGGATGCCGAGCGCGTACGGCGGGACGGTCACCAGAGACTGGTTCAGGTCCACGGTCACCGTCACCGGCTCTTCGAACCACTCGGACTGGGTGGGCTTTTCCTCCGAGGCACCTGCGTCGACGCAGGACGTCAGGCCCGCCGCCAGCAGAATCACGGCAAGAGTGGGGGCGACTCGATGGGGATTCGAAAAGACACGCATGGGGGGAAAGGACGCCTCAGCGAGCGGGTTCGAAAGGATAGTCGACACGAATGCGCCGCGAAGGTTGGCGCGGCACGAGCGGGAATTCTGGTCGCCTTCGCTCCAAGAACCAGAAGGTGCGGTTGGGGGAGCGGAGGTCCATGATACGCCCGACGGCAAAATTCTGTCGGAAGTGAAGGTGCCGGTCGATGGCGCCTCCCTGGAACACCTTGGCGATCACCTGATTGACGTTCGCGAACGCATTGCTGGGGCGGGTCAGGGGCACGATCACGTGGAAGTAGTCCGGTTTCAGATCCACATAGCACTCGGCGCATTCCTTGCCGTAGATCGGGTTGATGCCCTGTATCCCGCCCTCGAGGGCGATTTCGGTGGTGCACAGCCCCCACATGTCGATCACATAGGCGTCGGTGAAGAAGCCGAAGACGCCCGCGTAGTCGGTGACGACCCGCTCGCCCGGCTTGCGGATCAGGTGGCGGATCAGGTCCTTGACCCCTAGCAGGTTGTCGCGGGTATGCCGGAGACTGTGGTTGACCTCTCCGAGCTTGCGCTTCTCCAAGTCGGTGTCGGCGCTGCCGGCATACCCGTAGACGCCCACCAAGCCGAGCACGCCGATCAGCGCCACCCCGAGGGCAAGCCGTAGCGACAGAATGCTGCGTCGCGCGCTGTCCACCAGGCCCTGCGCGCCCCACGCAGCCAAGGCGGCGGACAGAGGAAAGATCGGCAGGAAGAACCGATTGAACGGCATCCAGTCCCCACCGACGTAGATCGAATACGCTACCTGCACGGCGACGGCGATGATCAGCGCCCAGCCTTCCCGCTTGGGGCCGCGGACCAGTGGCAAGAACATCAGCGGCAGGATGGCCAGGGCCGCAGACTCCCGGAGGAACGTGTACGCCTGATCGAAGCCCCGGTTGGGTTCGTTGATGGCCACGAACTGTTTGGCGTAGTACGTGCTCGGGAAGAGGAGCCCGTAGTAGCCCCAGCGCCACAGGAAGTACGCCGCGTACAGTCCCACGGCCGGGCCGGCCCAGAGCAGCAGCCGGCGCAGCGAGAACCGACGCTCGGCGAGGGAGGAGACCACCTCGAAGCCGATCAGCACCAGCATCGGGATGAAGCCGTTGATACGGAGCAGGGCCGCTGGCAGGAACGCGAGAAGTGAGTAGCGGCGCGCATCCTTGGGCTCGCGAAGATAGGTGTGCCAGCCGTAGACCAGCGCCGCCATGTAGGGGACCGTCTCCAGGCCGGAGACCACTGCGCGAATCACGTCCGTGCTGGAGAGGACGAGCCCCAGGGCGAAGAACGCTGCCCACCGGCTGGCGAAGCGTCGCACCATTCGGTACGTGAACACCGAGGCGAGTACGAGCGCCGTCAGGGCCAGCACGCGCGCGACGGGGTAGTAGTCGGCTCCGCGGTGGAAGAAGCTGCCGAGGGCTACCAGTACGACCCAGAGGAAGTTCGAGTAGCCCTCGACCTTCACACCGTGGCTGAAGACCAGCCCATTGCCCGCCGCCAGGTTCTTGGAGAACGAGAAGGAGATGTAAGCATCGTCGATGCGGAAGTCGCCCACCAACTCGATTTGGTGGAACACCAGCGCCACCAGTGCCGCGGTCGCGACGTAGAACAAGACCGAGCGCGGCAGGCGACGCACCAGTTCCCACGCCTTCCGCAGCACTTTCATGGGCTGCGGAGTCTAAATCAGGGAGCCGAAACATCGAACATCTGTTTGCGTGCCATCCGACGAGCAGCCCGCCGGACGCGGCCCCACCGGCGGGGTGGGGTCGGGGAAGACCCCACAAAAGCAGCAAGAATCGAGCGGACCGGGAACCCAGTCCGCCCTCGGGTGGGATGCCGCGGGGCGCGGCGGGCGTTGTTCCACCTGACTGTGGGCCCATTCCGTCGACTGGTATTAGGCTCCAAGCCGCACATGCACGCGCGTAGGCGGGTCTGGATTGTGGCCGCAGTTGCGGTCGTCCTGCTGGCGATCCTGGTCGTTGCCGGATTCGGCCCGCTCGTCCGTGCTCGGGCGCGCGGCGTCGCCGCTCGGCGCGGCCTGGTCGCCCTGGTGGGCACGGCGCGGCCGGGCTGGGGGCGGGTGTGGCTCGAAGACGTGCGCATCAGCATTCCCGGCGTGCCGGCGATCAGCGTGCGGCTGAACGCGGTGGAATTGGACCTGTCGACGTTCTTGAGTGTGGAGCGGATCGTCGTGCACGGTGGGGACATCACTCTGTCCGGGAGCCCGGACGAAGTTGCGGAGCAACTACGCAACTGGCGCCGTCCTGGACGGTCTGGGTCGGGCGGCGGCGTGACGAGCGCGGTGGCGCGGGGCCTTCACCTCACCTGGAGTGACTACGCGCCGGGCGCCGAGCCGCAGCAGGTCTGGGGACTCCGCTACTCCAGAGCAGAGAACGGGGCAGAGGCGTTAGCTGCCGAGTTGGTCCGTGCCCGTCACGGTGGAGTCACCGTCGAGATGCGCGCGCCGCGGGTGACGCTCAAACGTGTCGAGGGCAAGCGCGTCTTGGAGCGCCTGGCCGCCGATGCGGTGTCCGCCACTGTCGAGCTCGACCCCGTGCTCGAACCGTTCTCCGAGGCGAAGCCGCCTGCGCCGGGAACGAGCGCCGCTAGCCCATCCCAGGACGAGCAGCCCAAGACCCAAAAACCCAGGGCAATGGCCACCCAGCAGGCCCAGGCTGCCCAGCAGGCCCAGGCCGAAGCGGCCCGCAGGGGCCCGCTGCTCAGGGAGCGACTGGCGCGATTCGCTGCCGCCGTCAACGAGGTGCTTCCGCCGCAGAGCGAGCTGGATCTTGCCGGTTTGCGCTTGGAGTTGCGTTACCGGGGTGAGCGCATGCGTATCGGTCCTGCTCGGTTGCGGCTCAGCCGCGACCAGAAGCGGCTCGGGCTCAGCCTGGTGCCGGGCTCGGAGCAACAACGCGCTCCCCTGACGCTCAGCCTGAACGTGCCGTTCGGCCCGGGCAAGGTGCGACTTGCGCTGGAAGGCGGCCCCGTGAGTCTCGCTGCGCTCGGTGTCGAAGAAGGCAACTTCGGCCTACTGGGAGTCCAACAAGCCCGAGTCGAAGCCAGTGGGAACATGGAGCTCGCAAAGGATGGACGCGAGACGACCTTCACGAGCCGAGGACAGCTCTCGAATCTCTCACTCTTGCACCGCTGGCTTGCCCGCGAGCCGCTGCGTCGCATCAACGTCAGCTGGCGCGGGAAGGGACGAGCCGCACTCGACGGATCCCGCCTCCGGATCGACGAGTCCGAGCTTCGTGTGGGCGCGGTGCGGGCGGAGCTCGCCGGCGAGCTCCTGCGGGACGGTGAGCACTTCAAGCTCCAGCTCGAGGGGGGGGTTCCCTTGGCGTCGTGCCAAGACTTGCTCGACTCACTTCCGCAGCCGCTCGTTCCCAAGCTGGCGGGCATGAAGCTGGGCGGGACGTTCTCCCTGTTGGCCAAGCTCGAGCTCGATACGCGGCGTCCCGCCGATCTGAAGCTCGGTTGGAACGTCGGCAACGAGTGTCGTGTGACCGCCGTGCCCGCGGCTATCGACCCAGTGAACTTCAAGCAAGCGTTCATCTTGCGTGTGCGGGGTGCCGATGGGCGCGATCTGAGCTTGGAAGTCGGTCCTGGCACTCCGAATTGGGTGAGCCTTCCCGACGTCTCCCGGCACATGGAGACCGCGGTGATCGTGTGTGAGGACGCCCATTTCTGGCGTCACGACGGCTTTGACCGGGAGGCCATCGAGAACTCGATTCGGCAGAACATCAAAGCCAAGGAGCTCGTGCGAGGGGCCAGCACGATCTCGATGCAGCTCGCCAAGAACCTCTATCTGGAACGCGAGAAGACACTGGCCCGCAAGCTCCAAGAGGCCGTGCTGACTCACCTATTGGAGCAGCAGCTGAGCAAAGGGCAGATTCTGGAACTCTACTTGAACATCGTGGAGTTCGGGCCCGGCATCTATGGCATCGGTCCGGCGGCACGGCACTACTTCAACAGCACGCCGGATCAGCTGAGCATCGGTCAGGCGCTCTACCTGGCCAGCATCATGCCCGCACCCACCCAGCAGCATTTCGGCGCGGACGGTTTGGTCACGCCACGCTGGTCGGACTACCTTCGCCGGCTGATGCGCATTGCCTACAAGATTCACCGCCTCAGCGACGAAGAGCTCGAGGACGGCCTGTGCGAACAGGTGGCCTTCGGCACCCCCTACGTCGCTCCGGTGGGCGACGAGCTCCTGGACGGGACGGTGCCCACCGAGCCGGGACAAGAGACCGCTCCGGGTGAGCACGGGCCCGGCGCCGCTCAGCCCCTCACGCCGCCTTCGACCCCAGCGCCCGCCGAGCAGGAAGCGCCGGAGTTTTAGCGAGACTCTTCAGGGTAGCGCGTGCCGGCTCAGAGCGTGGGCGCGTCGATCACCCAGAGCGTGGTGCCGGGTGAGTCGTCGGGATCACCCGCAAACGACTCGAATGCGATCCGTGCACCGTCCGGTGACCAGGCCGGAGCACCGTCGTAGCCGCCCCACTCCGTCACCCGGATCGAGCTGCCTCCCGCGGTCGGTACGACGAAGACATTGGCCAGGTCGAGCTCGCCCTCGTCGGATGAGTACACGATCCACTGACCGTCGGGGGAAAACGAGGCGTCGGTCTTGTCGCCAGGCCCGCTCGTCACCTGCCGAGCGCCAGTGCCGTCGTCGTTGACGACCCAGATGTCCCACTGATCGCCGCCGAAACGCTGGTACAGGATGACGTCACCGGCTGGAGCCCAATTGGGCTGGCGGCAATCGTCGTCGGCCGCGGTGAGCGCCACGTAGTCACTGCTACCATCGAGCGCGTACTTCATGACGACGCCATTGTCCTCCTGATCGAGGACGTGCGACTCGAACGCCACCCAAGCGCCGTCCGGGGACAGGGTCGGCTCATATGCCATGAAGTCGTCGCGTTGGGTGACGATCTCCTCGTCGCCAGACCCGCCCGCGTCGTCGATGACGTAGATCTCGTCGTGCGGATCGCGAGAGGACGAGAAGACGATCAGCCCCGTTTCCCCGTTCCACGACGAACCTGGCAAGTTCACGTTTGCGCTGCCGTCGTCGACCAGTGCCCGTGGCTCGCCATCGGGCAGCTCCATGACGAAGAGATCGGCGGGCTCGGCGTTGTAGCCCTCGCGGAATCGGGTCAGCACGATGGCGTCCGAGTCCGGGGACCAGGACGGGTTCTGCAGACTCCCGTCCAGATCGATGGCGAGCGCTTCCGCGGCGTCGTTCCGTTCGCCGAGTTCTATGGGCTCGTCATCGTCGTCGTCATCGTCGCCGCCGCCGCACCCGACCGTGCCGGCAACCAGTACTGCTGAGAGTATGAACCACTCCGCCCAATCACGTATCGACATCGCCAGGCTCCCGTCGGGCGTTTGGGCAGGGGAGAGTCTGCTGCCATTCTGACCGACAGGAGGCGTGTACGCTGCCGTCCCGCCGGCGTCAATCGAGCGGAAATCAGCCTCGGACGGCGGTAGCCGGTGCCGCATGCCGTCGGCCGCGGTGCGGCATGGGGTTCCGACGATTCGGTGGGCAGCACAGGATCAACCCGTCAGGGGCCGCGCCTGTTCCCAACGCGGGTTGCGGTGGCGGCCGACGTGACTGGAGGCTGACGACCGGCTGCGCGGAGATTCGCCCCAGTGTGGCGAAGTACCCCGATCGCGGCCCGCCGTAGGCGACGACTGGGCAGCGACCGGTTTGGCGCGGCTGATGCATGGTCGGGGTGCAGGAGATAGATCATGAATTCGAAGCAAGACAACCAGCGCCGACGCGCCTTGGCCGCGCTCGCCTCGATGTCTGCGGGTCTCATGGCAGCCGCGTTGGCCATCTACACCCAGGCCAATCCTCGCGCCTTCACGAGTGAAACCGTGTCCGTGAACGAAGGTGACATGACCAGTCCGCTGACGTTTGGGGCGACTCCACCCGTTCTGCCCCGGATCGAGGGCAGCGCGGTACCCAATCACATGTCCGGTTCGCCGGCTGCGAATCCGCTCCACTCCCATTCGGCGGTCCGGCACCGGTCCGGTCCGAGCTGCGTACCCTACTGGCGGGAGCTGGAAAGCGGCCCGGTGGGACGCCACGTGCTGGTCACCTGTCCCGGGGCGGAGACCCCGCCGCCCCCGCCGACAGCACTGGGCGGCTCGCGCGGGGACCAGTTGCCTTCGCTGGGCACGCTGGCCGGGTGGATTTCCACCCAGAGACTGCCAGATTCATTCCTTCCCGGCCACGAGCAGGCGCTACTGGCTGCGCGTCAGGTGGACTCCAGCTTGCGTCGTCGTTGGCGCGACGCAACGCAGGAGTCTGGGGCCAACGATGCCGGGACGCGGACGCTTCCGCTGGCGAATTCCCTGTCGTGGGAGCCGCTGATCGAGCCAGGGTCCTGACTCGCATTGACTCTCCTCGAAGGCGGACGCAATCGATGTCACCGGGACTCGAGATTGCACCGAGCAGCAGAGATTAGACCGTGAAACTGGTACCCAAGCTCACCCTAATCATAGGCCTCAGTGTGGTCGCGGTCCTCGCCGTGGGGGCACACCTGCGTGTGCAACGCGAAGTCGCCCTGTTTCAAGACGACATGCGGCGTGACCATCTGGTCGTGGGTCAGACACTGGCCCGGGCCGTTGCCGAGGTCTGGCACCTGAAGGGCAAGTCCGTCGCTTTGGACGTCGTCGCTCACGCCAACAGCACTGGAGCCTTCGTCAACGTGCGCTGGGTCAGGCCGGACGCACCAGATGGCACGCCGGAAGCGCCCCATGCCGTCGTATCAGGGCGCTCTCTGCTCCAGCAGGGGCGGAGTACGGATATCATCTTGGATGAGGGGGACGGCGTGTTCTGCACGTACGTCCCGGTGAAGGGGACCGACGCGAGCTACGGTGCGATCGAGGTTTCTGAGCCGCTGACGCACCAGCAGAGATACGTCCGGGCGACGGTTATCCGGACCATTCTGACCACGGGAGTCATGTCTTTGGTCGCGGTGGTGCTGGCCTTCGTGGTGGGCTCATGGATTATCGGTCGTCCCGTTCGTGCCCTGGAAGCCAAAGCTCGGCGGGTCGGGGACGGGGATCTGTCGACTCCCCTCAGGCTGCCGCGGACCGATGAGCTGGGCGGGCTCGCCGAGGAGCTCAACTCGATGTGTGACCGGCTGGCCCAGGCCCGTGACCGAGTGCAAGCCGAGACCGCCGCCAAGATCGCGGCCTTGACGCAACTTCGGCACGCAGACCGGTTGAGCACCGTTGGCAAGCTCTCCGCGGGGATTGCCCACGAGCTCGGCACTCCGCTCAACGTGGTTCAGGGCCGCGCGGACATGATCAGGACCGGCGAAGTCGCCGGAGAGGAGGCGCTGGACTCGGCCCGGATCATCAAGGAACAGGCTCAGCGCATGTCGCGCATCGTGCGGGAGCTGATGCAGTTCGCGCGACGCCGCGAGCCCGAACGTTCGTCCGCGGATCTGCGTGAACTAGCCCGCGAGACCATTGCCCTGCTCCGACCCATGACGCGCAAGAGCGACGTGACTGTGACCCTGTCCCCCACGGCAGCTGCCAAGATGCTGGCGGTCGATCCCACTCAGTTGCAGCAGTCGTTGACCAATCTGGTGATGAATGCGGTTCACGCCTCGAGCCCAGGAGGGGTCGTCGAGGTCGACGTAGGGTGCCGACATCAGGTTTCGCCCGCGGAGCTGGGAGCCGTGCCGGGAGACTACGCCTTCATTGCCGTTGCCGACCACGGCCAGGGGATGTCCCCGGAGGTCATTGACTGCGTGTTTGAGCCATTCTTCACCACCAAGGGGGTCGGGGAAGGCTCCGGGCTCGGGCTCGCGGTGGCTTTTGGCATCGTGCGCGAACACGGCGGCTGGATTTCAGTGGAAAGTGCCCTCGGCCGAGGTAGCGTGTTCACCATCTACCTGCCCGGAGCCTCCACCTAGTGACGAGCCGCATCCTGCTCGTGGACGACGATGTCGAAACCTGTCGCATGCTCGAGACCCGTCTGCGCAAGCGGGGGTTCGAAGCAGCGTGGGTCACATCTGGTCAAGCGGCTCTGACCGAGTTGACGTCTGCCGAGCACGACGTCGTGGTGACTGACCTGCATCTGGGAGGACTGGATGGCATCGGGCTGTGTCAGCGGATTGTCGAGAGTCATCCTGACGTGCCCGTGGTGGTGCTGACCGCGTACGGCAGCCTCGACACCGCGATCGCCGCCATCCGGGTGGGGGCGTACGATTTCATCAACAAGCCGGTCGAGATGGATGTCCTCGAAATCGCGCTGAACCGCGCCGTCGCCCATCGGCGGACTCAGGATGAGGTGAAGCGGCTGCGCGAGCTGGTCCGTTCTCCGACTCATTTCGATCGGCTCATCGGTGCCAGCGATGCGATGAAGACCGTCTACCAGATGATCGAGCGCGTCGCAGCGACGGACGCATCAGTCCTGGTGACGGGCGAAAGCGGTACCGGGAAGGAACTCGTGGCCCGCGCCCTGCACGCGAGCAGTCGACGCGCGGACGGCCCCTTCGTCGCTCTGAGTTGCGTCGCGCTCCCGGAGGCACTGCTCGAAAGCGAGCTGTTCGGACATGCACGTGGCGCCTTCACTGACGCTCGTGCTGCGCGCACGGGATTGTTCGTCAGAGCCCACCACGGGACCCTCCTGCTCGACGAGATTGGTGACATGCCGCTCGGGTTGCAGCCCAAGCTGCTCCGGGTGCTGCAAGACAAGGCCGTGCGTCCAGTGGGGAGCGATACGGAACATCCTGTCGATGTGCGCATCGTCTCCGCGACTCACCGCGATCTCGAGTCGGCGGTGGAAGAGCAAGTCTTCAGGGAGGATCTCTACTACCGCCTCAATGTCATCCGCATCCACTTGCCGCCCCTGCGTTCCCGCGGGTCGGATATCTTGCTGCTGGCACAGAATTTCGTCGAGCGCCACGCCGCGGGAAGCGGCAAGTCGGTGCGCGGAATCAGCGCCGCCGCAGCGGAGCGGCTACTTGCGCACGATTGGCCCGGCAACGTGCGCGAGTTGCAGAATTGCATCGAGCGGGCCGTTGCGCTCACGGAATACGACGAGATTCAGGTCGGGGACCTGCCGGAGGAGATCCGCCGCCGGGCGCGCTTGGAGTCGTCCGCGCCGGCCGAGACCGAACCGAGCCAACTGGTTCCCCTCGAAGAAGTGGAACGGCGTCACGTCATCCGTGTGCTGAAAGCCGTCGATGGCAACAAGACACTCGCCGCGCAAATCCTCAAGGTCGACCGCAAGACGCTCTACCGGAAGCTCGAGCTGTACGGTCTGCTCAAGCGGGGCGGCTCGACGTAGCCGCCGGGAGCCTCCCGTGGCGCAGCGACGAGCCCCGGAACGGCGGCCATCGGCGCGGAATTGCGCTGGCGCGGACCCACGCGGTTCGAGCAGTGGAGACATCTGGTGCGTTTCTCCACGCGTGACGTTTTTCCACAATCTGGCCCAGCGGGCCGTGCAGCGCTCTGACCGAACTCGCAGCCCCCGAGGCGACCATGCCGGGTCCTGTAGTGCGGATCGAGTGGCATGAGAATTGCTTCGAAGAAGTGTGGCATTCACAGGAGGCTTACCCCATGACCGCGAATTCATTCCGCGACGAGCTACCGATTCCTCCGGCGCGGGTACTCGTTGCCGAGGACGATTTCGAGCTACGCCGAATGATCGCTCTGGCGCTACGCAAGGACGGCTACGAAGTCGCCGTTGCCAGAGATGGCACGGAGCTACTGGAGATGGTCGCAGAGGCGTATCTGGGCGACGGACCTGGCTTTGCGTTTGACGTCATCGTCTCCGACATCCGCATGCCGGGTTGGAGTGGAATGCAGGTCCTGCAAGGGCTGGCGGACCGAGACCGCCCCACGCCTGTGATACTCATCACCGCCTTCGGCGATGCCAAGACGCACATGCTGGCGCGCGACTTGGGGGCTGTGTGCGTGCTGGACAAGCCGTTCGAGATGGATGACCTGCGCATGGTCGTGCTCAATACCGTTGGTGCGAAGCACCGCGCCACTCACCCGCTGACGACGAGCATCCATTGACGCGTGTCGCCGACGGTGCCCCAGGCCCGGCCCGTCGCGACAGCTTGCGCCGAGCAACTCGGCTGAGTCCCCGTGTGCTCAACCGAACCGAATCCACTTGCTCAGCGGCGACGAGATCGCCCCGGAAGACCAGGCGCAGCGGCGCAGTGACCAAGAGCGAATCGGACCGTCCTTGCGAACCGACGGGTGACGACCGCATGGCTCGAGGAACCACGCCGTGCGACACGTCACTCGGCGAGCGCTGCGCTCGTGGCGCCTGAAACTTCCGGTGACCCTGCAGCGAAGGGACCTGCGTGGGGTCAACCGCGCCTTGATCAGGCCGCCTCGTTGGACCAGCATGAGCGACAGGCGTATTCGAAGAACACGGCAGTCGCGTCGGTTCGGGATGTCCGCACCATCGGCTGACGTGGTCTTGCGCCGCTGCTTTCAGCAGGCTTATGCACTTGAGCTAGCGAGCCGGGAGCGTGGGTCGCTCCTGGCGACGATCGGTCGCACATCTGGATCCGGTTCCCAAGGACGCTCGGACGTGAAGCAGCTGTCGTCAATCAAGAGAACGAGGGCGTGGCTATCGGCCGGAGTCGTCCTCGCCGCATGCCAGCTGGAGCCAGACGCGGGCAGCACCGAGCATCCCCCCGAGGAGCCGGCAGCTGGCGCGGACGCCGGGGTACCCTACGGTGCAGACGCCAGCCCCACTGCGGCGCTCGACGCCAACTCGGGCACAGATGCCGACGCGGCCGGGGTGCCCGATCCGTTTGTCGATAGTGGCACTGTCGTCGAACCCGTGGTCGACGCCGGCACGCTCCCCGATCCCGTGGTCGATGCCGGAGTGGAGCCGGATCCCGTGGTCGATGCCGGAGTGGAGCCGGATCCCGTGGTCGATGCTGGAGTCGATCCGGATCCCGTGGTCGATGCCGGAGTCGATCCGGATCCCGTGGTCGATGCCGGAGTCGATCCGGATCCCGTGGTCGATGCCGGAGTCGATCCGGATCCCGTCATCGACGCCGGCGATGTCCTCGACTCAGCGGTGGATACTGGAGTCGATCCGGATCCCGTGGTGGACTCGGGAGTTGTCGATCCGCCCGACGACGCCGGCACCATCCCCGAACCGGGCGGGCTCACCATCTACTACATTCGTCACGCCGAGGTCGTGGGCAACACGCTTGATCCCGCGGACATCACTTGGGAGAGCATGGAGGAGTTTTCGGCGCTCGGCTCCCAGCAGGTGGACGACCTGACGAGCTTCTTGCTCCAAATGGATGTCGTTCCCGACGTGGTCCTGACGAGCCCCACCTGGCGGACCCAGAAGACCATCGAGCCGTACCTGGTGGCGACCGGTCTGACCGGAGTGATCTGGATGGAGCTCGACGAGTGTCCGAATGCGGACCCTACAGGTGGTCCGCTGCCCATCGCGCCCACATATATGGAGTACTGGGAAGCCTCTGTCGCCGCGAGCAACGTGGTCTTTCGTGATCCCGAAGCGACGCTGTACTGGGACAACCAGACCTACGAGGATGGCCTCTTCATGGTGATGACGGCGCGGGACGAGCTTCTGCGGCAGTACAGCCAGTCGGGTCTCACGATCTTCATCACCGGGCACGCCGTGGCTGGAAACCTTCTGCTCGGCCTGCTACGCGGCTACGACATGACCGGCGGTATCGACTACACGACCGGCGACATGCTTTGGATGCAGAACACCGGCATCCAGATGCTCGTGCAGGACCCCACCACCGGAGAATTCAGCGTCGAAGCCAGCAACCTGAACGACCCGGTGGTCGAGTAGCCCAGCAACCACGCGGCGGGCGGTGGACAGCCCCTGCGCCGATCGGGGCTTCGGGGCATCAGGGCCCCAGGCCCCTCGCCGCGGCGTCAAGTGACACGGTCGATCAACTGCATTCCTTCACGCTCTACATCGGTAGGAGTGGCAAGCCCGTCACGCTTGGCTCTCGCGTTGACGCGACGCTCTTCAGTGCCGACCCTCGGGTTATGTCCCTCGGAATATTCGTCAGGCGCACATTTCGACCCACATGCTTGGCTATCCCGTTCCGAGTGTTCGCCTCACGAGGATTTCGATCCACATGCTTGTGCCATGTCCCCCTGCTCCACCAGAACGCACGCATCATCAAGGTCTGGGATCTCGACGCACTCGTACAGCCCACCGGGCGCAATGCTGACCCGTCCCCCGTCTGCATTCGTCTGGTGACCGTCCCCGGACCGAAACGTGGGCAACGTCGCTACATGGCCAACCTGGATACGTGCTGGCCGCGGGCCGCCATCGCAGCAGGCGGCAACGCGACTCCCAACCTCACTCTTCGAGGGTTTCCGGGTCGCATGCCCACCTCGCCTCAATGTTGGGCGGGCAGCCGACGCGGACGCGTGTGCATGGGCAGAGGTCCACCTGCGTTGGCTGTTCGGGATTGTCGTAGTACCACCCGCCATGGTCGCTGGCGGCACAAGCCTCGGACGAGTCGACTTGAGGGATGACCTCCCGCCCGAACAAGGTGTCTGCGAACACCACGCCGCTGCTCAGATCGACAGCGCGTCCGTCCGTCGGGGGCCCCGCCCAAAGATCGAAGCGGTGCGCGACGGTCCACTGCATGGCGAGGCCAGCTTGAATGCGCACCAAGGCTTCTAGCACCCGCTGCGCGGAATCGTCGCGCTCGATTCGGATAGGCAGTGAGCCTGCGGCACGGGCAATCGGATCGAAATCGAATGGCGCGTCCAGGTCGATCACGTAGGTCACGACATTTGGATCCGCACCCCGGGCGGCCTCTACCATGCCGACGACCTCGTGCATGGAAGCCTCCCCTGCGCATTCGCCGGGCGCGCCCGCTGCAACCAGCACGATTTGCGTGAATGAATCCTCGGGCGGCTCCCACTCCCTCGCGTATTGCAGGGAACCGGCCAGAGCCGGCCAGACGGGGCTGGGACTGGCGGGTGAGGTGGTTTCCAGCACGTCCGCGATTTGCCTTGACGCGTCTGGAGCGTCGGTGATCTCCACTCTGGGGCCGACATAGCCGTCCACATCGCAGATGGAAGCTTCACTGGCGAAGGCGGGGTTGGTGAAGACCTGAAGTCCGACGCGGAACCTGCCAGCTGGCAGAAATCCGACGAACTGAATAACTTCCTCTGTGGCCGCGGCCCACCTGGTCGTTTCACCCCACGGCTCGGCCATGGCAGCGGAGCGCTCCAGCACGATCAGCATGTCCGGCGGCGGCAGTGGTTCGCAACTATAGGCCGCGCCCACACAGTTGGGGAGATCCACAGTTCCGTCGTACGGCAGTCCGGGGCAGCCCATGCCGTCCGGGAGTGGCTCGCCGTTCGCGCCGTTCGCGCCAGCTCGGGCGTCTGTGGTCTGTCCTGAGGACCCGCTGAGGCCCACAGCCTGCGCATCGGTCTCCCCGCCCGAGCCACAATCGGAGCAGCGGGCGTGCCCGTCCTCAGCGGTGGTGCCACCACAGCCGACGCTGATGGACCAGGTGCTCGCGACGAGCAGGGCGAGCAGGGCGAGCATCCGCAGTGCCCCTGATAGCTCCAATGAGCTCAAAGACCGTCTGGTTCCTGCTCCCCCAGCCATGCGCGATGCCCGCTTCGGAGTGAGTCTACCACGGCAGGGTCACGAGGCCCGCGCCGTGTCGGCACCAGCAGCGACTTCACGCTTCTTCCCAGGCGTCGCATTCGAAGATGCGGCCACGGCGCCCGAGTGTCGAGACCACCCTGGCACCCGTGCCGTCGTGCTCACCAACCAATTGTGGCTCCGCGTTGGCGAGGCCACGGAATACGAGGACGACGGCGAATGCCTCCTGGCTCTGCTGGTCACCTGGAGCCGCGAGCGGGTCTGCCTCGAGGCGGCGGAGGTGCCCATGGCGCGCCGCACCGACGACGATCTGGGAAGCTATGTGGTGGTGCGACTCGGCGGGAAACCTTCAGCAGGCCGCGTCTTCGTGGGGGAGGGGCTGGAGCTTCGGCAGTCGCTCGACTGCGAGCTCGAGACCGCCCCGCAGTGAGGGGTTGCCGAACTGGCGACCTTGGTCTCTCGACGCCTCGTGTTCAGGGTCGAGGGGTCTCCAATCTCGACAGTGCGCTATGCACGGCGGCCTCCATGACCGCCTGGCGAGTTCGAGCTGCGCGGACCTTTCCGTCACTCGCCCGGGCGCGGCCGCGCAGCACAGCGCGGATCGAGCCGCTGCGCTGCTCGCGCAGTGTCGCCGAGACCGAACACGAAGCCGTTACCAGGTTGCCGCTTGGCTCGGTGTTCAACCTGACCAAGGTGGTGGAGAGAACACACGTGGAGGGGCAGTGGGCATCGTTGGGGTCCAGCTGCGCGAATTCGCGTCTGACGACTTCTTCGAACGTCGATGGATCGGTGCCGCCGGACTGTCCTGGAACCACTGAGACTTCCACGCGCCAGGCGTCCGGGGCAGCCGCGCCGCCGGAGGTAAGCGTGAGCAGCGCTATCGCTGTCGCCGCGGAGAGTAGACGTAGCCGGTGGTCTCGGTAAATTGACCGCATCCCACACCTCAATCAGCACGCAAGACCCGACCCCACGACGAGGACCGCGTGCACCGTGAGCGTCAAGCGCTAGCCCGCGTTCGCCGGACTTGCCAAGTTTTGGACGAACCACGTCAGCACGGCCGGGAGTGACGAACGGTGCCTGCGTCGCGCACTCCCTGGCGGAAGCCGCTGCAGAGGAACGGCAGTTGACGGTGAAGTCCCATTTGCGATCATGCTGCTCACAAACGCTGAGCACGGCTAATGAGATGAGGAGGCCTTCAATAACTGGCATGGCGCCGCTCGAAGTCGCCGCGGCCTGCGCGCTCCTGCTCGGCACCGGATGCTTGCCATTCGTCACGCCGCCCTTGCGTGCCTCCGCCGGAGTGGGTTCAGCCGTCGGCACGTTGCCGTCCGAGACTGCGGCCTCGTCGGGGCGCACCGTGGGCAACTTTCGCGCCGGCGTCCATCCGCCCCAACTCTTCGAGCGGCCGCACCGCCGTACTTTCGACTTCGGTGTCGGCTACCAGTTGGAGCGACTCGTCGTCGACGACGAATCCAACGTGCACGGCCCCTATGCCGAGCTGGGCGCATTTCCGTGGCAGCAGGTCTACGCCGACAGCGCGTTGCGTGCCGGCGGTTTCGTCGATGCCGAGTTGGTCATGGCACGCGTGGGCGGCATCGAGGAGTACGGTCCCGGCGGCACTCTCGGCGCCATGTTCGAGTACACGGGCGTGACGGTCGGCGACTTCGCCTCCGCGGACGAAGACTCGGCGATCTTCGGCATTGGCGCGGGACAGTGGGCGATTGGGCTCTACACCGCGGCCGGGTACCGACACCTCGGCCGAGGTGAGTACATGACGTTCACCGCCGGCATCACCGCACGCATTCCATTCACTGCGGGCTTCATCTGCTGCATCAACCCGTTCGGCGACGATTCCTCGAACGACGACGATGACTCGTCCGGCGCCGACGGCCACGAAGAGGGTTGGGAGGATTCCCCTCCGCCCAAGAAGCCCGTCAGGCGTAGGCCGGCGCATCCACGTCCTGGATCGAGCGGGAAGCCGGAACAGCGGATACCCGCAGCCCCCCGGCCGGCGGACAGCCAGTAATTGGCCAAGCACCGGTTGCTGGGCTGCGAAGCGCGTTCGGCTCGCATTGCGCCACGCGGCGAAGGTCTCAATCCCACGATGTCGGCGACACACCCTCCGCGAGAGGGACGTGAAGTGAAACTCGGCATCGCAGGCATTTCGGTGAGCCTCAGAGTCCGCGACCGCGGTGAACCCTTCGCCACCAATATCGTACGAGTTTGGGAACTCAATCCGCCGCGCGGCGAGGAACCGATCGACCGGCTGCTGATGACGACCGAACCGATCTCCACCGCCGAAGAACTGGCCGCAGTCGTCGACTACCCACTCCTCCGTCCATAGCTGCTGCTGATAACCACCCGCGGCACGGCGGGCTTCAGCGCGTGACCCATCCTGACGAGTTTCTGCGGTCTACTCGCTGAAGCTCATGGGGACGCTTCTCGGGGTCGAGACGGCGCGGAAACGGAGGAGGCAACGGAAGGCGCCGCCCGCTTGGTTGCAGTCGAGCCTTGGGGGGCTCGACTGCGGGGCGGGCTGTGTGTCGGCGTGATAGCAGCACGCGCACCGGAGGTGGCGCCGTACTGGCGCACGCTGCAAACGAGTCGCCGAGCGGCCAGGGTGGACCCGCAGAGATCCGATCGATCATGAGCCTCCAGGGGTGATGCGTGGGACTTTCCATTCGGAGACGGAGGAAAGAGAACCCTGGCTCCTACTTCTCCCCCGCGGCCCGCAGCTTGGCGAAGAACGCCTGGAGACGGGCGACGGATTCGTGGGCGAGCACGCCGCCGGTGACCGCGAAGCGGTGGTTCAGTCGCGCGTCGCTGGCGAGCTCGAAAAGACTGGTGATGGCTCCGGCTTTGGGATCGGTGGTCCCGTAGACGAGGCGGCCGATGCGTGCGTTGACCAGCGCGCCCGCGCACATCGCGCACGGTTCGAGCGTGACGTACAGCGTACAGTCGTCCAGACGCCAGTGTCCGCGAGCTTGGCAGGCAGCCCGCACCGTCACGATTTCGGCGTGCGCGGTGGCGTCGGCATCTGCTTCCCTACGGTTTCGACCCCGGGCGATCTCGGCGCCGGCCGAGTCGACGATCACGCAGCCCACGGGCACGTCACCGTGCACGGCAGCCCGGTCGGCTTCGACCAGGGCTTCTCGCATCCAGGTCTCGTCGGCTTCAGTCATCGGTGCGGGCCATGGATGCCACGGTCCGCGGTCAGTTGCGAGCGCTTCTGGTCAGATCGGGATCTGCGCGTGCGGGTGCGCTCACTTCGCGAGCTGGTACAGCTCTCCACTCGACTCGCTGCTCCAGTAGATGTGGTTGGCATCGACGGCGATGTCCCAGGGGTTGGGCTGCCCAGAGGCGAGGATCGTTGGCGTGCCGCCACCTTTGGCGACGCGCCAGATGATCCCTCCGGCACCGTCGGTTCCGTAGACGTGAGTGGCATCGATGGCGATGGACGACACGGCTGTCGTCGCGCACGTCTGCATGGTGCCCCCGCCGATCGGCACGCGCTGCACAGCGTTGTCTGGCTGGTTCCAGCGTCCTTCAGCCCAGTAGACGTGAGCGTCGTCAACCGCGATGCTCCTCGGCTCGGGTCGTCCCGAGGCGAGCCGAACCGGTGACGCCGCCGCCCCGAGGGCCTGGTCCCAGACCTCGGAGTTGGTGCTGAAGTAGAGGTGGGAGCCGCGGACCTGAATCGACAACACCGGCGTCGAGCTCGGAGCCACCGCGGTCGGGTTCGACCCAGTGAGGGTCGCCTGCATCACATCTCCACTTCCATTGGCGTACCAGTAGACGTGGCTTGCATCGATGGCGACCGGAGTCGGGGCGCCGCCAGCGAGCTGGCCGGACCAGAGCGTTTGAACGGTACCACCGCCCACCGCCACTCGACGCACCTCGTTGGGGGTCACGCCGTTGTCGGTCCAGTAGACGTGCGCGCCGTCCGTGGCAAGATCGCGCGGAACTCCAGCGTTGCACAGAATGCAGGTCGGCCCCGACGAGCCATCCTTCGGCACTCGGTCGATCCCCCCGGTGGGGGTGCCCATGTAGCCGAAGTAGACGTTGGTCGCGTCCAACGCCAGGAAGCCGTTGTGGATGTTGTTCCCGGTGCCCTGGGGCTGGCCCAGCAAGACCGGCGTGGCATTCGCGTCTTGGCTGCCTCCTCCAGCACCCCCGACGCCGGCGCTCGCGCCGCCACTGCCGCCGGTGGCCGCGCCGGTGGTGCCTGCCGCGGCGCTGGTGAAGGCTTCGCCGGCTGTGCCAGAGCAGGCAGCCGCGAAGCAGGCGATACCCGACATCCAAAGGAGCTCGTGGGATCTCATCGGAGGCGTCCCCTTTCCGGCAAAACACCCTCGCACACAGTATACACCGCATGAGCCCGACGTCCTGCAGCGGAGTCAGCGCCGACAGGAATGAGCCACCGTTCCGCTTGGGTCCCGCCCGATCCCGACCAGCCATACGCCGTTGGCCGTGGTGTGGTGCGCGATCTACGCGGCGCCAAGGCTGGACCGCTGACGATGTCTCCGGGGACGACCCGAGTGCTCCGAACCAGTGATCCCTACTTGCTCACCGAGCTCGATGAGTCGACGAGCATCGGCACCTCGGCGAACTGTATGGGCAGGATCCCGTCGCCCGGTGCAGCGGCGCGTTCCGCCACGACCCACAAGCAGGCTGCCGCCACCGCGACCACCCCGAAGAAGGAGTAGAGTCCGGTCTTGCGTCGACGGACGCTGCGCGCCGCCATTCGCTGGCTGCGCTCTTGCTCCAACTCGAGCTCGGTCTTCCAGAGGTCGGTCTGGCCTGCGACGAGGGTCCAGTTGGTCTCGAGCTTCACGGGGGGACGACGCCGGCGGCGGCGTGCCAGGGGGATGGGCAGGTTCGGGCGACTGGCGTTCGGGGCGGGGCTGGAATGGGAAGTCATGGCGATGTCTCCGTGTCTGCTACCGAGACACAGCAAGACCCGGGCCAAGTGCAATTCGCGCGCTTCTGCGAGCTCGAGTGTGCAGTCCCCTGCACACCGGGCAGCGCCCTGCCCGCGGCGGTGTGCGGAGACGTGCACAGGGATACCGCCTCTCCGGGCCGAGCCGCGCTCGGAGTCGCGCCAGCCCACCCGATTCTGCCCCTCAATCTTCAGTGCATCGGCCCCCACGGTCACGGCCGGCGGAGAATACTGCTTGGTTTCGGTCTAGGCGCGTTCTCGGATCAAAACGCGGAAGCGTGCGGATACAAAGGAGAATCGGTGGACGGTGGGGGTTGGTTGTTCGGGGTGCTCGGCGCAGATACTCGCGAGAAGTCGCAGCTGCGTACTGAAAAAGGGTGATGGGGACGGGCACGGTCGAGGGTGGGGCGATGGGCATGGGCAAGGTCGAGGGCAAGGTCGACCGCGATCGGCGCATACCTGTGCTGCTACTTGACCGCCTATAGCCCGCCCGGTTGCCGGGCCCCCCGAAGGGCCCAGGCAACCTGAAGGCGGGCGGCGGCTTCCTCGCTGGCGTGCGGAGTACGCCCACGGGCTTCAGTGCGGCGCCCCCCGCGGCACCTAGGCTGCTGCCTCTACGCTGAGTGCCGTCGCGCAGGGCGTGGGGGATGAGGTCGAAGGGACGGCGAGTGCAGGCGCGCGCCAGCTCACGCTGGCACTGGCGCCTGCAGGGAAAGGGGCGAGGGAAAGGGGCACGGCGCAGGGGGAAGGCTCCTTGGCCAGGGCGAAGGAGCCTTCCCATG